>CAYUBT010000129.1:0-7360 GCA_964443055.1 uncultured Rubellimicrobium sp.
CCTTGCCGCCAAGCGCCGCCACCGCCGCGCGGATCAGATCGACCGCCGAAAGCCGCGACGTCAGATCAGCTGTCACCCCGGCCGCCACCGCGGCCTTGCCGTCCGCTTCCGCCACGAGCAGCACCGCGCCCGAGCCGATCTCTCCCTTCATCTGGTCGATGATCGGCGGCAGGTCACGGCCAGAGACGCCATGGAGCACCCGCGCACGGAAAGCGATGCCGCTGATCTGTTCGGCCTCGACCTCAGCAGCAGGGCCACCGGCCAGCGCCAATTCACGGCGCAGCTTTGCGACTTCATCAGCCAACGCCCGACGCTCATCCACCAGCGCATGAACCCGCGAAGCCGCCTCGCCCACGGGGGCCTTGAGCATCTGCGCGATCTCGACCAGCCGGGCCTCCTGCCCGCGCAGATGGTCGAGCGCGGCCTGCCCGGTGAGCGCCTCGATCCGCCGTACCCCGGCGGAGGAGGCCGTGTCACCCAGCAGGACCACCGCGCCGATCTCGCCCGTGCGCCCGACATGGGTGCCGCCGCAGAGTTCAATCGAATAGGTGCGCCCGCGTTCACCCTTGCCCGAGCCATCGAGCACACCCATCGAGACGACGCGCACCTCGTCGCCGTATTTCTCGCCGAACAGCGCCTGCGCCCCAAGGGCGCGGGCATCGTCCGGCGTCATGATCCGGGTTTCAACCGGGGCGTTCTGGCGCACGAACGCGTTGATCTCGGCCTCGATCCGCGCGGTCTCGTCGGCCGTCAGCGCGGAGGGATGCGAGAAGTCGAACCGCAGCCGGTCGGGTGCGTTCAGCGACCCTTTCTGCGCGACATGATCGCCAAGCGTTCGCCGCAGGGCCTCGTTCAGAAGGTGGGTGGCCGAGTGATTGGCCCGGATTGCAGCCCTGCGCCTGTGGTCGAGTTCAAGCTGGGCGGGCTGGCCGCGCGCCACCTCGCCCTCAGCCACACGGCCGATATGGGCGAAGACCCCGGCGGTCTTGCGCGTGTCGGTCACCTCGATCAATCCGGTATCGGTGCGGATCCAGCCCGCATCGCCGACCTGCCCGCCCGATTCGGCGTAGAATGGCGTCTGGTTGACGACGACCTGCACCTCGTCCCCGGTCGAGGCCGTGCCCGACGCCGCCCCGTCCTTCACCAGCGCGAGGATGACGCCCTCGGCGGATTCGGTGTCATAGCCCAGAAATTCGGTCGTGCCGTGTTCCTCGGCCAGTTCGAACCAGATGCGCGATTGCGCCGCCTCGCCCGATCCGGCCCATGAGGCGCGGGCACGGGCGCGCTGTTCGGTCATCGCGTCATCGAACCCGGCAACATCCACCGCGCGGCCGCGTTCGCGCAGGGCGTCCTGGGTCAGGTCGAGCGGGAAGCCGTAGGTATCGTAGAGCCGGAAAGCCGCCTCGCCGGGCAGGTCCGCACCTTCGGGCAGCCTTGCCAGTTCATCATCCAGCAACCGCAGGCCCCGGTCGAGCGTCTGGCGGAAGCGTGTCTCCTCGCCGCGCAGGGTCTCGGTGATCAGCGCCTCGGCACGCACGAGTTCGGGGTAAGCCGCCCCCATCTGCCGCACCAGCGCGGGCACGAGCCGATACATCAGCGGCGCATCCACCCCGAGCATATGCGCATGGCGCATCGCCCGGCGCATGATCCGGCGCAGCACATAGCCGCGCCCCTCGTTCGAGGGCATGACGCCATCCGCGATCAGGAACGAGGTCGAGCGCAGGTGATCGGCGATGACCCGGTGGTGAATCTTGGTCGGCCCGTCCGGATCGGTGGAGGACGCATTGGCCGAAGCCTCTATCAGCGCCCGCATCAGGTCGGTGTCGTAATTGTCGTGCTTGCCCTGCAGGAGCGCGCCGATCCGCTCGAGCCCCATGCCGGTGTCGATGGATTTGGCGGCCAGATCGCGGCGCGAGCCCTCCTCGAACTGCTCGTATTGCATGAAGACGAGGTTCCAGAGCTCGATGAAACGGTCGCCGTCCTCCTCGGCCGATCCGGGCGGGCCGCCCCAGATCGAAGGGCCGTGGTCGTAGAAGATTTCGGTGCAGGGGCCGCAGGGGCCGGTCGGGCCCATGGTCCAGAAATTGTCGGAGGTGGCGATGCGGATGATGCGCTCGTCCGGCAGGCCCGAGACCGTCTTCCAGATCGCTGCCGCCTCGTCGTCCGTGTGATAGACGGTGACGAGCAGCCGATCCTTGTTCAGCCCGAAGTCCTTCGTCAACAACTCCCATGCGAAGGGGATCGCCTGGTCCTTGAAATAGTCGCCGAAGGAGAAGGTCCCCAGCATCTCGAAGAACGTGTGGTGCCGGGCCGTATAGCCCACATTGTCGAGATCATTGTGCTTGCCTCCGGCGCGTACGCATTTCTGCGATGTGGTCGCGCGCGGGAAGGGGCGCGGCTCGAGCCCGGTGAAGATGTTCTTGAACTGCACCATGCCCGAGTTGGTGAACATGAGCGTCGGGTCATTGCGCGGCACGAGCGGCGAGGAGGGCAGGATCTCATGGCCGTTGCGGGCGTAGAAATCGAGAAAGGTCGAGCGGATCTCGGCAAGGCTGGTCATCACGTCCCCCAGGGTCTCGGACCCGCCCGCAATAGCCCGCAGCCCCGGCACGGTAAAGCGCCTGCTGCACCGGAGCAGGGCTCCGAACCCGCATCGCCCCGTCCGTCATTGCGAGCGTAGCGAAACAACCTACTCCTTTCCACTTGCCCACCGGGTAGATTGCCGCGTCGCCTCCGGCTCCTCGCAATGACGAGGGGAAGAGGAACCGCCGCCCCGTCTTGCGCGCCCGCCCCTTCCGCGCCACAAGGCCGCATGGCTGCGGAACTCGCCTATCGCTGCACCGCCTGCGGGGCGGGTCAGGCCAAATGGGCCGGGCGTTGCGACGCCTGCGGGGCCTGGAACAGCATCATCGAGGAGGGCGCGAGCCCCTCGGGCCTGAGGCGCGGCCAGGTCGTGGCGCTGACCGACCTTGCCGCGGCCACGGATGCTCCGCCCCGTGTTGAATCGGGCGTGGTCGAACTCGACCGGGTGCTGGGCGGTGGCCTGGTCGCGGGATCCGCATTGCTGCTCGGCGGCGATCCCGGGATCGGCAAATCGACGCTTCTGCTGCAGGCGGCCGCACGGTTCGCACGGGGGGGACTCAAGGTGCTTTATGTGACGGGCGAGGAATCGGCCGCGCAGGTGCAGATGCGTGCCGATCGCCTCGGGCTGGCGGAAAGCCCGGTGCGGCTCGCCTCGGAAACCGCGCTGCGCGACATCCTCGCGACCATCGAAGCCGAAGCCCCCGATCTGGTGGTGATCGATTCGATCCAGACGATGTGGCTCGATTCCCTCGATTCCGCACCCGGCACCGTTGGTCAGGTGCGTGCCGCCGCCCATGAACTGACCACGCTTGCCAAGAAACGCGGGATCGCCGTCGTCCTTGTCGGCCATGTCACGAAGGACGGTGCCATCGCCGGGCCGCGTATCGTCGAGCATATGGTCGATACCGTCCTCTATTTCGAGGGTGACCGCAGCCACCAGTTCCGCATCCTGCGCGCGGTCAAGAACCGCTTCGGCCCGTCGGGCGAAATCGGCGTCTTCGAGATGACCGGGCGCGGCCTCATCGAGGTGAAGAACCCCTCCGCACTGTTTCTCTCCGAACGCGCCCGCGCCGCGCCCGGCTCGGTGATCCTCGCCGGGATCGAGGGGTCACGCGCGGTGCTGTGCGAGATTCAGGCGCTTGTCGCCCCCGCCCCCTCGGGCCAGGCGCGGCGCAGTTCGGTGGGCTGGGACGGCGCGCGGCTTGCCATGATCCTGGCGGTGATGGACGCGCGCGCGGGGATGAGCTTTGCCGGACTCGATGTCTATCTCAATGTCGCGGGCGGCCTGCGCATCTCGGAACCTGCTGCCGATCTGGCCGTCGCACTCGCACTCGCCTCGGCGCGGACGGGTGTGATCATTGACCCACAGCTCTGCGCTTTCGGCGAAATCGGCCTCTCCGGCGCGCTGCGGCCGGTCGCTCAGGCTGAAAACAGGTTGAAAGAAGCCCGGAAACTTGGTTTTACCGGCGCCATCCTGCCCGTGCGCCCGCGGCGTGCGGGGCGTCGGGATGCGGGCGGGGATGGAGAGGCAGGTCTGGACCTGCGCGAATTCCCCGATCTGCCCGCAGTCATTGCTGCGCTGTTCGGCCCTGGTCCGGACGGCGGCAACGGAGCGGTTGGTTGATGCAGGGTTTCACACTCATCGACGGGGTGGTGGGCGTCATCATCGTGCTGTCGGCGCTTCTCGCTTATTCACGCGGTTTCGTGCGCGAGACGCTGGCCATCGCCGGCTGGGTCGTGGCGGCCATCGTGGCCTTCCTCTTCGCGGGCCAGTTGCAGCCGCTCGTGCGGCAGGTGCCGCTCGTCGGAGATTTCATCGGCGATTCCTGCGAACTGTCGGTCGTCGCGGCCTTCGCTGCGATCTTCGCGGTGGCCCTGGTCCTCGCCTCGATCTTCACGCCGCTCTTTTCCTCGGTCGTGCAGCGCTCAGCCCTGGGGTCGGTCGATCAGGGGCTCGGCTTCCTCTTCGGCGTACTGCGCGGGGTGATCCTCATCGCCATCGCCTTCTTCATCTACGAGACCGTCCTTTCCGCCCAGGATATCGCCATGGTCGAGGACAGCCGCGCCGCAGCGGTCTTCTCGCGCCTGACCGAACGGATCGAGGGACAGAATCCCGAACGCGCCCTGGGCTGGATAACCGAGCAATACCAGCGCCTGATGTCGAGCTGCGAGGCTCCGGCCGCACCTGTCACGCCTTCGGCACCTGCGGCGGCCGAATAACCGGAATTGGCGGGTGACACCGGACGGGTGCGGGTCTAAGAGGGCCGCGCGCGAGTCCCGCCGTCACGGAAAGCCGCCTTCTCATGCTCCCCGACCTGCCCCCGGATGACGACCACCCGCACGAGGAATGCGGCGTGTTCGGCATCATCGGCGTCACCGACGCCGCACAATTCGTGGCTCTCGGCCTCCATGCCCTCCAGCATCGCGGGCAGGAGGCGGGGGGCATCCTCACACATGATCGCACCGGCTTCCATGTCGCGCGGCGCATGGGCCATGTGCGCGACAATTTCACCTCGCATGATGTGATCGACACCCTGCCGGGCGCAATGGGGATCGGTCATGTCCGCTATGCGACCTCGGGTCACAAGGGTCCGGTGGCACTCCGCGACGTGCAGCCCTTCTTCGGCGAACTGGAACTCGGCGGCGTGGCCGTCGCCCATAACGGCAATCTCACCAACGGGCTCGCGCTGAGGCGCGAGTTGATCGCGCGCGGCTCGATCTTCCAGTCGAGTTCCGACACCGAATGCATGATCCATCTCATGGCCCGCTCGATGGGCCGCAATCTCCCCGACCGGATCGAGGACGCCCTGCGCAAATGCGAGGGGGCCTTCTCCGTCATCGCCATGACCGGCGAGGAACTCGTCGGCTGCCGCGATCCGCTCGGCGTGCGCCCGCTCGTCCTGGGGCGGCTTGGCGAAGGCTGGGTGCTGGCGTCCGAGACCTGCGCGCTGGACATCATCGGCGCGACCTTCCTGCGCGATGTGGAGCCCGGCGAAATGGTGGTGATCTCCGATGCGCACGGGCTGGAGAGCCATTTCCCTTTCCGCAGGCGTCGCCCGCGCTTCTGCATCTTCGAACATGTCTATTTCAGCCGCCCCGATTCGATTATCGGCGGCCGTTCGGTCTACGAGAACCGCCGCCAGATCGGCGTGGAACTGGCACGCGAGGCCCCGGCCGAGGCCGATCTCGTCTGCGCGGTCCCCGATTCCGGCACGCCCGCCGCGATCGGCTATGCGCAGGAAACCGGGATTCCCTTCGGCATGGGGATCATCCGCAACCAGTATGTGGGCCGCACCTTCATCGAGCCCACCGACCAGATCCGCAACATGGGCGTGCGGCTCAAACTCAACGTGAACCGTGCGCTGATCGCGGGCAAGCGGGTGGTGCTGGTCGATGATTCGGTGGTGCGCGGCACGACCAGCCGCAAGATCACGCAGATGGTGCTCGATGCGGGCGCGACCGAGGTGCATTTCCGCATCGCCTCGCCGCCCACCGCCTGGCCCTGCTTCTACGGCGTCGACACGCCCCGGCGCGAGAAACTGCTGGCTGCGACCATGAGCGAGGACGACATGCGCGAACATCTGCGTGTGGACTCCCTTCGCTTCATCTCGCTCGACGGGCTTTACCGCGCCGTGGGCGAACCGGACGGCCGCAACAACGATGCGCCCCAGTATTGCGACGCCTGCTTTTCGGGCGATTATCCCGTCGCGCCATCGGACATGATCGACCAGGGTTTCCACATGAAGTGTACAGGCTGAGGGGCCCGCAAGATCACGGCCCGACCGGGCCGACAGCATCCGCCGCACCTTTCGTCATCGCGAGTGCCAGCGAAGCATGCCAGCGTCCCCCGTCTCTGGCTTGCCGCACTGGCTTCGCCTCCTCGCGATGCCGGGATTCGAGGCCGCGGCGCAGCTCCGGGGCTGTTGCAAATGCACATTTTTTGCTAGTCAGGCACCATGGCGCGGCTGATCCTGTTCAACAAGCCTTATGGCGTCCTCTCGCAGTTCACCGGCGGCGGGGAACGCGCCGCGACGCTCGCGCGGTTCGGCCTGCCTCCGCGGGTCTATCCGGCAGGCCGCCTCGACCGCGACTCCGAGGGCCTGCTGATCCTCACCGATGACGGCCGCCTGCAGGCGCGGATCGCCGAGCCGCGTCACGGGATGGAGAAGACCTATCTCGCCCAGGTCGAGGGCGCGCCCACGGAAGACGACCTCACGCCTCTGCGCAAGGGAATCATCCTGCGCGACGGCCCGACCCTTCCCGCGATCGTGCGGCGGATCGAGCCGCCCGCGCTCTGGCCGCGCCATCCGCCTGTGCGCGAACGGCTGACCGTGCCGGATACATGGCTCGAAATAACGATCACCGAAGGCCGCAACCGTCAGGTGCGTCGCATGACCGCCGCCGCCGGTTTTCCGACGCTGCGCCTCCTGCGCTGGCGGATCGGGGACTGGACGCTCGACGGCCTGCCGCCCGGGGGCTGGAGCGAGGCCGCGCCTCCGCGCCGCGCGGCCCCGTCGAGGGAGAGTGTCGGGCAGGCGCGCTGACCCGCCCGGTTGCCTGTTGTCGCCGCCCCTACGGAATCCGCGTCAACAGATCATCGAGCGACTTCTTCGCGTCGCCATAGAACATCCGCGTGTTCTCCTTGAAGAACAGCGGATTCTCGATCCCCGAATAGCCGGTGCCCTGCCCTCGCTTGAGCACGATCACATGCGCCGCCTTCCAGCATTCGAGGACCGGCATCCCGGCAATCGGGCTGTTGGGATCGTCCTGCGCCGCC
>CAYUBT010000130.1:0-7297 GCA_964443055.1 uncultured Rubellimicrobium sp.
TGAAGAAAATCTATATCAAGCCTGCACTTGAGAAGCGCGAGAAGCTCTCGGCGGTAGCTGCTGGCGGCAGCGCCCCGCTCGTTATAAAGTAGGGCAACCATTCCATTCCGTTTGGCGGGGGCGTCCTGAAGCAACCGGGAAGCCCTTGGCGTGTCGTGCGCGGATTTCATCATCATTCACCAAGGTGGGTGGCGATCGTCCCGACACCCTCCAGCCCCTCCGGGAGCGTGAGACGCCATGCGGGCACCTGTCTGGCCAGATCCGCAAGCATCCCGAAACGGCGATCCTGAAGTGGCGTGAGCCCAGCCGTGGAATAGCGGACATTGTCCGCCGCCAGCGCAGCCAGCATCTCTGTCGCCCCCAGCGGTTCGATCGCCGTGCGATCCCCGCGCTGAAGCAACAGCAACCGGGCCACCGGCAATTCCCTGTCCTCGAGCACGACCGCGGGTGCGAGGCTGCGGCGAGGCACGGACTGTTCCCCCAGCCTGTTCCACTCCGGCGGCAGCGCAAGCCACGGCATCATCGCCGCCGTGTCACGATGCACGTTGAGCGCGCGCGGCAGGCCCCATGCAACAATGCCGTCCCGCTCGCGCCTCAGCACCATCACGTCATCGGCGGCGAACCGCAGCCCGCATCTTGCCAGCGCCAGCGCAGTTGTCGTCTTGCCGGTCCCGCTCGGTGCCGAGACCAGGACCATGCCCCTCTCTCCCGGCAAGGCGAGGCCGGCCGCGTGGACGACCTGCTGATCCTCGAGGTCGAGCGCATATTCCACGGCGATCGGAACCAGGCTGCCACTGGCCCGCCGCGGGAAATCGGGTGAAATGACGATATCCGCCCCCCTGCCGACGGGGTCGATGACCATCCGCGCCTCGCCGGGGAAGGACATGAAATATCTCTGCCCGGCGCGGGCGAAACTGCAGTCGCCCTCATCCTGCAACGGCCCGCTGTAGAGAAGCTCGGCATCATCGGGCACGGGCTCCACCCCGCCTGTCCGGATGGCGATCGAGAATGTGCAGGCCCCGGAATCGAGCCCGCCGCGCTCGCCGAGGAAGCGTTCGAACCCTTCGAGCAGATCATCGCGCCCGGCCGCGACCGCGAGTCGCGTGGGCCCCAGATCGTAGCAGCGGGTGATCGGCATCCGTCGTGTCGATGTCATGCGCGCATCGTCCCGGTCGCCGGATATGCACATTCAGGCATCCGTCCGCTGCCCATCCTGTCTTGCGACACCGAGCACACCTTCCCCGACCAGCCGTTCGATGATCTCGATGACGTCAGCCGTCGCCGCTTCGAGGCCGATGTCGAACTCCTCGCAAAGCGCGGCCGCCAGCTCAGCAACGCGCCGCTGCCCGTCGACATGGCGCAGAATGGCCTCGGTCGTGCTGTTGGCCGTATAGAGCTGGCCGCTGTCGGCCAGCAGGATCACCGCACCATCCGCAAGCGGCTGCATGCTGGCGGCCTCCCTGAATGCCAGAACGGTGTCTTCCGTGATCACGTTCATCTGCAGCGCTCCCTCTCTCGCAACATGATCTGCAGGTTGCAGGCGGAATACCGCATAGGCAAGCAGAACTCCGCATTCAAAAATCCGGCGAAACAGGCTCGGGCAAGGTCGGGGGCCGCTCACGGTCGCAAACGGTCCATGACGACACGACCCGGACGACCCGGACGATACCGGATTGCCGCACCGGCTGCGCCTGCCGCAATGACGTGGGGGAATTGCGGCAGTTTTCCGCGAGTCCGCAGGACTTGGAGATTGCGTGACGGGCACGTCAAGAGGTAGAAGGGCGCGCCTGTGCGCCATCCCGGCCGCGCGGGGACGCAGAGGATGCGATGCACGGGCTGGACTGGGACAGGTTGCGGATTTTCCATGCGGTGGCCGACGCCGGCAGCCTTACCCATGCGGGTGAGGTGCTGCACCTGTCCCAATCCGCCGTCAGCCGCCAGATTCGCGCGCTCGAGGAAGAACTGAACACCTCGCTCTTTCATCGCCATGCGCGCGGGCTCATCCTCACCGAACAGGGCGAGCTTCTTTTCGAGGCCACCCGCTCCATTTCGCGCAGGCTCGACACCGCTGCCGCGCGGATCCGCGACTCGTCCGAGGAAATCTTCGGTGAATTGCGGGTGACGACCACCACCGCCTTCGGGGCGCTCTGGCTCGCCCCGCGCCTCGGGCGGCTTTACGAGAAATACCCCGACCTGCGCATCGACCTGATGCTGGACGAGCGCGTGCTCGACCTGCCGATGCGCGAGGCCGATGTCGCCATCCGCATGCGCGAGCCGACCCAGGCCGACCTGATCCGCAAGCGGCTCATGGTGGTGCGGCTGCAGCTCTATGCCTCGCGCCGCTATCTCGAGACGCGCGGGACGCCGGAACAGGTCGACGACATCGTCCGCCACCGGCTCATCTGCCAGCGGCCCAATTCGCCGCAGGTGGCCGCGGGCGCGCATCTGGCGCAGCGTCTGCTGCAATACGAGATCGCATCCGTCCTGAACATCAACGACTATTTCGGCGTCATGCAGGCGGTCCTGAACGATCTGGGCATCGGCATCCTGCCCGACTACGTGACCGAGGATTACCCCGAACTCGTGCGCGTGCTGCCGGGTGTCGAATCGGGCGAGGTGCCGGTTTTCCTCGCCTTTCCCGAGGAATTGCGACAGTCGAAACGCGTGATGGCGTTCCGCGATTTCATCACCGAAGAGGTGATCGCCCACCGTCGCCGCGTCGCGGAACTGGGCTGATCCGGGCCGGGAGTGTAGCCATGCAGCAACCGCATGGCAGCTTTGTAACGCCAGGAGCCCGTTAATGCTTGATCGGCACATGACCGGGCCCTATCTCATGCCTTGAAGCCGATGACGCCTCTGGCTCATCTTCTTCATACCTCCCTGTTGGACTTGCCGGGCCTCGTGCCCGGCTTTTTTTTGGCCGGGCCAACCCCGCGCCCGTCGTTGCAAGGGGCCGCAGGCGACACGGCAATCTGCACGTCAGCCGGGCAGATTGCTTCGCTTCACGCGCAATGACGGCAGGACGATGCGGCGAACGCAACAGCCGGACCTTTTCCTCACCCGCGGCCTTCACTAGAAGGCCCTTGCCATGCTGCAGCCGCGAGGGAGTCCATGACCGAGCCGCAGATCACCCCCGAACTTGTCGCCGCCCACGGAATCGCGCCCGATGAACACGAGCGGATGCTCGCGATTCTCGGTCGCAGCCCGAGCTACACCGAACTTGGCATCTTCTCGGCCATGTGGAACGAGCATTGTTCCTACAAGTCATCGAAGAAATGGCTGCGCACCCTGCCGACCGAGGGTCCGCAGGTCATCTGCGGCCCCGGCGAGAATGCGGGTGTCGTCGATATCGGCGACGGGCTGGCGCTGGTCTTCAAGATGGAGAGCCACAACCATCCGTCGCAACTGAACCCCTTTCACGGCGCGGCCACCGGCGTGGGCGGCATCCTGCGCGATGTCTTCACCATGGGCGCGCGCCCCGTCGCATCCATGAACGCGCTGAGCTTCGGCCGCGTGGGTGCGCCGCGCACCGCCGAACTGCTGCAGGGCGCGGTGGCGGGGATCGCCGATTACGCAGGCACGGTCGGCCTGCCGACCGTGGGTGGCGAATTGCGCTTTCACCATTCCTATGACGGCAACTGCCTCGTGAACGCCTTCGCGGCCGGGGTCGTGCGGACGGATTCGATCTTCTATTCCGCCGCCTCGGGCGTGGGAATGCCCGTCGTCTATCTCGGCGCACGTACCGGCCGCGAGGGCGTGGGCGGGGCGACGATGGCCTCGGCCGAATTCGGCTCGGGCATCACCCTGCCCGAGACCCAGACCGGCGATGCGGCCCTGGGTCGCGCGCTGATGGAAGCCACGCTCGAACTCATGGAATCGGGCGCGGTCATCGCCATTCAGGACATGGGCGCGGCCGGACTGACCTGTTCGGCGGTCGAGATGGGCGACAAGGGCGGGCTCGGCATCCGGCTCGACCTCGACCGCGTTCCGCTGAAAGAGGCGGATCTGGACGCCTACGAGATGATGCTGTCGGAATCGCAGGAGCGGATGCTCGTTGTCCTGCGCCCCGGCCATGAGGAGGCGGCCCGCGAAATCTTCACCCGCCGGGGCCTCGAATTCGCGGCGATCGGCGAGACGCTGGAGGAGGATCGTTTCCTCGTCATGCACGGCAATGAGGTGAAAGCCGACCTGCCCCTGTCGAAACTCGCCTCGAGCGCGCCGGAATATGACCGGCCTTGGCGGGGAAGCCCCGCGCCGCCGCCGCTGCCCGAGATTCCCGAAATCAGTTCGCTCGACGCCCTGCGCGTCCTGATCGGCAGTCCCAACTACGGGCGCAAGGCGCGCGTCTGGCAGCGGTTCGCCACCGAGGCCGACACGAGCCTCCTGCGCCCGCCGGGGAGCGGCGCGGGCGTGATCCGCATCGGGGGCACGGACAAGGCCATCGCCTTCACCTCGGACGTGACCCCGCGCTATGTCGCCGCAGACCCCCGCGAGGGCGGCAGGCAGGCGGTGGCCGAGGCGTTCCGCAATCTCGTCGCCACCGGGGCCACGCCGCTCGCGGCAACGGACAATCTCAACTTCGGCAATCCCGAAAAGCCCGATGTCATGGGCCAGCTCGTCGGCGCGATCCAGGGAATCGGCGATGCCTGCCGTGCGCTCGCCTTCCCGATCGTGTCGGGCAATGTCTCGCTCTACAACGAAACCGACGGCATCCCGATCCAGCCCACGCCGACGATCGGCGGCGTTGGGCTGGTCGCGGCGGATGCGGTCATCGAGGGGCCGGCCCGGCCGGGGGATACGCTCGTGCTGGTGGGTGAGACGCGCGGACATCTGGGCCAATCGGCACTCCTGGCCGAGGCTTTCGGGCTCGAGGCGGGCGAGGCCCCGCCCGTGGACCTTGCGGCCGAGGCCGCGCACGGGGCCTTCGTCCTCGCCCATCGCACCCTGATCCGCGCGGCAACGGACCTGTCCGACGGCGGGCTCGCGCTGGCCGCCTTTGAACTGGCCGCCGAGGCGGGGACGGGATTCGCGCTGGACGACGGCGGCATTTCGTCGCTCTTCGGCGAGGATCAGGCCCGCTACCTGCTCGCAACGGACGACGCGGCAGCCCTGATCGACGCGGCCCGTGCGGCAGGCGTGCCCGCAGCGCAGGTGGGAAGGATCGGCGGCGATGCGGCCCGGCTTGGCGAGGAATCCGCACCGATGGCCGGACTGCTGGCGCTCTGGGACAGCGCCCTTGACGGGTTGATCGGCTGATCCACCGGAAAGGGCGGGGTCGCGCCCTCCCCCTCGTCATTGCGAGGAGGCGCTGCCGACGCGGCAAGCGAGAGACGCCGGGAGATCCGGTTTCCTTCGCTGACGCTCGCAATGACGGGGGTGACGGATTCGGTGTCAGGCCACCCCTGCCCGGCCCGTTGCAGCCACGGCGCGGGGGGCTTACATTGCGTCCTGAAGAAACCCGGAGTCTGCCATGTCGCTTACCGCCCGTGACATCGAAAACATGATCCGCGCGGCCTTTCCCGACGCCACGATCCAGGTCGGAAGCAATGACGGCGTCCATTTCGCTGCCCAGGTGATCGACGAGAGCTTCCGCGGCATGAACCGCGTCCAGCAGCAGCGGGCAGTCTATGCGGCGCTGCAGGGGAAGATGGACGGCGAACAGGCCGCTCTCCATGCGCTCGCGCTGACCACCCGGGCCCCCGATTGACCGGAACAGATACCCACAGACAGGAGTGAGAGGCATGACCGCCCTCGACCGAATCCGCGAAACCGTCACCAGCAATGACGTGGTGCTCTACATGAAGGGCTCCAAGTCGATGCCCCAATGCGGCTTCTCGAGCCGCGTCGCCGGCGTCCTCAATTACATGGACATCGACTATACCGATGTCGACGTGCTGGCCGACGCCGACATCCGCCAGGGAATCAAGGATTTCTCGGACTGGCCGACGATCCCGCAGCTTTATGTGAAGGGCGAGTTCGTCGGCGGCTGCGACATCATCACCGAGATGGTGCTCTCGGGCGAACTCGACACATTGTTCGACTCGAACGGCATCGCCTATTCCAAGGATGCGGCGAACAAGATCCGCGAAGCCAACGCCTGATCTGGCCCGATTGCAACACAATCGCGCCCGATGCAGGGCGCGGTGCCGGGCTTCTGGCCAGCGCGGGCCTGAACGTGATTGACTGGCCTGCGATGCTGCCAGGCCGGACGGAACACAGGTGTTCGACAAGCTCACCGCCAGGGCGCGCTGCGGGACGGAGCATCCCCGGCGCGGTGCCGCATGACGGCGGTTCTGACCATTCTCGTCGTGGCCGCCTTCGCGGTCCTTGCCGGAGGCGTGGTCTATCTGTGGCTGCGCCTCAACCAGACCAGCCGGCGCGAGCGGCTGCAGGCACTCGCCGCGCGGCGGGGCTGGGCGCTCAACATCAGCACCGAATATCTGGGGCAGCCGGGGATGCTGCGCCTCTCGCCCCGGGGCGGCCCGGCCTGGACGGTCGAGACGCGGGCCCTGAGTTCCCTGATCGAGACGGCTTCGAGCCGCCAGCAGGCTACGGAATATGTCGCCGGAGAACCCCGCTGGGAAGACGGCACGCTCGTGATCACGCCACCCCTGCCGGACTCGCTCGCCCCCGGCGAAGAGGGCCGCAGCCTTGGCAGCGACGAGGGGCGCGAATGGCTCGCCGCGCGCCTCGGCAAGGGCTTCGCCCGCTCGGCCCCGGGGCTGAGGGCCTGGCCCGCGCCTGAAGGCATCGGCCTTCTGTGCACCCAGGAGCCGGTCCCCCGCTTCGACCCCCAGGCCATGGCCCGCGCGATCGACACGCTCTGGCCCGCCCGCGAACCGCGCCCCGTCCTGGTTTTCGGCCCCGAGGGCCTTCGCCTCCACCTGCCTGAGGGCCTGCACCGCGCCGAGCAGATGGAACGCTTCATCGACCTCGCGCATGAACTGGCAAGGCTGCTGACCGGCGGGGTCTGAGGGAACCGCCCCGGACGCAGCCCGGATGCCCGGGGCTGCCGCGTCGGCGGGTGCCTCTTCCCAATGACATGGGCCGGAGGAATGGTAGGCCCGGAGGGATTCGAACCCCCAACCAAAGCGTTATGAGCGCTCAGCTCTAACCGTTGAGCTACGGGCCCGGCAAGGCTGGCTAGCGCGAAGCCGCCATCTGGTCAACGCAACTGGCTGTCCTTCGAGCCGCGCCGGTTGATGCCGCCGCGCAGGGCGGGGCGGCGGTCGCGGGCGGACTGGCAGTCGATGCAGAGCTTCACGCCGGGGATCGCCTCGCGCCGGGCCGGGGGAAT
>CAYUBT010000131.1:0-7253 GCA_964443055.1 uncultured Rubellimicrobium sp.
ATCTCGGCCAATGCGCGGCTGGGCTACGATCTCGGCCGGGTGCTGCCTTTCGTTTCGGTCGGTCTCGGTCAGCTTTCGACGGTAAGTTTGGGGGACGACACCGGGCTTCTCTACGGTGCAGGAGCCGAGTTTGCTGTAACGGATCGCTGGAATCTGGGCGCGGAGTTCACCCGTTACGATTTCGAGGATTTCAACAGTTCCGGAATCGATTTAAGCGGCAATCTCGTCGGTGTCAGGGCGTCATTCAACTTCTGATCGCGTCGATCACGAACAATCATGAAAGGGGGCGTTAGACTCCCTTTTTCGCTGTGCGTCACCGGCACCTCCCTCGCCCTGCGCGCCGCGTTCAACTTCTGAACCCCGGTCTTTGACCCTGAGGCGCGCGCCTATCCCGCGCGCGCCTGACGCTTGCGCTCATGCGGATCAAGATAGCGCTTGCGCAGGCGGATCGCATGTGGCGTCACCTCGACGAGTTCGTCGTCGTTCACATAGGCAATCGCCTGTTCCAGCGACATGATGACCGGCGGGGTCAGGCGAACGGCCTCATCCGTCCCGGACGCGCGGACATTGGTGAGCTTCTTGCCCCTGAGCGGGTTCACCTCGAGATCGTTCTCGCGCGCATGTTCGCCAATGATCATCCCTTCATAGACCGGGTCCTGCGGATTGATGAACATCCGCCCGCGATCTTCGAGATTCCAGAGCGCATAGGCCACCGCCTCGCCGTTGCCGATGCTGATCAGCACACCCTGCCGCCGACCCTGGATCGGGCCCTTGTGCGGGGTCCAGCCGTGGAAGATGCGGTTGAGCACCCCCGTCCCGCGCGTGTCGGTCAGGAATTCCCCCTGATAGCCGATCAGCCCGCGTGATGGCACAAGTGCGATGATCCGGGTCTTGCCGGTCCCGGCGGGCCGCATGTCAACAAGTTCACCCTTGCGCGCGCCGGTCAGCTTTTCCACCACCGAGCCGGTGAATTCATCGTCCACGTCAATGGTGACTTCCTCGACGGGCTCCAGCGTGACGCCATCTTCCTCGCGCATCAGCACGCGGGGACGTGAGATGGACAGTTCGAATCCCTCGCGGCGCATGTTCTCGATCAGCACGCCCATCTGCAACTCGCCGCGCCCCGCAACCTCGAAGGCATCGCCGCCCGGCGTGTCGGTGACGCGGATCGCGACATTCGACTCCGCCTCGCGCATCAGTCGCTCGCGGATCACGCGCGACTGCACCTTCTTGCCATCGCGGCCCGCCAGCGGGCTGTCGTTGATCCCGAAGGTGACCGAGATCGTCGGCGGGTCGATGGGCCGGGCGGGCAGGGGCTCCTCGACCTCGGGCGCGCAGATCGTGTCGGCAACGGTGGCCTTTGACATTCCGGCAAGGGTGACGATGTCGCCTGCTTCGGCAAGGTCGATGGGCTGCTGGCCCAGACCGCGAAAGGCGAGGATGCGCGAGACGCGGAACTGCTCGATCCGCTCGCCCGTCCGCGTGAGCGCCTTGACCGTGGCCCCGGGCGCAAGCGTGCCCGATTCCACGCGGCCCGTCAGGACGCGGCCGAGAAACGGGTCATGGCCCAATGTGGTGGCGAGCATGCGGAAGGGTTCGTCGCGGCGGGCGGCCTGGGCGGGTTCGGGGACATGGCGCAGGACCAGTTCGAAGAGCGCGGCGAGGTCTTTCCTCGGCCCGTCGAGTTCCGCATCCGCCCAGCCCGAACGGCCCGAAGCGTAGAGATGCGGAAAATCGAGCTGTTCGTCCGTGGCCCCGAGATTGGCGAACAGGTCGAACACCTCGTTCAGCGCCCGGTCGGGCTCGGCATCGGGCTTGTCCACCTTGTTGAGAATCACGATAGGCCGCAGGCCGAGCGCAAGCGCCTTGGCGGTGACGAATTTCGTCTGTGGCATCGGCCCTTCGGCCGCGTCGACCAGCAGGCAGACGCCATCAACCATGCCGAGGATCCGCTCGACCTCGCCGCCGAAATCGGCGTGGCCGGGGGTGTCGACGATGTTGATCCGCGTCCCGCTCCATTCGACCGATGTCGCCTTGGCGAGGATGGTGATCCCGCGCTCGCGTTCGATATCGCCCGAATCCATGACGCGCTCGCCCACGTCCTGGTTGTCACGCCAGGTGCCTGACTGGCGCAGAAGCTGGTCGACGAGCGTGGTCTTGCCATGATCGACATGGGCGATGATGGCGATGTTGCGAAACGACATGGGACTCTCGGGCCTGGAGGTTGAGCCCGGCCTTTACGGTGCGGGCGGAGAAAACGCCAGTGCCCGCGGTCGGCAGGCAGGGCGTCGACTCCATCATTCCTCCGTCATTGCGAGCGTAGCGAAGCAAGCCGGATGCCCCACGTTCTGGCTTGCGCACCGGCTGCGCCTCCCCGCAATCACGATGGGACGAAGGGACCGTCGCCACCACCCCCGTCATTGCGAGCGCCAGCGAAGCAAGCCGGTCGTCCCGCCGTCTGGTTTGCCACGTCGCCTGCGGCGCCTCGCAATGACGGGATTCGGGGGAATCCTGCGGCCTGAACGCCTCACCGCGGCCCTGTTCGAGGTCGTCACATCAGTTCAGGGGAAGATCAGCACCCTGTATCGGCGGGTGGACATGCCGCGCTCACGGGCGCAGGAGCGTCACCCCCTCGATTCCCGCAATCAGGTCCACGTCGGCCTCATAGGCTTCGGTCAGGTCGGCGATCAGCGGCGCGTCCCAGCCGGGAATCTCGAATTCCTCCACGATCTTCTCGCGCAGCGCGTATTTGTCGAGAAAGGCCGAGAGAACGCGGCGATACTGCGTCTCGGAGGCGGGCGGGTGGCTGTCGAGATAGGACAGGAGCCGCGTGAAGCCCGCAGGGGTCATGATCGTCTCGATCAGGTCATGCGCGCCTTCCATCGGCCCCGGCACCGACCCGCCCGCCAGAAGCTCGAGGATCTTCGACCACAGAAGGGGCGTGTCCTCGTTGCACCAGATGACGAGCCCGATGCCCGGTGCGGCCGCCCGCATCCGTTCCACCAGTTCCGACCAGCGCAGGGCGCGTGGATCGACGGGGCCGAGGAAATCGGCCAGCGTCTGCTGCCGGGCAAGGCTCCAGGCGGCGGGGATGAAGGTCGCGGGATTGCGCAATGCCATGAAGACGGACAACTCGTCCCCGGGAAAAAGCTGCCCGAGGATGCGCAGGCGCTGCCCGGCCCCGCCATAGAATTCACCGCCGTGAAAGATGCGGTTGGGATTGGAGAAGAAATTGGCGTTCGAGAGCACCATCCGCCGCGCGTCGGTCATGCTGATGATTGCGTCGATGAGGATGTCGCGCACGCCTTCGGGCGGATCGGATGTGCCGAGGGATTCGATCGTCTGGCGCAGGAGTGTCCGGTAACGCCCCGGTCCCGGAAGCGCCACGCCCGCCGCCGCCAGCCGGTCGGACGACCGGATGAGCGAACGCAGGATGCGTTCGTCATCAGTGGCGTTCACGCCGATATGAAATGCGATCTGCATCCGCCCGCCTGCCTGTCCGGCACCACCTTACAGAGGTGGCGCATGATGAGGAACAGCCCCATGTGCGCGGGGCTCAGCGGCACATGGTCTCGGCACGCGAGACGAAGGCGCGGTAGCGCTGCCAGAAGGTGTTGTCCGAGGCGCTGCTCGACTGGCGCGTCTCCTGCGCACGGTGGGGATTGGCGAAGAAGTCCGCGGCGCGGCGCTGTTCGGAGGAGGTAAGCATCTGGTTCGCGGCCTGCTGCACACAGGAACAGAGCGTGGCATTGGCGGCCTGCCGCCCCGCGCTCATGCAGGCCTTGCTCACGTCGCCGGTCACGCGCGGGCCGCCGCAGGCGGCGAGGACAAGTGCCGCCGAAAGGATGATCCAGCCTGCCCGCATGTTTTCTCCATGTCTGCCCGGGACGGAAGATGCCGCAAGAGGCAGGTGCAGGCAAGAAGATGCGGCCGACGGACGGGGCTCGCTCACATGTGAGTGACCCGCCCGCCGGCCGACCTGATGGCTCAGGCGAGTTTCGCTGCCACCTCGACCAGACGCCTTGCCTGATGCGAGATCGCGGCCTTCACGTCATCGCTGAAATCGGCACCCTGTGTGTGGCTGTAGCCGTAGGGATTGCCGCCGGTCTTGAAGAGCACCTCGTTGGTGTAGCCCGGCGGCACGATGATGCCGCCCCAGTGGCAGGCGGTGGCGTAGAAGGAGAGGATCGTCTGCTCCTGTCCGCCGTTTGGATTCTGGGAGGAGGACATGGCCGAGATCGCCTTGCCCGCCAGTCCGCCTCGTGACCAGAGCGGGCCGAGCGTGTCGATGAAGGCGCGCATCTGGCTGGCCATGACCCCGTAGCGCGTGGGGGCGGAAAAGAGATAGGCGTTGGCCCATTCCATGTCGTCCGGGGTGACGGCGGGAATGTCGGACGTGCTGTCGGCCTGGGCCTTCCAGGCATCCTGCGAGGCGACGACCTCGGCGGGCGCGGTTTCGCTCGCCTTCAGCAGCCGGACCTCGGCCCCGGCCGCACGCGCCGCATCGGCAGCGATCCGGGCCATCTGATAATTGGTGCCGTAAGTCGAGTAATAGACGATTGCGAGTTTGACGCTCATAAAATCCTCCTGTGCTCCCCTCAACCTAGGTCATGTGCGAGAGACAGCAAGCTCATGGGTCGCACATGGCCTGATCACGATCGCACAGGCGACAGGCGGGGGGCGGTTGCCTTCGCCCGCTGCGGCTTCTTCAGCCCGTCCGCTCCATCCAGACCGAGCGCCGGGCGACATAGGGTTGCCCGTTGACGGTGCCCGTCACCTGCATGATCCCGTACATCCTATCAAGGCTCAGCACCATCATCCTGTAGGTGAAATCCATCGTCATGCCATCGATGACGATGTTGGCAGTGCCGATGACGCGCGGCATCTCCATCTGGTCGCAGCCGTAGATGAACGCCGCATCGTCGGGGCTGACCGGGAGTTCGGGCACGTCGCTACTCGAGACATCCACCACCCAGCGGGGCTCGTCGGCGAGGGTCAGAAGCATCGGCTCGTCTCCCTCGGGATGGACGGCAACGAGTTCGTCGCCGAAGAGTGCAATGCTGACCGTCTCGATTTCGTTTGTGGCGGGGAAGGGCATCGTCATGCCTGCAACGCTCACATAGCCGGCCAAGTGGCTCATCTGCCAGACGCCCAGGAAAGATTCGCGGACCTCGTTCCATGAGTCGGGATCGGATTTGCCGCAGAAGGGGCTGTCCTCGGCAAAGGCCGCACCAGCGGCAAGAGCGGCGGAGAGGCAGATTGCAGTCAGCAGGCGGGTCATGTCGGGTGCTTTCGGTTCAGTGGGAACCCGATCTTGGCCCATCGTGCATTGTTTGGCTAGAAAAATCCCCGTCAAGCCATTCCCCGTCATCGCGAGCGACAGCGAAGCAACCTGCCCGCTACCGGCAGGGCGCAAGGCCGGCCGGCTGCCGCGCGAGGGTTTCAGCGGACAGATTGCCGCGTCGCCTTCGGCTCCTCGCAATGACGATGTCCCACCCCTACGGCAGATAGTCGGCCGGGTCCTGGCTCGACATGCCGCGGCGCACCTCGAAATGCAGGAAGGACGGATCGCCCGCGCGCACGCGGCCGATCACCTGGCCCCGGCTGACGTTCGAATCCTTCTGCACGGGGAGGTTGTCGAGATGGGTGTAGACCGTGAGCAGCCCGTCCGAATGGCGGATCACGACGATCTGGATTCCCTGGGTGTCGGTCGTCACCGCCGCCACCGTGCCTGCGTCGGCTGCACGCACATCGCTTCCGGCGGGTGCGCCGATGTCGATCCCCTCGTTGCGGCCTGGCGCATAGGCGCGGATGATCGAGCCGCCCACGGGTTGCACGAACCGGGCCTGCGGCGCGGCGGCCTGCTGGCTGCCCAGATTCGGCGCGGCGGGGGCCGGGGCGGCGGTCGCTGCCGGAGCCTCGGGCGCGGGCAGGGGTGTGGCGGCCGAAGGCGGCGCGGGCGTCGGGCTGCCCTGGCCGGGCTGGCTCGTCGTGCCGGGGCTCGCGGGCGGGGTGCCGCCGGTGAGCGGGACGAGCAGCTGCTGCCCCTCGCGCACCATCAGATCGCTGCCCAGCCCGTTCCAGGCGGCGATGTCGGCGACCGGCACATTGTAGAGCCGCGCGATCGTGTAGGCCGTCTCGCCGCGCGCGACCTGGTGGCGCACGGGTTCGCTTGGTGCCGCACCGAAGGGTGTGCCGGTGGCCGCGCCTGCCGTCGCGCCGGAGGCCGCGGGCAGGGGCTGCGTCGTGACATTGCCCGCCCGGTCGATGGCCGCACCCGCCAGCGCTGTGACATCGACCCCGCCTGCCGAAACCGGCGTGCCCTCGATACGGCGGGGCAGGGCGATGAGTTCGTCACGACGCAGCGGCGTGTCGGGGGCGATGCCGTTGTAATTGCCGACCTCTCCCGCATCGACGCCAAGCCTCTGGGCGATGCTGCGCACCGTGTCCCCCTCGCGGGCGACGACGACCTGGCTGTTCTGGTAGGTGATGACTCCCCGGCTGTCGGGCGCGGGGCGCTGCGCCGCCTGCTGGGCGGCCTCGGTCGTCGAGAACCCGTCCGAGAAGCTGCGAAAATCCATGTCGAAGCCGCTGTCCCCGCAGGCGACGAGCAGGGCGAGCAGACCGGCCCCGCCCGCGATCCGGGCAGCGCGCAGGCTGCGGCTTCGGGCGTTCTGGTGCGGGATCGGCTGCATCGGCTGTCCTCGACTCTCTGGCCCGGTTGGTCCGGGTTCCGGTTTCAGTCCTGCGCCATGCCCTCGATCAGCGGAACGAAGCGGACCGGACGCAGTTCTTCGTAATCATACCCATCTTCCGTGCGCCTGACACGGATCAGGTGCTGGACCGTATCGGACTGGCCGACCGGAAGCACCATGATACCGCCCACCCGCAGTTGCGCCAAGAGCAGTGCCGGCGGATCTTCGGCTGCGGCGGTGACGATGATGCGATCAAAGGGTGCCTGTTCGGGGAGGCCGCGTGTGCCGTCGGCCGCGAGCGCGGTGATGTTGTGCAGATCGAGGGCGCGAAACACGGCGCGCGCGTCGGCGACGAGATGGCGGTGCCGGTCGAGCGTGTAGACCCGCCGCGCGAGCAGCGACAGGATCGCGGCCTGATAGCCGGACCCCGTGCCGATCTCGAGCACCTTGTCGCGCGGATTGATCTCGAGTGCCTGGGTCATCAGCCCGACGACGGCGGGCTGGCTGATGGTCTGGCCGCAGGCGATGGGCAGCGGCGTGTCCTCATAGGCGCGTTCC
>CAYUBT010000132.1:0-7194 GCA_964443055.1 uncultured Rubellimicrobium sp.
GGGCGGACCGTCTGCGGCGCGGGACATTCGTGCGAGGCGCGGCAGAAGGATGAACCTTGATCATCGTCCGGGCCGGGGAGCCGATGATCGGTCTCCGCCCGCGACGTTTTCAGTTATCTGCCGCCTCCATGGAGTCCGGCCGTCAATCCGGGCGGACAGAGGCCCTGCAACGACACCGCGCCGATGCGGAACCGGACGGGGCGAAAAAGCTTGCACAACCGGTAGCTACAGGCGATTCCTCACGATGCGGCACGCCACGGGGGGAATGCCGGCCGCAGACGCTCCGGCATTGAAGAGAATCGCAGAATGGATCTGACTCGCGAACATGCTGCCAGGACGGATGCGAGCGCGCCATTCGGAGCCGGGAACCTGATCGGTTCAGGAGCCGGTGTCCCGTTCATCAGGATCAATGCGGCAGGTGGGGAAGCCCGTGTCACCGGCATGCCCCGGGGCTTCGTCGGACACAGGCTGCTCCTGGATGGCGACTCACGGCCGCGCGGTCTGTTCGCCGAATGGTCCTGGGACGGCACCACACTGAATGCCCGTGTCGATCCGCTGGGTTTCTTCACCCTGTTCGTCTACGCGAAGGGGTCCGAGATCGTCCTGTCGCCCTCGATTCTGCAGTTGCTGGCGCAAGACGCCGACCCGACCCCCGACCATGTCGCATTGGCTGTGTTTCACCGTATCGGGTTCTTCGTCGAAACCGACACGCCCTTCCGCCATATCCGGACTCTGCCCCCGGGCGGGCGGCTGACATGGCGGGATGGCGTGCTGCAGGTGCAAGGCGGTGCGCCCGCTCCGCAGACCCGGGACGACCTGACCCGCGCGCAGGCGGTGGAGGCGTTCATCGAACTTCCTCGCGCGGCGATTCGTCGTTTCCTGCAGGCGTGGGAGGGGCCGGTGACGCTGCCTCTGTCGGGCGGGCGGGATTCGCGTCACATCCTGCTGGAAATGGTGCATCAGGGCCGCAAGCCCGACACCTGCGTAACGTTTCACCATGGCGGGCAGGTGCTGAACAGCGAAGTGCAGGCTGCTCGTGCCATTGCAGGCAGGGCGGGCGTGCACCACACGATTCTGGGGCGCCCGCAGATGCGCCTGCGCAACAGCCTGCGCGCGATGTTCCTGACACAACTCTGCTCCGACGAGCACGCACAGATGATGCCGATGCACGATTTTCTGCGCGGCAGCCCCTCTGCGGTGTTCGACGGGATCGGGGGCGATATCCTGACCAATCCCGACGATGCGGCGGCAGGCTTTCAGGCGCGCGCGCGACGCGACGATTATGAAGGCATCGCCATCGGCATGGCCGAAGGGCATGGCAGCGTCCTTGGTCGCACGGGCCAGAGGCACCACGGCGGGCCGGGCGGCGTGTTCTCTCCCGGTCTGGAGACCGAGGCGATCGGCCGTATCGCCGCAGCCATCCGGGTGTTTCGCGATGCCCCCGACCCCTATCAGGCCTTCTGGTTCTGGAACCGCACAAGGCGTGAAATCTCGTTCACCTCCACCGGGGTGCTGGGCGGTGCGGCGATGGTTTACGGCCCGTATCTGGACCCGGAATTCGTGGATCTCGGCCTGGCACTTCCCTGGTCGGTGACCTGTGACCAGAAGCTGCATGACGATGCGATCGCCCTCGCTTTTCCGGAATATTCGGACATTCCCTATGCCGAAGGTTTCCCCGGAGAGCCCATGCGCCGCAATCCCCTGCTTCGCGCGGCACGAGGAATGGACATGCTGTATGTAGCCCTGCTGGCAGGGGGCCCGGCTGCGGTGCGCGACCTCGGACGGGTCACGCCGCTGCGCCGGGAAGCATCGGATTTGTATCGGCTGCACAAGGCCTTCGTCGAGGGCATGAATGCACAGGAAGCGCGCCGGTTGATGGCTCTGGAACAGCGGCTTGCCCGCGCCGCGCCGAGGGACGAAGCCATGGTGACGAATGTCCATTCCGGCGATTGAGATTTTTCTGAATCGGCTGCGTATCCGGGCGCAGGCCAGCCGTGCAGGAAGACTTCGCGCCCGGACGATGACACGCCCTTTCTCTGCCGGGGCGGAAAGGCGCCTGCTGCTGGTCACGCAGCCCGAGCGCATCCCGCAAAGCCAGATCTACCCTTTTCACCATTATGCCTCCGATCTGGGCCGCATTCACGGTGCCGAAATACGGGAAGCGGATCTTGCTGCCGTCATGTCGGGGGCGGATACCCCCGCGAAAGGGGCGACGGTGGTGGCCTTCCAGACGCCGTTCGACATTTCCGACGACGATCTCTTGCGCCTGGTCGGGCGACTGCGATCCGATCATCCCGGTGCGCGGCTCGGCTGCCTTGACTGGTTCGCGCCGACGGATCTGCGCAATGCGGCGCGGATGGACCCGCTGGTCGATTTCTATGTGAAAAAACATGTCTTCCGGGATCGGGATCGCTATGGTCAACCCACCCTCGGTGACACCAATCTGACCGATTTCTACGGACGCCGCTTCGGTCTGGACGACACCGAGCGCTGCTTTACGGTTCCGGCCGGTTTTCTGGACAAGCTGGTGGTGGGGCCCTCGTTCGCGACCGCCCCGCAGATCCTTCCGGCTCTTCTCGGTGTTCCGCCTTCCGAAGGGGCGCGCCCCTTCGATCTTCACGCGCGCTTCGAGGTGAATGGCACGGAATGGTATCGCGCCATGCGCGGCGAGGCGATGACGGCACTCGAGAGACTCGGTGATCTCTCGATTCTGCATGGACAGAACGTGCCGCTGTCCCGCTTCATGTGGGAGATGCGCAGGTCCAAGGTCTGCTTCAGCCCGTTTGGCTATGGAGAGGTATGTTGGCGGGACTATGAGGCCGTCGCAGCCGGCGCGGTTCTCCTCAAGCCCGAGATGAGCCATGTCGAGACGGACCCCGACATCTTCATTCCCTGGGAAACCTATGTGCCGCTGGCGTGGGATCTGTCCGATTTCGAGGAAAAGACCCGGAAACTGGTCGTCAGCGAGGACTTGCGTCGCCGCATCGCAGGACAGGCTTTCGGAATGCTTCGCGACTGGCTCCGCTCGGACGCCTTCGCACACAACATGAAGCCGGTTTTCGGCTGAACGACCCGCTTCTCCCGCCTTCGCCTTCCTGTGCGACAATCCGGGCCACCCGACCGAGGACGGGCGCCCGGCGCAGGTCAGACCGCCGTATATCCGCCATCGACGAGGTAATAACTGCCGGTGATGAAGGAGGCATCGTCGGAGAGCAGGAAGCGCACGAGCCGGGCCACTTCGTCGGCCTGTCCGAGGCGGCCGAGCGGGTGGCGCGCCACCAGCGCCGTGCGGAACTCGTCCGGCAGGTTTTCGAGAAGGGGCGTCTCGATATAGCCGGGGCCGACGCAGTTGATACGCAGCCCTTGCGGACCGTATTCCGCCGCCGCGTTCTTCGTCAGCCCGACCACGCCATGCTTTGCCGCCGTATAGGCGCTGTTGCCGATCGCCGCGACCGTGCCATGGATCGAGGCCATGTTGACGATCGCGCATTCGGCGGCCCCGGCCTCGAGCATGGCGGGGATCTGATACCGCATGGCATAGAGAACGCCATTGAGATTGATGTCGATCACCCGGTTCCAGTCCTCGAGATCGACCTCGCCGGTAATGGCCGACTTTCCGCCGATCCCGGCATTGTTCACGGCGTAGTTCAGTTTTCCGTAGGTTCGGAGCGCGAACTCGACGGCTTTCCTGTTGTCGTCAGGCAAGGCGCTGTCGGCCTTGAAGGCAGCGGCCTCGCCCCCGGCGGCCGCGATCTCGCCCGCCACTTTTTGCGCGCTCGCTTCACTGATGTCCGAAAGGACGACACGGGCACCGAGTGCTGCCAGCTCTTTCGCGATGGCTTCACCAATTCCCGAGCCAGCGCCGGTCACCAGGGCGACCTTGTTCCTGAACGACATGACGGGTTCACTCCTCATGGATGCCGGAAGGACGGGGTCCGGTTTCCCGCCGCCCGACCGGCTTTTCTGTCATCGCTGATTCTACACCGGGCGGGGACCGGACGGAAGGCGTTCTGTGCGCCTCGCATGGCCGGCTGTCCGCTCGGAACGGGGGCCGGTCCGTTGCAACCCCGGCCCGGTTCGCGTAAGCAGAATCCAACCGCAGGGAGAGCGCCATGGGCAGGGATCGTCGCCAGGGGTTGTCGTGGTTGCTCGTGGTCCTGTTCGTGACCCTCGCCGGAATCGTCGTGCCCTACGGCGTGCTGTCGGGATCGGGTGTGCCGCTGGCGGTGCCGCTCTTCTGGCTCGGCTTCGGCCTGGTGGTGGTCCTGCTCATTGCCGTCGGCGTCGCGCGCTGGAGGCCCTGAAATGTTGAGCCCCTCCCTCGTCTGGGCCGCCATCGGGGTATTCCTCCTCATCGGCATCGTCCTCGTCTGGCTTGCGGCAAGGGAAAGCCGCGACACGGCGGCGGATTACTACCTTGCCGGATCGCGGCTCGGCGGGTTCATCTCGGGTCTCTCCTATGCCGCGACGACCTATTCGGCCTTCATGCTCATCGTCCTCACCGGCCTCACCTGGCAGGGCGGAGTCGGGGCGCTGGGATTCGAACTGGTCTATTTCGCGGGTCTCTCGCTTCTGGTGATCTTCGGGCCGAGATTCTGGCTCGCGGGGCGGCGCTGGGGCTTCATCTCGCCAGCCGAGATGGTCGGCGCGCGCTACGGCTCGCGTGCGGTGGGGGCGGTGATGGCGGTGGCGTCCCTCGTCTTCCTCATCCCCTATTGTACCACGCAGATGGCGGGGATCGGCCTTCTGCTGTCGGGGGTGACGGGCGGCGAAATCTCGCTGGTCGCGGCGGTGGCGACAGGGGCGGTGATGGCGCTGCTCTGGACGGTGTTCGCCGGGCTGCGCTCGGTCGCATGGACGGATGCGGGGCAGGCGATGGTGATGATGGGCTCGGGGCTTCTTGCCATGGGCATCGTCATCTCGGCGCTGGGCGGGCCGTCGGGATTTGTCGATGCGCTGAGCGAGGAGCACGCGCTCTGGCTCGATGTGCCGGGACCGGGCTTGTGGAGCCTCGGCACCTTCCTCGCACTCTCGGTTCCGTGGTTCTTCTTCGCCATCACCAATCCGCAGGTGAGCCAGCGGCTCTTCATGCTTCGCGACCTGCGGGCGATGCGGCGGATGATCATGTGGGTGCTGGGCTTCGGCTTCATCTTCACGCTGATCGCCGTGATCTGGGGCTTCGCGGCGCTGCTGCTCGTGCCCGATCTCGATGTTGCGGGCGAGGCCACGCCCGCGCTTCTCGTCTCGGGGGTGCTGCCCGTCTGGGTGAGCGTGCTCCTGATTCTCGGTATCCTCACGGCGGCGGTCTCGACGCTCGATTCCATCGCTCTCACCGTGGGCTCGATGGTGGCGCGCGACCTTCTGCCGCAGGGGGCGAGCGACGGGATGCAGATCCTCTGGGGCCGGGTCGTGGTGACCTGCGTCATCGTCTTCGCCGCCCTCTTCGCGGTGCGCGAAGCGGCGATCGTCGAACAGCTCGCCGCACTTTCGGCCGCCGGGCTGGTGGTGACGGTGCCGCCGATCATCGGGGCCTTCTTCTGGAAGCGGGGCACCGCGGCGGGGGCGCTGGCCTGCCTGGTGGGCGGTGCCTTGCTGGCGATCTGGCTCGTGCTCGGGCGCGGGGTGAGCGTCTTCGACCCGCTGCTCGCCTTTTCGGTGATCGGCATTTCATGGGGGCTCTTCATCGTCGTGAGCCTCCTGACCCGGCCGCGGGACACCGCCCTTGATTTCTCGGTGGAGCTTCGCGCCGAACTCGACGCCCACCGCGTGTGGTGATCGCCTGACGCCACGTGCCGTACGCGGATGCAGGCGTCAGAGAACACCCTTGGTCGAGGGGATGTCGTCCCGCTGGCGCGGGTCAGGCTCCACCGCCATGCGCAGGGCGCGGGCCACGGCCTTGAAGGCGGCCTCGGCGATATGGTGGCTGTTCACGCCATGGACCAGATCGACATGCAGGGTGATCCCGCCATGCGTCGACAGCGCCTGGAAGAATTCGCGCAGGAGTTCCGCATCGAACGCGCCGATCTTCTCGGTGGGCAGGGCGAGATTCCAGGTCAGATAGGGCCTGCCCGACAGATCGAGCGCCGCGCGCACCTGCGCATCGTCCATCACCAGCGTGCATTCGCCGTAACGGCGGATTCCGCGTTTGTCACCCAAGGCTGCCGCAAGTGCCTGGCCGAGCGCGATTCCGGTGTCCTCGACCGTGTGATGCGCGTCGATATGGAGGTCGCCCTTCGTGTCGATCTTCATGTCGATCAGCGAATGACGCGCAAGCTGGTCGAGCATGTGGTCGAAGAAGCCGACGCCCGTGTCCATCTCGCGGCGGCCGGTGCCGTCGAGGTCGATCTTCACCTCGATCCGCGTCTCTGCCGTGCTGCGGGCGATCCGAGCCTTGCGCATCGCGTCCTCCCTGATGTTCCGCGCAGGTATAGGCCGGGGGCGGGCGGGCGCAAAGAGGTGTTCAGGTGGTCTTTACCTCCCTGTGCGAGACGGATGCAGCAGCTTGCGGAGAATCCGATGCAGATCCTGATCCTTGATGACGACCCCGCCCAGTCCGCCCGTCTCGCGCATGCGCTCGTCGCCCGGGGCTTTGCGATCACGGCTTTCGACGGGCTGGCGACGGCCGAGGCGGCGGTGCGGCTCGGCGGTCCCGATCTCCTGATTCTGGCCGAGCGGGCGGGCGGGCGACTCACGCATTCGCTCGCGCTGCTGGCGGGCTGTGGTGCGAAGCCGATCCCGACGATCTTCCTGACCGCAAGGCAGGGCAGGGCGGCGGCGGAACTGTTCGAACTCGTGCCTTCGGCAGTGTCGCTGGCTGGGCGCGATGCGCTGCCCGAGACCGTGGCCGAACTCGCGGTCTCGGCGCTGAACGGCGAGGCGCTCCTGGATGCGGGGCCCGGTGCGCGCGTCGTTCCTGTTGCGGCGCGCGCGACGGTGCCACCGGGGCAGGGGCCGGACAGCGCGCGTCCCCCGGCTGTGCCCGTAGCCCCTGTCAGTCGCACCGAACGGGCGGCGGCACTGGCCCTGCTGCCCGCACCCCGGCGCGCGCTGGTGCTGGCATGAGGGGGGCGGCGGCCCCATGCCCTCCGTCATTGCGAGGAGCCGTCAGCCGGTGCGGCAAGCCAGAGACGTGAGGACCGGGTTGCTTCGCTGACGCTCGCAATGACGCGGCGGCGCAGCCGGCCCTCGGGCCCC
>CAYUBT010000133.1:0-7167 GCA_964443055.1 uncultured Rubellimicrobium sp.
GCCTAGGCCCTGGCCTCTGCAACAATGCCCAGATAACGCAGGAACAGTTCGCGCTCGGTGGTGATGTCGAGTTTTTCGTAGATGCTCCGGCGATGGTTCTTCACCGTGCCGGCCGAGATGCCGAGCAGGCGCGCGATGCCGGTGGGCGGATGGCCCTGGAGCACCATCGCGACGATCTCGCGCTCACGTGGTGTCAGGTCCGGCCAGTCGGCGGGATCGAGTCTCGGCACCGCCGGTGCCGCCCCCGGCGAGGGCTCCTGTCGAGTGCGTCGCTCCACTGTGCCGCGCCGCGCCCGCTCCTGGGCGTGGAGTGCCTCGAAGATCGGGAACAGGCGCCGGACCAGCGCTACCTCGGCGGCGGTGAATCGTGTGCTGCTCCGGTCGAGGAACACGCCCAGCGCCCAGTCGCCGCCATCGGGCAGCAGGATGCCGATTTCGTCGACGATGCCGGATTCACCCAGGAAATCGGCGATATAGGGGCCGCTGCGGCTTTCCGCGCCATGGTCAAGCCTGACGACACCGGGCTGTTGCCCGCTGCGCCACAGGGCATAGAACGGGTCGAAGCGGTAGTAATGCTCGAGATATTTGGTCACCAGCGCCGCAGAGTAGTTGCGCCACGAGACGAATTCCGGCCGAAGGCTGGCAGAGTAGCGGACCACCGTCACCTTGTCCTGCGCCACCGTGGCGGCGACGAGGTCGATCAGGCGGTCGAGATGCTCCGCCCCGGCGGCGGCGGCAATCGCTCCGGTGAGTGGTGCGAGGATGCGGTCGGGAATGGTGATGGCGGCCTCCGTCGCGGCGGCGGGCATGTGCCATTAGGCACATAGACGCAATCGGCAGCCGCCGTCTAGCGTTTGCCTCGTTACCCCGGACCACTCCAGCACCAGCGAGGCACGCCAGTGAACAGGCCCCTGACCCGCGACGATCTTCCCGGCCCCGCATCCGGCCCCGTCAATGAGCCGCCGATCGTGATCGGCATTGATGCCGGCGGCACCATGACCGACACGATCCTCGTGAACCGCAACGGCGACTTCACCATCGGCAAGGCGGCCACCACGCCGCATGACGAGAGCGAGGGTTTCGTTGCCTCGTCCGAGGACGCCGCCGATGCCTGGGGCATCACCCTCGACGACCTGTTCGGCGGGCTTGATGTGGTGCTCTATTCCGGCACCGGGATGCTGAACACGCTGCTGTCGCGCACCGGGCGGCGGCTGGGCCTGATCACCACCCGCGGGCTCGAGGACATGGTGCTGATGGGGCGCGGGCTGCAGGCCTGGGCGGACTATTCCTACGCCGACCGCCTGCATGCCGTCACCCACGCCCATCCCGAACCGCTGGTGCCGCGCCGCCGCACCCACGGCGTGACCGAGCGCATCGACCAGTTCGGCGATGTCGTGATACCGCTCTACGACGAGGACGTCCGCCGCGCCGCGCGGGCGCTGATCGCGGACCGGGTCGACTCGATCTGCATCATGACGATCTTCAGCCACGTGAACCCCGAGCACGAGCAGCGCATCGCCGCGCTCTGCGAAGAGGAAATCGCCGCCGCTGGTGCGGAGATCCGCGTCTACATGAGCCATGCGATCCGCCCGGTGATCCGCGAGCAGTCGCGGCTCAACTCGGTGCTGATTGAGGCTTACGCCACGGCCCGCGGCCGCGAGCAGCTCCAGGCAATCGAGGCGGCAGCGCAGAAATACGGCTTCCGCTACGGGGTGCAGACCCTGCTGAGCTTTGGCGGCCTCGCCTCGATCCGCCACCCGCGCCTGCACGAGACCATGATCTCGGGCCCGATCGGCGGGATCCTCGGCGCGGCCTATATCGGCAAGCTGATCGGCAACGACAGCCTCGTGTGCTCGGACATGGGCGGCACCAGCTTCGACATGGGCGTGATCACCCGTGGCCAGACGCGGATCGAGAACGAGCCGCTGATGGACCGCTTCAAGCTGAACGTGCCGACGCTGCATCTCGACACCATCGGTGCGGGTGCGGGCATGATCATCAAGGTCGACCCGCTGACCCGCAAGGTCAGCCTCGGCCCGGAAAGTGCGGGGTCGGACCCCGGCCCTATCTGCTTCGACCGCGGCGGGATGGAGCCGACCATTGCCGATTGTGACGCCATCCTCGGCCGGCTGAACCCGCATTACTTCCTCGGCGGCAAGGTCGTCCTCGATGTCGAGAAGGCCCGGCGCATCTTCAAGGAGAAATGCGCCGATCCCCTTGGCGTCGATGTCTACGAGGCGGCCGAGGGCATGATCGAGATGCTCGAGACCGACGCCAACAACGCGCTGCTGCGTGTGATCTCGGGGCAGGGCATCCACCCATCCGAATACACGTTGCTGAGCTATGGCGGCTCGGGTCCGCTGCACCTGGCCGGTTGTTCGCGCGGGATCGGCTTCCGCGACATCCTCACCTTCCAGTTCGCCGCCGGTTTCTCGGCCTTCGGCTGCACGACCGCCGACTACATGCGCCGTCACTCGGTCTCGACCCAGATCGACATCCCGAGCGACGCAAGCACGATCGAACTGGACGAGCACGCCCGCCAGGTGGCGAAGGTCATGGACGACCTCGAGGCTGCCGCCATTGCCGAGATGGAGGCCGAAGGCCATGCGCGCGAGAAGATTCGCACGCAGCCGTTCCTCATGATGCGTTTCACCGGCCAACTCGAGGATGTCGAGGTCGCCTCTCCCATCGGCCATCCGAAGAACGCCGACGACATCCGCGCCATCATCGTCGAGTTCGAGCGCGTCTATGCCGCGATCAACCAGCGGGTGACGCGCTACGGTGCGGCCGGCAGTTCGATCATGGAAATCGGCATCACGGCTATCGCCGACAAGATCAAGCCGGTGCTGGTGCGCCGCGAGTTGAACCGGCCCGATCCGTCGCCGGCCCACAAGGGCAAGCGCAACGCTTACCTGCACGGACGCTGGCACGATGCCGACCTCTACGAGATGGACCTGCTGCAACCCGGATTCCGGATCCAGGGGCCGGCCATCGTGGAGCATCCGGCAACCACACTGGTGATCTTCCCCGGCGACGAGGTCTTCGTCGACGAATGGACCCTGCTGCACTACCGCCACGGCTGAAGGGGGCAAAAATGACAGTTCACGATCCGATCAGGCCCGAGATGCCGCTACGCGACCGTCTGCTGGCTTCCGAGCGGCTGATGGAGGAAACCGGCTGCTATGACGGCATCACCGAGTTGCGCCTGCGCAAGCAGGATCCGCTGAAATACGAGACGCTGCACACCAAGCTGCGCGCGACCTGCGTCTCGGCGCGCGAGATGGCACGGCGCATCTCGGCCAGCCCCGGCGTGCGCGAGGTGGGCGAGATGGTGGTCGCCATCTACACCCCCGAAGGTGATGCGGTGGCGCTCTCGAACGGCATCATGGTCCATGTCCACACCATGAGCCGCTTCATCAAGTGGATGATCAAGAACGGCTACGAGGAAAACCCCGGCATCAACGATGGCGACATCTTCGCCAACAACGACGCCTTCATCGGCACCGTGCAGGTGCCCGACGTGATGGACGTGATGCCGATCTACTGGGAGGGCGAACTGGTCGGCTGGGCCGGTGCCGTCTGCCACGAACTGGAATCGGGTGGCATCACGCCCGGCGGCGATGTCTGCCTTGCGCAGGAGCGCTTCACCGAGGGGCTGTTCGTCTGCGCCGAGAAGATCGGAACCAATGACGAGATCCGCCGCGACTACGTGATCCGCTGCGAGCGCAACCTGCGCATGCCGATCTACTGGGTGCTGGACGAGCAGGCCAAAGTCGCCTCCTGCATCGAGATGCGCGAGGGCGTGAAGAATATCATCCGCGAGATCGGTATCGACTACTGGAAGCGGGTGATGAAGGAATTCATCGAGGAGGGGCGCCGCGGCCAGCTTGCCCGCACCCGGCAGTTGACGGTCCCCGGCACCTATCGCGGCCACACATTCTACGGCCATGTGACCGAGGGCAAGCAGGGCTTCCAGCCGCTTGGTCCGATGGACTGGCTCTACAACATCCCGCTCGAGTTGACGATCAGCCGTGACGGCAAGATGACGCTCGACTACGAGGGCACCCAGCCCTGGGGCTATCACTCGATGAACTGCACCCCGGCCGGAATGGACGGCGGCATGTTCGTCACCCTGACCCAGCACATGAACTTCGAGGGGCTGGTCAACGACGGTGCCTGGATGGCGACCGAACTGAACCTGCCGCATGGCACCTGGACCAATCCCGACAACGAGATGGTGGCCACGGCGACCAGTTGGGCGCTGCTGCTGCCATCTTACGGCGTGTTCCAGCGCCTGCTGTCGCGCAGCTTCCTTGCCCGTGGCTTCGTCGAGGAAGTGTTCGTGGGCCAGGTCAATTCGCCCATGATCGAGATGGGCGGCACCTCGCAATACGGCACCCCGTTCGGCATGGCGCATTTCGAATGCGCGGCCGCAGGGTCCGGGGCGCTGGCGATCAAGGACGGGCTGGACACGGCCTATGTCGGCTGGAACCCCGAATCCGACATGGGCAATATCGAGATCTGGGAACAGAACATGCCGATGGTCTACATGGGCCGCTCGATCCTGCCTGACTCCGGCGGGGCCGGGAAATACCGGGGCGGCTGCTCGTTCATCTCGACCTGGCTCATCAACAAGACCGATCACCTGCGCCTGGTCACCTCCGAGCATTCCAGCCGCGTCTTCGACAATGCCGGCATGTGCGGCGGCTATCCGGCACCGACCTGCCAGAAGCACCGCGCGGTGCGCGAGCCGAACCTCGCCGAGCGGATCGAGGCGCGCGAGCCGCTGCCGCATGGCATCGGCGATGACGGGCGTGAGCTGGAGCTGCTCGAGGGTGAGCATGTCCTGGTCGAGGGTCCCTATATCGAGAAGCCGCACAAGGCGGGTGACATCTTCACACACAGCTACAACGGCGGCGGCGGATTCGGTGACGTGCTGGAACGCGACCCGGTCAAGACCGCCGAGGATGTCGAGAACGGCTTCCTGACCGAAGAAGCGGCCCGCAGTACCTATGGCATTGTCGTGGCCGAGGGTGACGAAGGCCGCTGGCACGCTGATCTTGACGCGACCGAGAAGCTGCGCGCCGAGATGCGCGCCCGGCGTCTGTCGCGCGCGCGCCCTGCATCGGAATGGCTGGCAGACGAGGCAAAGCGGGTCGCTGCGCGCAATTTCGCCCCCGAAGTGCTGCTGATGTATCGCGAGGCGATGCGCCTGTCCGAGAAGTTCCGCACCGAGTTCGTCGAGTTCTGGGGCCTGCCGGCAGATTTCGAGATGGAGTCCGGGAAATGACCAGCTACAGCAAGGAAGTGATCGCCGACCTGATCGAGGGTCACCTGCCCTGGCACGACACCAGGCGGATCATGAGCGCCTACAAGGATGACGACCGCTTCGACAAGGCCATTGCCGCGCTTCAGGACCGGGTGGCCTGGGACGAACCGATCCTGCTGCCGATCTCGTCGCATCTGTTCATCGCCGACACGGCGAGCGGGCGAGTGACACGCTGTGAATGCGGGCATGAATTCGGCCATTGGAAAAAGAACTGGAAACTCTCGGCGGCTGTGCTGATCCGCGACACGGACGAGTTGCTGGTCGAGATCTACCCGACCAGCGACCTGCCCGACCCGCAATGGATGGAACTGCGCGAGTTTATCTGCCCGTCCTGCGGTCGTCTGCACGAAGTCGAGGCCTGCGCGCCCGGTTACCCGGTCGTCCACGATTTCGAGCCCGATCTCGAAGGCTTCTATGAGGACTGGCTCGGCCGCAAGCTGCCGCCCGAGCCCGAGCCGACGGCCTGAGGCAGCAAGCTGGGGGACGGAAGAATGGCTGATCTGACGGGGCGCAGTGCCGTCATCACCGGCGGACTCACCGGCCAGGGGCTGGCGATCGCCCATGCCCTGGCGCAGGCGGGGGCGGCGGTTGCCGCAGGCTCGTATATCGGTGCCGGCCGCGCCGGCGATGCCGCCGCCTATGCGGCCGAGGACGAGGCCGCCCGGGTCCGCGAGGCACTGGCCGCCCACGGCGGCGCGGTCCACGCCGGCCACCTCGACGTGCGCGACACAGGGGCGATCCGCGCCTTCCTCGCCGATGCCGAGGCCGCCTGCGGCCCGGCCGATATCCTCGTGAACGCAGCCGGAACCACCGCCGAGCAGCCGGTCAGTGGTCATTCCGATGCGCTCTGGGACAAGATCATCGACACCAATCTCAACGGTGCCTTCCGCATGACGCGCGAGATGCTGCCGGGCATGATCGCCCGTGGCTGGGGGCGCATCATCAACATCGGCTCGACTGCCGCCACGGTCGGCTGGAGGGACAACCCGGCCTACTGTGCCTCGAAGTCCGGGCTTCTGGGCCTGACCCGCTGTGTTGCTCTCGAGGGGGCCCCGCATGGCGTGACCTGCGTGATGATCTCGCCCACATGGGTCGAGACCGAACTGATGCATCGCAACCTCGCCCAGGTGGTCGAGCGCGAGGGAAGGGGCCGCAGCCTTCAGGAGGCGCTGGAGGAGGTCGCGGCCCAGAACCCGCAACACCGCATCATCCAGCCCGGCGAGATCGCCGCTCTTGCCACCTTCCTGTGCAGCGACGGCGCGCGCGGCATCACCATGGAGAACATCCAGATCACCGGCGGCGCATTGTGGTAACACCGGCCTCCCCGGCCGACGCCCGCCCGCAAGACGACAAGGGACAACAGCAGAGAGGGAGACCGGAACCATGAGACTGACCACTGCCCTGACGGCCGTCGCGGCGCTCGCCGCCACGCCGACGCTGGCCGATTGCCAGCACATCGTCTTCTCGGATGTCGGCTGGACCGATATCACCTCGACCACCGCCACGGCCACGCTGGTGCTCGAGGCACTGGGCTACGAGACCGAGACGCTGGTGCTCTCGATCCCCATCACCCTGCAATCGCTCGCCACAGGCGATGTCGATGTCTATCTGGGCAACTGGATGCCCTCGATGGAGGCCGATATCGCCCCCTACCGCGATGCGGGCACCATCGACACCGTGCGGGTGAACCTTGTCGGTGCGAAATACACGCTCGGCACCAATGGTGCCGGGGCGGCGCTTGGCATAGCGGATTTTGCCGATATCGCCGCCGAGGCCGACGCGCTGGGCGACCAGATCTACGGGATCGAACCCGGCAATGACGGCAACCGTCTGATCCT
>CAYUBT010000134.1:0-7162 GCA_964443055.1 uncultured Rubellimicrobium sp.
GGCGGCAGAGCGCCACACGGCGTTTTTCGCCCCCCGACAGCGTGCTGACATCGGCATCGTCGGGCGGGCAGCGCAGGGCCTCCATCGAGACATCGACCTGTGCATCGAGATCCCAGAGATTCTGGCTGTCGATCTCGTCCTGGAGGCGGGACATCTCGTCCGCCGTCTCGTCCGAATAGTTCATGGCGAGTTCGTTGTAGCGGTCGAGGATCGCCTGTTTTCCGGCCACGCCCTGCATGACATTCTCGCGCACGGTCAGGCTTTCGTCGAGCTGCGGCTCCTGCGGCAGGTAGCCGACGTTGACGCCCTCGGCGGCCCAGGCCTCGCCCTGATAGTCCTTGTCGATCCCGGCCATGATCCGCAGGAGGGTGGACTTCCCCGCCCCGTTCACGCCGACGACACCGATCTTCACCCCGGGCAGGAAGCTCAGGCGGATATTCTCGAACACCTTCTTGCCCGAGCCGGGATAGGCCTTGGACAGATTGTCCATGTGATAGACATATTGATAGCTGGCCATGTCGCTGCTCCTGTCGGGGGGGACCGCACCCGGGCGGGATTGTCGCCCCTCATACAGATGGTGGCGGACAGGGGCAATCAGCCGGCTCCGAGGCCGCGCCTGGCGCGGGGCAGGCGGACGATCCCGTCATTGCTGAGGGCGAATTCCAGTGCCTCTCCGGCGGGCATGGGGGGTGAGAGCCAATAGCCCTGGACCTGCGGACAGCCCATCTGATGCAGCTTCTGGGCGGTGGCCGCGTCCTCGACTCCTTCGGCGATCACCCGCAGGCCGAGGCCGCTGCACAATTCGATGATCGTGCCGGCGATCCGGGCCGAGGTCTGGCTGGTGAGGAGCCGCTTGACCAGGGCGCGATCGAGCTTGATCCCGGTGATGGCCAGTTCGGCGAGATGGGCGAGCCCGGCATAGCCCATGCCGAAATCGTCGAGATAGATGTTGAACCCGGCATCGCGCAGGTCGCGGATGATGCGGGCGGGGGAATCGCGTTCGCCATGATCGGTGAAGACGGTGGTCTCGAGCACCTCGATCGCGATCTGGCCACGCTCCATCCCCACCGATTCTGTACCGAAGACGAGATGGTTGATGAAGCTCGGATGGCGGAGCAGGTCGTTCGAGGCGTTGAACGACAGGATGGCCCGCCCGTGGCCCGCCGCCGCCAGTTCGCGCTTCATCGTCATGGCCGCCTCCATCGACGACAGGTCGATGGAGGCGAGAAGGCCGAGGTCCTCGGCCAGTGGCAGGAAATCGGCGGGGCTGATCACGCCCTCCTGTTCATGATGCCAGCGAACGAGGGTCTCGAACCCGGTGATCCGCCCGGTGGCGAGTTCGACGACCGGCTGGAAAGCATGGTCGAGCCCGTTCGTCCCGACCGCGTCACCCAGATCGGTGGCGCGGTTCTGCATCCGGCTGTGACGCCGGTGCAGCCCCTCGTCATAGATGACGATCCGGCCCCGCCCGGTGCGCTTGGCCTCATAGAGAGCGAAGTCGGATTGCAGCAGGAGTCCCTGATGATCGAGTTCGCCGGGCGTGGAAAGTGCGCAGCCGATGCTCGCCCTCGGGAAGAGATCGAGATCCTGGTAGCGGAAGGGGCGCGACAGGGCGGCCGACAGGCTGTGTCCGAGCCGTTCGAGCGCCGCCAGATCGGGAACGGCGGGGCAGACGGCGACGAATTCGTCACCACCGACGCGGGCAACCTTGTCATCCTCCCGCAGTGCGGCACGCAGTTTGGCCGCAACGTCGACGAGCGCCTCGTCCCCGGCGGAATGGCCGTGGGTATCGTTGATTTCCTTGAAACGGTCGAGGTCGATGCGGATGACGGCGACGCGCTCGCCAGAGGTGGCGGCGCGATGCAGTACGCCATCCATGAAGCGGCGCAACTCGCTGCGGTTGGCAAGGCCGGTGAGAGCATCATGGCTGGCCTCATGCGCGAGACGGTCGCGCATCCGGCGCAGTTCCTCCTCCTGCTCGACGGCCGCGGTCACGTCCCGGCAGACGATGACCACGCGGGTCTCGCCGCTGCTGGTGGTGCGGAAACCCATGCTGATCTGGTTCCAGAACAGCGTGCCGTCGCTGCGGCGGTTCCTGAACAGGTGGGGCGTGTCTTTGCCCTTGTCCTGCGCCTCACGCATGAGATTGCGCAGTTCGGCCCGGCCCGGGGTGGCCTCCGGCGGGAAGGCGTAGTCGAACGGGGTATGACCGATCACCTCGTCGGCGGAGCGGCCCATCATTTGCAGATAGGCGGGATTGGCCCAGAGAATGACGAAATCGAGGTCATGGATGGCAAGGCCGTCGCGCGCATCGTCGGTGGCGATGCGAAAGAATTCCGATATGCCGATCTGCTCCTCCATCGCGCTGAGTGCCCGGTGCCGGGCCCGTCGGTCAAGCGCATTGGTTGCCCCGGCACCCAGGGCCGCCGCAAGCAGCACGGACGGCAGAAGGATGATGAGGAGACTGCCGAACGACAAGGACGACTCCGTTCCTGAACGGAGCCAGTCTGTCAGATCGGATTGCGAAATGGGTTAATATGCCGATGCGAAGATGGAAAAAGGAAAAGGCCCGGACGCTGCGCGCCGGGCCCTCCTCGGTTCGCTTGCGGCGGTTCAGGCGGAGGCCTGCGCCTCGGCAATCTGCTTCTTGATGGCCAGTGCGCCGGGCGACAGTTCCTCGTCGCGTGCACGGGCAAGATAGGCGTCCAGCCCGCCGCGATGGTCCACGGAGCGAATCGCCGCTGCGGAAATGCGCAGCCGGAACGACCGGCCCAGCGTTTCCGACATCAGCGTGACGGGTTGCAGGTTGGGCAGGAAACGCCGACGCGTCTTGTTGTTCGCGTGGGAGACATTGTTGCCCGTCATCGGGCCCTTGCCGGTCAGCTCGCAGCGGCGGGACATGGTGTTCGTCCTTCGGTTCGGCCAGAGGGGCGGGGCCCGCGATCCGGCAACAGGTGAAAGGGCCCTTTCCGGGCCCGCAATCTCGTGGCGGCAGATACGGAGAATCCCGCCGCGCGTCAACCCGCCTTGCCCGTGGTGGAGCGCGCCGTCCGGCGGGCGGCATTGCGACGCGTGTTCTCGATCTGCTGAGCGCGCGCGTCGCTTCTCGCCTCGCTGTCGCGGGTGGCGCAGAGCGCGGCCTGCGCCGCTGCCTGTGTGGCCCATTGCGGATGGCGGTCTTGCGCTGCTTTTGCAAAATTCGTCCAGTAGCGGGCGGAATCACGCCTCACCTCGCGCCAGGCCGTGCGAATCGCCGCGCCGGTCAGGCTTCCGGCCACGGCCTCGCGCTGCAGGAGCCAGCCGCGCCCCGCCTCACCCAGGACCTTGGAAGCAGGATGTCCCGCGCAGGGCAGCGCGACGATCCGAACCTGTGGAAAGATCTCCGTGATGCGCCGCGCATGCGCCAGATCGAGCCGGTTGAGCGGATCGACGAGGATCAGTCCCGGCAGGTCGGTGCGACCCCGGCCGTGCAGATCGCCAAGCACGGGGTCGAAGCCCCGCGCCTCGGCCGCATAGCGACGGTCGCCTGGAACGGCACCAGGCACGATCGTCGACTGGGGCGAGACGGCGACGATCCCGGTGAGGCGAAGCGTTCGCGCAAAGCGGAAGGCGCCATAACCGCCCATTGAATAGCCAAGTGCCCGGACCTCGGCGAACCGTGCTGCCACGCGGGCGAGCACGCGTTCCAGTGCTTCCGTCTCGTCATTGATGAACCAGTCGTTCTCGCGGCACGAGATCGAGAGCTGCGCATGGCCCTGCCGAGCGAAGGAGGATGAAAAGTCCAGGTCCGAGAAGCCCTTGCGGGTGGTGCGGCGGAAGTCGAAGGTGACGACAAGAAGGTTTCGCCGGTCGGTTCCGGGGTGAAGTGCGGCGCGCAGACGATTCCCTGCGAAGACCGGCTCGAACGGCGGCCTCACGTTCCGTCGCCTGTCTCGGGGATGACGGCCTGCAGGGCGGCAGATGCAGGGGTGATTCGGCCCGATACGACCTCCCCCTCGAGTGCGGCCATTCGTTCCGCCAGCGCCGGATCGGCCATGAGCCGCGCAAGAAGGAGCGCGGTAACCTCTTCGCGAAAGGCGGCGCGAGCCTGTCCGGCACGCGTTGCGGCCATGACCCCCTGGTCGCGCCGCCAGTCGGCGATGGTGGTGATTGCCTGCCATGCCTTGTCGATGTCGGTGCTGTCGCGGGCGGAGACGGTGATCGCCCGCGGAAAACCCGGCGGATCGCTTTTGCGTGGGCGCAGCAGGCGCAGGGCGGCGGCGTAATCTGCGCGCGTGGCCCGCGCCTGTGCGTGCAGATCGCCATCCGCCTTGGTGACGAGGATGAGATCGGCATGTTCCATGATCCCGCGCTTGACGCCCTGCAGATCGTCGCCGCCGCCCGGGGCGATCAGCAGCACAAGGACATCGACCATTCCGGCGGCCATGGTTTCGGATTGTCCGGTTCCCACGGTCTCGAGCAGGATCACGTCGAAACCGGCCGCTTCGCACAGTGTGACCACCTCCCGGCTGCGGCGGGCGACGCCGCCCGTGCCCGCGCCCGAGGGCGTGGGGCGCACGAAGGCGCGCGGGTCGCGCGATAGCCCCTCCATCCGCGTCTTGTCGCCCAGGAGCGAGCCGCCGCTGCGTTGCGACGAAGGGTCGACCGCCAGGACCGCGACCGTCATGCCGCGTCCGGTCAGATACAGCCCGAGCGCTTCGATGAAGCTCGACTTGCCGACGCCGGGCGCGCCGGTGAGGCCGATCCGCAAGGCCTGCCGCCCCGGGGGGGATGTGGTCCGCGCCTCTGCAGGCCCTGTCGTCGCGTCCTGTCTGTCCGCACTCGGGACGGCTGTGCCCGGTGCGGCGGTGTCCGGTGTGGCCGCGTTCCGTGGGCCGGCATCGGATCCCGTCATGTCATCGGTCTTTGCCCCCTGCCCGGCGGTGTTCTGCGCCGCGGTGCCCGAAGCCGTCTTGCTTCCGGGCGCGGCGCTCCCTGTGACGCCGCCCCCGGTGGGCGCGCCGAGCCGGGCGAGCAGTTCGGTCGCCAAGGCTCGATGGTCCGCCCGCGCGCTTTCAACGAGCGTGATCGCCCGTGCAAGTGCGCGGCGGTCGCCGGTGGCGATGGCGGTGGCGAGAGCCTCGGTCTCCATGGCCCTTTCTTGCCTTGCCCGCCGCCGCCCTGTCCAGCACCCCGCCTCGCGGAGCGGGGATTCGAACCTGTCTCGACATTCGTCGTGGCGGGCTGCGGACGAGGCAATCCACCGGCAGCCGCCAGATTGACGCGTCGGATTCTCCACCCGCAATGACGCGTATCGGGGCCTGCCGGTCCGGATTCCGGCCGTCTCTTCGTTTCAGACCGGCAGGCCGTTGCAGATATGGTTGCGAGGCACGGTGTAGCGCCAATGCGACACGAGTTCAGAGCCTGCCTGCATCAAAGACGGGATCAGGGTGCGAACGGCATCCGGCCCGTGCCGGAAAGCAGTGCCATGGCGATGCTGGCAGAGGTCTGGAAGCCCGAGAACGCGGCTGCTTCGGAGCGGATGAGGAACCTCCGGGTCAGCGCCTCGCGCAGGTCGTCCTGTGCGAAATCGGCCAGAACATCGGTGCCGAAGGCAGCTTTCGCCTTGTCCATGAAGACGGATAGCTGGCGGTCGATGTCGAGACGTCCCAAGTCCGACGGCAGGCCGAGCGCGGTTTCGAACAGTTTGCGCAGCGGCGGACTGCCCATCAGCGCGAACCAGCGCGCCCGGTCCCCCTGCGTGTCGGCGAGAAGGTCGCTGAGGGCGGAATCCAGGTTGAGCGCGAGGCGCAGGTCGTTGTCCTGCTCTCCGACCGCAGCTTCGAACCGGCGGGCCTCGTAGCGGGCAATGATCTCCTCGGCGAAGTCGGGCAGACCCACGCGGGGGCCGAAATCGCCATAGCCGAAGGTTTCCGCCATTTTCGCATAGCGCTTGTCGGCAAGGCGCGAGGACAGTGCGCCCTTGCGCGTCGTTCCGTCCTCAAGCACCTTGCGAATGAAGGCGCGGGCGTCGATGTCGTTCTCGAGGCCGAACGCACCGAGGGCGACCTTCAGAAGGCGGCGATCGTTGACGAGCGCCTCTGCCGTCTCTGCCTTGGTGATATTGGCGCGAAAGTGATCTGTCTCGCGGCGCAGTGGCGCGCTTTCGGCATGGAGGGCCTGCTGGCGTTCAAGGGTTCGTCCCAGGAAGCTCCAGCCGGCGAGGCCGGTCAGTGGAATGACGGGCTGGAAGGTCATGTTGCCCTCCCGGTCGCGGCCAGCAGATAACGCTCGCGCGGAAGCAGCAGGCGCAGGTGCTTGAGTGTGCGATAACAGTCGCCCGCCGAGGCCGCCGCCGCGGCTTCGGACAGGAGCCGAAGGCTGTCGCTGTCGACAAAGGCCCGGGCGAGCTGGTCGATCCCGCGCAGGAGTTGCGGGCGCGCGTCTTCGGGATCGGCGTCGCCCGACAGGACGAGCTGGGCAATGTAGCAGACGCGGCGCACGGGGGTCGTAGCCTCTTCCGGGCGGATCGCGTCACGCAGGCGCAGGATGTTGGCATTGGGCGTCAGGATCGAGAAACGCGTGCGCCGATCGCCGTTCTCGATCACCGCGCCGTTGATGAGCACACGCTCGCGCGGGCCCAGTTTAAGGACGAGTCCGCTCATGCCGGCACCGCGGCGGCGAGCGTCTGGCCGAGCCCCTGCATCACCATGGCATTGATCTCGATGAGGATCGCCGGGTCTGCGCTCTCCCGCAGGACGCGGCGGGAATGGAAATCGGTGAATTCGGCGAGGTAGAAGATCTGCGCCCGCAAGGCCGCTGGCAGGCCGTTACCGCTGTCCGCGACATCGGCTGCAAGATGTGTCCAGAGGCGGCGGTTGTCGTGGAGTGCGGCGGCGAGGCGGGGAAAGGCGGCGGCATCCGTGGCCCCGGTGGCCTGCCGCAGACGAGAGGTGACCTCACCAAGGATCTGCATCTCGATCGACCTGGGCGAGCGCATGAATGCATGTTCAGGCGAATAGGCCTGTCGTGCCTGTTGAATGGGGTTCACGGAATGTCCTTTCGGGACTGTACGATACACGCCAGAAGCTTTGCCACGGCCGGGCCGATGGGCGGGGATTCCCCCGCCCGCCGGTCATCACCTGAACAGCGACAGGATCGACTGAGGTGCCTGGTTGGCGAT
>CAYUBT010000135.1:0-6936 GCA_964443055.1 uncultured Rubellimicrobium sp.
GAGAAGACGCAGCGCGAATACTATCTGAACGAGCAGATGAAGGCGATCCAGCGCGAACTGTCCGACGGTGACGACGGCCAGAGCGAACTGGATGAGCTGGAAGAGCGTATCAATGCCACGAAATTCTCGAAGGAGGCCCGTGAAAAGGCCGAGGGCGAGCTGAAGAAGCTGCGCTCCATGTCGCCGATGTCGGCCGAGGCGACCGTCGTGCGCAACTATCTCGACTGGCTGCTCTCGGTGCCCTGGGGCAAGAAGTCCCGTGTGCGCCGCGACGTGGGCGCGGCGGGGAAGATCCTCGATGCCGATCACTACGGGCTCGAGAAGGTCAAGGAGCGGATCGTCGAATATCTCGCGGTCCAGTCGCGTTCCGCCAAGCTCAAGGGCCCGATCCTCTGCCTCGTCGGCCCGCCCGGCGTGGGCAAGACCTCGCTCGGCCGTTCGGTCGCCAGGGCGACGGGGCGCGAATTCATCCGCATCTCGCTTGGCGGCGTGCGCGACGAATCCGAGATCCGCGGTCACCGGCGCACCTATATCGGCTCGATGCCCGGCAAGATCATTCAGGCGCTGAAAAAGGCCAAGACGGCCAATCCGCTGATCCTGCTCGATGAAATCGACAAGATGGGCCAGGATTTCCGGGGCGACCCGGCCTCGGCGCTGCTCGAGGTGCTTGATCCCGAACAGAACCACACGTTCGTCGACCATTACCTCGAGGTCGAATATGACCTGTCGAACGTGATGTTCCTGACCACGGCGAACAGCTACAACATGCCCGCGCCGCTCCTGGACCGGATGGAGATCATCAGCCTCGCCGGCTACACCGAGGACGAGAAGCGCGAGATCGCGCGCCAGCATCTCCTGCCCAAGGTGTTGAAGAACCACGGGCTGAAGGCGGCGGAATTCACGCTTTCCGACGATGCGCTGACCGAGATCATCCGTACCTGGACGCGTGAGGCGGGGGTTCGGAACCTTGAGCGCGAACTGGCCAAGATCGCCCGCAAGGCGGTGACGCAGATCGTGCGCAAGGAGACCGCGAAGGTCGAGGTCACGCCCGGCAACCTGCCCGATTTCCTTGGCGTGCCGCGCTTCCGCTTCGGCCTGGCCGAGAAGGAGGACCAGGTCGGCGTCGTCACCGGCCTCGCCTGGACGAGCGTGGGCGGCGACATCCTCTCGATCGAGGCGCTGCGCCTGCCGGGCAAGGGGCGGATGAAGACCACGGGCAAGCTCGGCGATGTGATGAAGGAATCCATCGACGCCGCCGCCAGCTACGTGCGCTCCATCGCCCCGCAGATCGGTGTGCGGCCGCCGCGCTTCGATCATTGGGACATCCACGTTCACGTCCCCGAGGGCGCGACGCCCAAGGACGGGCCTTCGGCGGGCCTCGCCATGACCACGGCCATCGTCTCGGTCCTGACCGGGATTCCGGTCAGGAAGGACGTGGCCATGACGGGCGAGGTGACCCTGCGCGGCAATGCGCTCGGGATCGGCGGGCTGAAGGAGAAGCTGCTCGCCGCGCTTCGGGCCGGGATCACGACCGTGATCATCCCGCAGGAGAACGAGAAGGATCTCCCCGAGATCCCGGACAATGTGAAGGAGGGGCTGAAGATCGTTCCCGTCTCGCATGTCTCCGAGGCGATGAAGATCGCCCTCGTCCGTGAGCCCGAGCCCATCGAATGGGATGAGGCCGCCGAAGAGGCGGCCGCCATCGCCCGCGCCCAGGCCGCCGCCGCGCGCGAGGCAGCGGGAGGATCGGTCACGCATTGACCTCGGGTCCGGGCCGGAGCAACTCTGGCCCGGACCGTTTCAGGACCGAGGCCCGCGATGACCCTTGCCGATGATGACCTGCCCCCGTCGATCTCGCCCCGCGCAGTGATGAAGAAGGGGGCGTTTCTTGAACATATCGCTGGAGGAGAGGGTCTGTCCGCCACGGATGCGGCGCTCGTCGATGCGACCTTGTCCACCATCGCCGAGGTGCTCGAAAGCGGGCAGGGGCTTGAGATCGCGCCGCTCGGGCGCTTGCGTATCATCCAGGAAAAATCCGGCCGGGCCGGGCATCAGCTGCTGTTGCGGCTCACGCTTGACAAGGGCGGACACGGGAGCTGAGGCGGGGTCCGTCATTGCGAGCGTAACGAAGCAACCCAGACCCCCCACGTCTCTGGTTTGCCGCGTCGGCTGACGCCTCGCAATGACGGATAGGGAACGGGGTTGCGCGGCTCAGGCGCGTTGCCGCACCTGCTCCCGTGATCTGTCCTTGCGTCGGGCAATGGAAGCCTCGCGGCGCAGGCCACGTTCCCAGGGCAGGCGCACCTTCACCGCCAGGGATTCAGCGAGCATGTTCCGCATCCAGCGCCGTTTCATTGCCATGTCCTGCTCCTTTCCACCGTTCGCTGCCCGCAGGGTGACGAGGCAGAGGGGCGGATATGTGGCGCGGACGGGGCTAAAGCCGGATTGCGGAGATGAGGCGGCCGAAATCGGCCTCGCCGTTCAGGGTCTTGCGCCGGTAGGAGTAGAAGCGCGACGGGTCGGAACAGGTGCAATCGCCGGTCCATGCCACCCGGCCCACACCCGCGCGGCGCAGCCGTTCGAGCCCGTAGCCGGGCAGGTCAAAACGGGGACGATTTCCTGAATTATGAAAGAATCTTTCTGAATCAGGGTCCTGAGAAATGAAGTTGTCTCGGAACTCGAAGCCGACCTCATAGGCTCTGGCACTGATCGCGGGCCCGATCACGGCGCTGATGCGGTCCGCACGCGCGCCGAGCCCCGCCATCGCCGCCACCGCCGCCTCGATCACGCCCGCCAGCGCCCCGCGCCAGCCTGCATGGGCCGCGCCGATCACCCCGGCATCGGAATCGGCAAGGAGCACCGGCTGGCAATCGGCGGTCAGCACGCTGAGCGCGATGCCGGGAGTCCGGGTGACGATGGCGTCGGCCTCGGGCTGCTCGTCCGCACGCCCGATCACGACGGCCCGCGCCGAATGGACCTGCCGCATCCCCGCCAGCGCTTCGGGCGCAAGGCCCAGTGCCCCCGCGGCTCGCGCACGGTTGAGGGCGACGATCTCGCGCTGGTCCGAGGACGAGAACCCGCAGTTGAGCCCGGCGAATACCCCCGATGACGCCCCGCCGGCACGGGCGAAGAATCCGTGGCGCAGGGGGGCGAGTGACGGGTGGGTGATGATGTCGAGATTCATGACTCGAGCCCTGGCAGGGGTGGTGCGTCTGGAGGTGCGATCCCGATCACCTTGAACAGGCTGCCCATCTCGTCGGGATGGGTTAGGCGGCGATGGGCGGCGACATGCGATTCCAGCGCCTCGCCCGCAAGTCCCGCCGCCAGCGCCTGTGCGCGGGGCGTGATCCCCAGCCGTTCGAGAAAGAGGCCTTGCGTCACCAACGGCGTGACGCGTGCAGGCGGGGCGGCACGGGCGATGGCGGCGAAATCGACATGGGCGGTGAGGTCGGCAAGGCCGGGCTCGGCCAGAGGGTCCACGGGGTGATGCGCGCGCAGGGCCTGCAGCGTGTCGCCCGTGCCGCCCCGGCCGCCGTAGTCGATGAAGAGCGCCGCGCCGCCGTGGCGCGTGATCCGGTCCCCGATCATGCCGACGATGCCGGGTAGCGCGGGGCAATATTCGACGGTGGTGCCCGCGGGTGCCTCCTCGTGAGCTGCCAGCGCGGCAGGCGGTGCCGTGCGGGCGAGGGCGAAGGCGAGCCGGTCCTCCTGCAACGTCACGACCCGTTCCGCCCAACCGCTGCCGTCACGCCGGAACTGCCGGATCGGCAGCGCATCGAGAAACTCGTTGGCCAGCAGGAACAGCGGCCCCTCGGGAAGGGTGGCCACATCGTCATGCCAATGCGCATCGGGCAGGCGTTCGGCCTGTATGCGGCGCAATTCGGGAGAGGTCTCGACCAGATGCAGCGACAGTGCCGCGTGGAAGCCCGGCACCTTGCGCGTCGCCCGGAGCACATCCGCCATCAACGTGCCGCGTCCCGGGCCGGGTTCGGCAAGGATGATCCGCGCGGGCGCGCCCTGATCCTGCCAGACCTGCGCCAGCCAGAGGCCCAGCAGTTCGCCGAACATCTGGGAAATCTCGGGGGCGGTGACGAAATCGCCCGCCGCGCCGAACGGGTCACGCGTGGCGTAATAGCCGTGGTCCGGGTCCATCAGTGCGGCAGCCATGAAATCCGCCAGTGACATCGGCCCGCCCGCCCGGATCCGTGTGGCCAGCCGCTGTGCGAGGGGCGTCATCCTCGCCGCCATGCCCGGATGGCGACGACGATTCCGATCACGATCATCGGCAGCGACAGAATCTGTCCCATTGTCAGCCCCAGGTCGCCTGCCTGGAGGGCAAGGCCCAGTGGATTGCCCGGCGAGACGAACTGCGCATCGGGCTGTCGCACGAATTCGACGACGAACCGGGCGAGTCCGTAGCCCGCGAAGAACAGGCCCGAGATGAGCCATGGCCGCTGCAGCGCCCCCCGGCGGAATGCCAGCCAAAGAAGGACAGCCCCGAGGATCAGCCCTTCGAGCGCTGCTTCGTAGAGCTGGCTGGGGTGGCGCGCGCAGAGCGTGGCCGCCAGTTGCCCGCAATCCTGCGCTTGGGCACCCGGAAAGATCACGCCCCAGGGCAGGTCCGTCGGCCGGCCCCAGAGTTCGGCATTGATGAAATTCGCCAGCCGCCCGAGCAGCAGCCCCGGCGGTGTCGCCATGGCGATCATGTCCGAGACGGGGCCGAGGGCGATCTTCTGGCTGCGGCAGAACAGCAGGATGGCGATCACCACCCCCGCGAATCCGCCGTGGAAGGACATGCCCCCTTCCCAGACGCGAATGATCGAGAGCGGGTCCGACAGATACTGTCCCGGCTGGTAGAAGAGCACATAGCCCAGTCGCCCGCCAAGGATGATGCCGAGGATCAGCCAGGTCATGAGCGATTCAAGCTGTTGGCGGCTCATCGGTGCCTTGCCGCCGGGCCAGAGCGCATCGCGCCCGAGCGCCACCCGCGCGATCTGCCAGCCCAGCAGGATGCCGACGATATAGGCCAGCGCATACCAGCGCAGGGCCAGATGGAAGCCGGCGATGTCGATGCTGAACAGCTCGGGAGAGATGTTCGGAAAGGGAATGCCGCTCATGCGGACTGCGTAAAGCGCTTCGCGTGAAAGTCAATGAAAGCTGCCGGGGGGTCGTGTGGCGGGGCCGGTTCCGTCTCCGCCTTTCGGGGTTGCCGGGTCGGATTTTCTCCTCGGCGCTGCACATTGCGCGGCCTCTTTTTTCTCCATATCGTGAAAGACAGCGCCCGGACGGCCCATCCTGACCGCTGGACGAACGAGGTGGCGGTGCCGCCCGAGGACGGAGGAGAAAGCAGGATGCAAGATCTCACGAATATTACCGGGGGTCATGCACCCTCGTCCGGGTTTGTGGCCAATGCCCATGTGAAATCGCAGGATTACCCCAAAAGATATGCAGAATCCGTCGCCGATCCGGCGGCATACTGGGGGCGCGAGGCTTTGCGCCTCGACTGGATTCGCCCCTTTACCAATGTGAAAGATACGGATTTCACCTATGGCCAGGTGAAGGTGAACTGGTTTGCCGATGGCACGCTGAACGTCTCGGCCAACTGCATCGACCGCCATGTCCCGACCCGCGCCGGGCAGACCGCAATCATCTGGGAACCCGACGACCCGGCCGAGCCCGCGCGCCATATCAGCTATCTCGAACTGCTCGAACAGGTCTCGCGGCTTGCCAATGTGCTCAAGGCCCATGGTGTCGGCCGGGGCGACCGGGTGGTGATGTATCTGCCGATGATCCCCGAGGCGGCCTTCGCCATGCTCGCCTGCGCCCGGATCGGGGCAATTCATTCGGTGGTCTTTGCCGGTTTCTCGCCAGAGGCGCTTGCCAATCGGATCGAGGATTGCGATCCGAAAGCCGTCATCACCGCCGACTGGGCGCCACGGGGCGGGAAGAAGACCGGGCTGAAGGACAATACCGACAAGGCACTGCAGCGCGCGGGCGCAAGGATCGACTGCCTTGTCGTGAAGCGAACCGGGGACGAGACCGCCTGGATGGAGGGCCGCGACTTCGACCTTCTGGCGGAAATGGCCGGGGCGGCCCCCTATTGCCCCTATGCCGAGATGGGGGCGGAGGATCCGCTCTATATCCTTTATACGTCAGGCTCGACGGGCAAGCCCAAGGGGGTGGTTCACACCACCGGCGGCTATCTGCTGCAATCGGCGCTCACCCATGAGCTGACCTTCGACTATCATGACGGCGACATCTACTGGTGCACGGCGGACGTCGGCTGGGTCACCGGCCACAGCTACATCGTCTACGGGCCGCTCGCGAATGGTGCGACCACCCTGATGTTCGAGGGCACGCCCGTCTGGCCCGATGCGGGCCGGTTCTGGGCCGTCTGCGAAAAGCACAGGGTCAGCCAGTTCTACACTGCGCCCACCGCGATCCGCAGCCTGATGGCGCTTGGCCCGGAGTGGATCGAGGGGCATGACCTTTCGTCGCTGAAGCTTCTGGGCACCGTGGGCGAGCCGATCAATCCCGAGGTCTGGAACTGGTATGACAGGCATGTGGGGCAGGGCAGGCTGCCCATCGTCGACACCTGGTGGCAGACCGAGACCGGCGCGCATATGATCAACGCGCTGCCCGGCGCGGTGCCGACCAAGCCGGGGGCCGCGACCCTGCCCCTGTTCGGCATCCAGCCCGCCGTCCTCGATGGCGAGAGCGGGAAGGAGCTTCAGGGCAATGATGTCGAGGGCGTGCTCGCGTTCAGGGACAGCTGGCCCTCGCAGATGCGCACGGTCTGGGGCGACCACCAGCGTTTCGAGGACACCTATTTCCGGCAATATCCCGGTTACTACTTCTCGGGCGACGGCTGCCGCCGTGATGCGGACGGCTATTACTGGATCACCGGCCGCGTCGATGACGTCATCAACGTCTCGG
>CAYUBT010000136.1:0-6912 GCA_964443055.1 uncultured Rubellimicrobium sp.
TTGGCGAGGTTGCGGATCGTCAATTCCACCAGAAACCGGTCTTCTGAGGGTCTGGCACCCGGCCCCGAAGGGCCGGATGCGGTAGGATGCGGCAGGATGATGGCGAAGGTCAGCGACCGACCAGATCGCGCCAGTGCGTGAGGATCGCGTCACGCGCCTCGCCTGACGCGGCGAAGTCCATCGGGAAGAGCACGGTGCTCAGATCCTCGGGGAAACCGGCAGCCTCGAGCCGCTCCGAGCGCGGCACGCCCGGCAAGGTCACGAGGTCCTTATGCTCGGAATAGACGGCTGCCGCGCTTTCCGACAGGGTCCAGTCGAGGAAGCGCTTGGCATCCTCGGGGTTGTTCGCCCCGGCAACCATCGCATTGGCCTCGAGTTCAAAGCCGGCATAATCGGAAGGGATCACCATCTCGATCGGATAGCCTTCGTCGATACCCTGGATCGCGGTGAGCGACAGCGAGGCACCGATCGCATATTCACCCGCCTGCGCCATGCGGCAGGGGCGCGAGCCGGATGTGGTATATTGTGCCATGTTCGGGTCGAGCGCCTCGATGAAATCCCAACCGGCCTCCTCGCCCATGCCCTGCAGGATCGCCGCGATCTGCAGATAGCCTGTCCCCGAGGAACCCGGGTCGGGCATCACCACCTCGCCGGCATAGGCGGGGTTGGTCAGGTCGGCCCAGCTTGTTGGCATCGGCGCGCCGATCTGCTCCAGACGGGGGATGTTGACGCAGAAGGCGCCCATGTAACCGATGGGCGCAAACCAGCGGCCGCCTTCATCCCGGAACTGTGCAGCAAGCTGGTCCACGCCTTCGACCTCGACCGGGGCGGTCTGGTCGTAGATCTGCGGATTGAGCATGTTGGTCAAGGCAAAGCCCCAGATCACGTCGGCCTGCGGATTGTTGGCCTCGGCGATCAGGCGCGCGCCGAGATCGCCGGTGGACAGCCGCAGCACGGTGAAGTTGATGTCGGGCAGGTCGGCCTCGGCGGCGGCGATATAGGCTTCGATCTCCTCGGCCTCGAGGGCGGTGTAGAGGGTCAGGTCACCGGCCCAGGCGGGACTGCTGGCGGCAGCTGCGATCGCGAGCGGGCTCAACGTGCGAAGGATGGCGGTTTTCATGGGGGTCTCCTGTTGGCGGGTTGTTTTGCCGAAGGATAGCGCGACTTGGCAATTGTGGCAATCTGTGTATTTGTGTTGAAAATGGTCGTTTAGGCAGCCAAGATCTTCCCTGGAGTCCGTCATGCAAGCCGAACCATCCACCTCTGACCTTGCCGACAAGGCCCGATTCGCCTCCTCCATCGCCCGGCAGGCGGGCGCGCTGGCGCTGGAGCGGTTCCGCACCCCGGTGACGATCGAGACCAAGGAAGACGCAAGCCCGGTGACCGAGGCAGACCGCGCCGCCGAAAGCCTGCTGCGCCGCGAAATCACCCGCCAGTATCCTGAACACGGGATTCTCGGTGAGGAATACGGCACAAGCGGATCGCCCGAGGGGTCGCTCTGGGTCGTCGACCCCATCGACGGCACCCGCAGCTTCATCACCGGCTGGCCGATCTGGGGCACACTGGTCGCCTATCTCGAGAATGGCCGCCCGCTGGTCGGTGCCATTGACCTCCCGGCACTGGGCGAGCATTTCGTCGGGATAACGGGTGACGGTGCCACCTTCCGTGATTCGCGGGGGGAGGAGCACCCCTGCCGCGTGCGTGACGTGACGCGGCTGGACAGGGCGCGGTTCTACACGACTTCACCGCGCTATTTCGGCAGCACCGACCGCTCGGCCATCGACAGGCTGGTCGATTCCGCGGCCGTCGCCCGGTTCGGGGGCGATTGCTACGGTTATCTCCTGCTCGCCGCCGGGCATCTGGACCTTGTCGTCGAGAGCCAGCTCGAACCTTATGATTACATGGCCCTCGTTCCCGTGATCGAAGCGGCCGGCGGGATCATCACCGACTGGGCGGGCGCGCCCCTGACCCTTGCCTCGGACGGGCGGGTGGTAGCGGCGGCGACGCCTGCGCTTCACGCCGAGGCGCGCGCCCTGCTCGGGGGATGACGGCATGTGGCAGCCCGACCGGCGCCAGCACATCCGGGCGCTTCTGGGGACATTCGGACAGGTCTCGGCCGACCGGCTGACCGAAGAACTTGGCGTCTCGCGTGAGACCGTGCGCCGCGACCTCATGGAAATGGAGGCCGAGGGCGGACTGAAACGCGTGCGCGGCGGGGCAATCCTGGTGCCGCAGGAAGAAGAGCCGCCCTATGCCGTCCGCGCGAATGTTCGCCTGCGCGAGAAGCGGGCGATTGCCGCAGCCGCGGCCGGCCTCGTCCAGTCGGGACAGGTCCTGTTTCTGGACGCGGGGAGCACGACCGCGATCCTGGCCGAGGCGCTGGCGCTGCTCAGCGGGCTCATGATCGTGACCAACTCGGTCGATGTCGCCACCCATGTCGGTGCCCCGGAATCGATCCAGGCCCGGCAGAACCGCGTGTTGTTGCTTGGCGGGAGGTTCAGTATCGAAACCCGGGCGACATTCGGGGCCGCGACCGTCAATGAAATCGTCCGCTATTCCGCCGATCTGGCGTTCGTCTCTCCTTACGGCCTCGATCTGCAGGCCGGTGCCACGAGCTATGACCCCGACGAGGCCGAGATCGCCGGTGCCATGCTTGGCCGCGCACGGCAGAAGGTGCTTCTGGCCGATCACTCCAAACTGGGCACGGTCGGTCGCGTCGCGTTCGGCAAGGTTGCCGATTTCGACAGGATCGTGGTCGATGCACGGCTTGCCGGCAGCGATGGCCTCGCTCGGCTCCGCGCGACCAACCCCCGTATCCTGACCGCGCCCCGGCGCTGATCCCGACGGCAGGCCGTCGGCGCGGTGTCGTGACCAAATGTCACCGGCGCATGTAATTTACAAAATCAGTCGGGTATACTACGTGCCACGTATCATCACCCTGCGCTTCGAAAGGAGCCGTCCCGTGAGCATCACCCGTCGTTCCCTCATCGCCGCCACCGGCGGCCTGACCGCCACCCTGGCCATGCCGACGATCCTGCGCGCCGCCGCGTCGCGCCTCGCTCTCTACGGGCCTCCGGCGGCACCGACCATCACCCTCGCCCATGCGGTCGAGGCCGGGATGCTGTCCGAGTTTGCCTCCGATATCTCGCTCACCGTCTGGCGCACGCCGGATGAATTGCGGGCAGGGCTGACTTCGGGCGAGATCGACCTCTCGATCGTGCCTGCCCAGGTCGCGGCCAATCTTTACAATCGCGGCATGGGGATGCGGCTGGTCAACGTGATGACGAACGGGTTGCTCTTCATCATGGCGCGTCCGGGCGAGGTGGACAGTCTCGCCGCCCTGGCGGGCAAGACCCTTGCGGTGCCCTTCCCCAACGATACGCCCGATTTCATCGCGCGCGCGCTCCTCGCCCGTCACGGGCTGGCGGATGACGTGACTCTTGCCTCGCCTGCCACGCCGATGGAGGCGGCGCAGCTTCTGCTTGCGGGCCAGATCGACGCCGCCGTGCTGACCGAACCCCTCGCCACTGTCGTCACCATGCGGGCGGCCGAGGCCGGGCAGGAACTCGTGCGTGCCGTCGATATCCAGGAGGAATGGGGCGCGGTGACCGGGCTCGGCCCGGTGGTGCCGCAGGCGGGCCTTGCCGTGACCGACCGTTTCGCGGGCGAGAATGACGATCTGATCGCCCCCCTTCAGGAGATCATGGAAGCGGCAACCGCTGCCGTCATCGCCGATCCCGAAGGTGCCGCTGCCCGTGCCGCACCCTATCTTGAGCAGCCTGCACCGATGCTTGCCGCCTCGATTCCACACTCCAAACTGGTCGCGACACCCGCCTCGCAGGCGCGTCCGGCACTTGAGGCGATGTATGAGCTGATGGCGGGCGAGGATGCGGCAATTCTTGGCGGGGGGCTGCCTGACGACGGCTTCTACGTCCTCTGATCTGCCATGATCGCGGTCATCAGGGACCGGGCCGACCGACTCCTGCATTTCCTGTGGTCCGGCTGGGCGGGGGTGGCGGCGCTGGCGCTGCTTGCCGCTGCCTGGCAGGCGGGGCACGAGCGCTGGGGCGCGTTCATCCTGCCCGATCCGCTGCTGACGGTGAAGGCGGCCTGGGGCCTCGCGCTCTCGCCCGAGGCGCAGGATGTCCTGTTGATGACCGGGATGCGGGCGCTGCTGGGCTTTGCCCTCGCCGCCCTGGCGGGGGTGCTGATCGGCATCGCGGCAGGCTATGCGCCGGCGGTGATGCGGCTGGCACGGCCGCTGCTGACGGTGATCCTCGGCGTGCCGCCGATCGCCTGGATCGTGCTGGCGATGATGTGGTTCGGCACCAACGGGACCACGGTTGCGGTGACGATCCTGATCTCGGCCACGCCGGTGGTCTTCGTCTCCGCCGCCGAGGCCATCGCCACCCGCGACCGGGGTCTTGACGACATGGCCGAGGTCTTCGGCCACGGGATCCTCAGCCGCTTCTGGCATGTCGATCTGCGACAGGCGGCGGCCCCGCTGTTCCCCGCGCTGGCGCTGGCGCTCGGCACCGCGTTCAAGGTCGCGGTCATGGCCGAGATGCTAGCCAATGCCGGCGGGATCGGCGGGGCACTGGCACGGGCGCGGGCGATGCTCGACGTGCCCGAAGCGCTGGCCTGGGTGCTGCTGGCCGTCGTCGCGCTGCTGGTCGTGGAATATGGCCTGATCCGCCCCTTCCAGGGCGAGGTCGAGCGCTGGCGTCGCGCCGCCCAGCCATGGGGGGTGAAAAGATGACCGCCGCCCTCGATCTGCGCCGGGTCGGCCATGCCTATTTCGGGCAATCGGTGCTCAAGGACATCGACCTGACCGTCGCCCCGGGCGAGATCGTGGCGCTGGTCGGCCCCTCGGGCAGCGGCAAATCGACCATCGCCCAGATCGCCGCGGGTCTGACCGATCCGCGCGAGGGGCGGATCTTCCGCAGCTACAAGCGCCACGCGATGGTGTTCCAGGAACCGCGCCTCCTGCCCTGGGCGACGGCGCGGCAGAATATCGCCTTTGCGCTGCGTCGTTCGGGCGTGAAGCGCGGCGAATGGGCCGAGCGCGTCTCCCATGCGGCGATGACGGCGGAACTGGAGCCCGACGACCTCGGGAAATACCCGGTCGAACTCTCGGGCGGCATGCGCCAGCGGGTGGCGATTGCGCGGGCCCTGGTGGTCGAGCCGGATTTCGTCTTCTTCGACGAACCGTTCACGGCGCTCGACGTGGCGCTGAAGCGGCGGATGCAGGATCTGGTCATCGCCGCCTCGGCGCAGGCCCGGTTTGCGGCGCTCTTCATCACCCATGACGTGATGGAGGCGACCCGCATCGCCCATCGCATCGCCGTGCTCGACCTGAGGGGAAGGGGGGTCGCCGGAACCCGCACCCTGCCGGGCGAGCCCGGCACGCGCGAGGAAAATTTCTGCTTCATCCTGCGCCAGCGCTTTCTGGCCGAAGACCCGCTGTTCCGTCATCTCCACGAGGTCGATGAAAGTCGGCGGCCAGGACCACACAGGACATCGGACGGACCGGCGGCACAGCATGGCATGTCGTGATCGTGGACGAGGGGTTCAGGCTCTTCTTCCCGCTGGCCGCGCTCTACGCCGCCTTCGCGCCCTTCCTCTGGCTCGTGGTCTGGCAGATGCAGCTGCCTTTCGCCGCCGGGCTGCCGCCCGCGCTCTGGCACGGGTCCGAGATGATCATCGGCGCATGGGGCGCGGTGCTGATCGGCTTCATGACCACGGCGGCACCGGAATGGACCGACACCCACCGCCCGCAGGGAATGGAACTCTGGCGGCTTGCCGCGCTCTGGGGCGTGGGCCGGGTTCTGGGGCTGCTGGGGATGGAGCCGCTGCTCTGGCTCTCCTTCGCCGCCGATCTGGGCTGGTTCGCGCTTCTGATCCGCTACCTCGTCCGCACCAGCATCGCGCGGCGGACCGACCGGCTGCTGCCCTTCATCTTCTGGGTGACCGCGCTGGCGACGGCTGCGGGCGTCACCCGCTGGGGCATGGCGACGGGCGATGTCGTGCTGGCCGAACGGGCGATGGTGCTTGCGGGGCTGATCTTCACCGGCATCCTCGGCCTTGCCATCGGCCGCATCACCGCGCCGGTGGCGAGCCATGTCCTCGACCCGACCGAGGAAACCGTCCCGTTCCGCCCCCATCCCGGCCGCCTGAACCTGGCCCCCGGCCTTGTCGCGGTCGCGGTGGCGGGCGAGTTGCTGGACCTCAGCCTCGCCGTCACCGGCTGGCTCTGGATCGCGGCGGGGGCGGCCTTCATGGACCGCATGGCCGAGGGCTTCATCGGCCGCGAGAGTTTCCGCATGGAGGTCATGGCGCTGATGGCCAGCGCCGGGTTCGCCGGGCTCGGCCTCATGGCCTACGGGGCCTCGCGCCTCGGCGCGCCCTGGGGCGAGGTGCCCGCCTTTCACATGGCGGTCATGGGCGGGATCGGCTTCGGCGTGATCTCGGTCTTTGCCGTCGCAGGCAAGTTCCATACCGGGCAGAAGCTGGGGCAGTCCTGGCGCACCGTGGCGGCTGCCTGGGCGCTGGCCGGGGCGATTCTCCTGCGCACCCTGCCGGAGATGGGCCTGATCCCCTGGCCCCCCGGCCCGCCCTATCTGCTCGCAAGCCTGCTCTGGGCCACGGCCTTCCTGCTCTGGCTGGCCGATTACCGCCGGGTGCTTGTCGATCCGGAGACCCGCAGCGAGCCCGCCCCGTGACCCCGCAGGGGATCGGCCAGAGCCCCCGTCCCAACCGTCATTGCGAGGAGCCGCAGGCGACGCGGCAATCTACCCGGTGGGCGAGTGGAAGCGGGTAGGTTGCTTCGCTTTCGCTCGCAATGACCGGGTGGTGGTCGTCATTGCGAGGAGCCGCAGGCGACGCGGCAATCTACCCGGTGGGCGAGTGGAA
>CAYUBT010000137.1:0-6820 GCA_964443055.1 uncultured Rubellimicrobium sp.
CGCCGCCCAGTCGATCGGCGAGCCGGGCACGCAGCTGACCATGCGCACGTTCCACATCGGCGGCGTGGCCCAGGCCGGGCAGCAGTCGTTCCTCGAAGCCAGCCAGGCCGGGACCGTCACGTTCCAGAACGCCAATCTCCTGACCAACGACCGGGGCGAGCAGATCGTCATGGGCCGCAACATGGTCATTGCCGTTCTGGACGACGCCGGTACCGAGCGGGCGCAGCACAAGGTCGGCTACGGCTCGAAGGTCTTCGTGAAGGAAGGCGACACGGTCGCACGCGGCACGCGTCTCTACGAATGGGACCCGTACACGCTGCCGATCATCGCCGAGAAGGACGGCACCGTGAAGCTCGTCGATCTCATCGGCGGCATTTCGGTGCGCGAGGAGACCGATGACGCCACCGGCATGTCGCAAAGGATCGTCAGCGATTGGCGTTCGGTGCCGCGCGGCAGCGACCTCAAGCCCGAGATCATCCTCGTCGGCGAGGACGGAGAGCCGGTGCGCAACGACCTGGGCAACCCGGTCACCTATCCGATGTCGGTCGATGCGATCCTCTCGGTCGAGGACCAGCAGGACGTGAAGGCCGGCGACGTGGTGGCCCGTATCCCGCGTGAAGGTGCCCGGACCAAGGACATCACCGGGGGTCTGCCGCGCGTGGCCGAACTCTTCGAGGCGCGCCGTCCGAAGGACCACGCCATCATCGCCGAGATCGACGGCTATGTGCGTTTCGGCAAGGACTACAAGAACAAGCGCCGTATCGCTGTCGAACCCGCGGACGAAACGCTCGAGAAAAAGGAATACATGGTTCCCAAGGGGAAGCATATTCCGGTCCAGGAAGGCGATTTCGTCCAGAAGGGCGACTACATCATGGACGGCAACCCCGCGCCGCATGACATCCTCGCCATTCTCGGGGTCGAGGCGCTGGCCGACTACATGGTCAACGAGGTGCAGGAGGTCTATCGTCTCCAGGGCGTGAAGATCAACGACAAGCACATCGAGGTGATCGTCCGCCAGATGCTCCAGAAGCTCGAGGTGACGGATGCGGGCGAGACCACTTTGCTGAAGGGCGAGCAGGTCGAGCGCACCGAACTCGAGGAGGAGAACGAACGCGCCCAAAGGCGCGGAAAGCGCGAGGCCAGGGCCGAGCCGGTCCTTCTCGGCATCACCAAGGCCAGCCTGCAGACCCGCAGCTTCATCTCCGCCGCCTCCTTCCAGGAGACGACGCGCGTCCTCACCGAGGCGGCCGTCCAGGGCAAGGTCGACAGGCTTGTCGGCCTCAAGGAGAACGTGATCGTCGGGCGTCTGATCCCGGCGGGCACGGGCGGTGCCACGAGCCGGGTGAAGCGGATCGCGCAGGAGCGCGACAACGCCGTGATCGAGGAACGTCGCGAAGCGGCCGAGGCCGCGCTTGCCCTTGTCGCACCGGAGGCGGGTGACATCGTCGGTGGTGACGAATTCGACACGTTGATCGTCGACACCGAGGACAGCCGCAACTGACGGCGACGAAAGACGGATGACGGAAGGGGCCCCGCGCGGGGCCCCTTTTCCGTTCGGGCCGGGGGACATGGATTGCCTCGCCTGCGGCTCGCGATGACGGGGGAGGCACCCCGCCTCGCACTCTCTGGCCACGGTGACGGTTCGTTGATAGCGGATGCTGATGCGAGGATTGTCCGACAATACCCGCGGCGCATTGCTGATGATGTCCGCGATGGGGTTCTTCACGGTGAACGATTCCTTTCTCAAGGGAATCGGCACCGGGGTGAACGTCTGGCAGGTCCTGTTCCTGCGCGGAATCGGCATCTCGCTGGTGCTGATGACGATCATGTATCTGCGCGGTGTGCGGTTTTCGGTCCTGTCGCGGCGCGACTGGCTGCTCTCCATCGGCCGTGCGCTGACCGAGGCGGCGGCGGCACTCCTGTTCGTCAGCGCCCTGCAGCGGATGCCGTTCGCCAACGTGTCAGCGATCCTGCAGGCCCTGCCGCTGACCGTCACGCTTGCGGGCTTCCTGTTCCTGCGCGAACCCGTCGGCTGGCGGCGTGGAGCGGCCATCGGGATCGGGCTTGCCGGCATGCTCCTGATCGTGAGGCCGGGGGCCGAAGGCTTCAACGCCTGGTCGCTTCTGGCCGTGGGTGCGGTGGTCTGCGTCACCGCGCGCGACATCTTTGCGCGGATGCTGTCGCCTGCCGCCCCGTCGCTTGCGGTGGCCGGGATTTCCGCCGTGGGCGTCACTGCCGTCTCGGCCATGGGGTTGCCCTTCGTCGGCACCGATCCGATGACGGCGACGCAGGGCTGGCTTCTGCTCGGTGCGGTGGTCGCGGTCTCCGTCGGCTATATCACGTCGGTCAGCGCCATGCGCGTGGGCGATCTCGGCTTCGTCGCGCCGTTCCGCTACTTCAGCCTTCTGGTCGCCGTCGTGCTCGGGCTCGTGTTCTTCGCCGAGGTGCCCGATGTGCTCATGCTCGCCGGGGGGGCGATCATCGTCGTATCGGGGCTTTACACGCTCGTGCGCGAACGGCGTCTTGCCCTGTGACGAGCGCAGGGCTTCGCCTCCTCGCAATGACGGGGGGACGGGAGCTGCCATTCCTTCGTCATTGCGAGCGCAGAGAGCTCCGGTGACGAGCGGCGACAGGCGCTGTTGACACCCCTCGCGACTCCCCCTATACGGCGCCCACTTGGCGGGGCCTTGGTCCCAACGCCATCCAGAGAGTTGCCGGTCATGATCCGGGCATGCGCCCCGATCCTCTGGACCACCGCCCCGCTCCCGGGAAAGGGGGCGCGCGCGGGTTTTTGCGCTTCACGGACGCGTGAGGTGTGCCAATGAAACTGCGGACCTCCGGGGCCGCGACACATGTGTCACGAGCGGGGAAAGACACCCAATGCCTACGATCCAGCAGCTGATCCGCAAGCCGCGGCGGCCGAAAGTGATGAAGTCGAAATCGCAGCACCTCGAAGGCTGCCCGCAGAAGCGCGGCGTCTGCACGCGCGTCTACACGACGACGCCGAAGAAGCCGAACTCGGCCATGCGGCGGGTCGCGAAAGTGCGGCTGTCGAATGCATATGAAGTGATTTCCTACATCCCCGGCGAAGGCCACAACCTGCAGGAACACTCGGTCGTGCTGATCCGTGGTGGGCGGGTGAAGGACCTTCCCGGCGTGCGTTACCACATCCTGCGCGGTGTTCTGGACACGCAGGGCGTCAAGGACCGCAGGCAGCGTCGTTCGAAATACGGCGCGAAGCGGCCGAAGTGAGGATCTGAGAGATGTCCCGTCGTCACGCCGCCGAAAAGCGCGAAATCCTGCCCGACGCCAAATATGGTGACCGGGTGGTGTCGAAATTCATGAACAACCTGATGGTCGACGGCAAGAAGTCGATCGCGGAAGGCATTGTCTATTCCGCCTTTGACCGGGTGCAGGAGCGCCTCAAGAAGGAGCCGGTCGAGGTGTTCCACGAGGCGCTCGAGAATATCAAGCCGTCGGTCGAGGTCCGCTCGCGCCGCGTGGGTGGTGCGACCTACCAGGTCCCCGTCGAGGTGCGCGTCGAGCGTCGTGAGGCGCTGGCGATCCGCTGGCTCATCGACGCCTCGAAGAAGCGTAACGAGCACACGATGGAAGAGCGCCTGGCCGGCGAACTCGCCGATGCGGTCAACAACCGCGGTGCCGCCGTGAAGAAGCGCGAAGACACTCACAAGATGGCCGATGCCAACAAGGCATTCAGCCACTATCGCTGGTAAGGAGGCGGACATGGCACGGGAATATCCGCTGGATCGTTATCGCAACTTCGGGATCATGGCTCATATCGACGCGGGCAAGACCACGACGACCGAGCGAATCCTGTTCTACACCGGCAAGTCGCACAAGATGGGCGAGACCCATGATGGTGCCGCGACCATGGACTGGATGGCGCAGGAGCAGGAGCGGGGCATCACCATTACCTCGGCCGCGACGACGACCTTCTGGGAAAAGACCTATGACGGCACCGCGCCGACGTCGCCCAAGCACCGGCTGAACATCATCGACACACCGGGCCACGTCGACTTCACCATCGAGGTCGAGCGTTCGCTTGCCGTGCTCGATGGCGCGGTCTGTCTTCTGGACGGCAACGCCGGGGTCGAGCCGCAGACGGAAACCGTCTGGCGGCAGGCCGACCGCTACCACGTTCCGCGGATCGTGTTCGTCAACAAGATGGACAAGATCGGGGCCGACTTCCAGAAATGCCTCAACATGATCAAGGACCGCACCGGCGCGACGCCGGCGGCGGTGGCCTTCCCGATCGGTTCCGAGGACAAGCTCGAGGGCATCGTCGATCTCGTGACGATGGAGGAATGGCTCTGGAAGGGTGACGATGTTGGCGCCTCCTGGACCCATGCCCCGATTCGCGACAGCCTCAGGGACGAGGCCGAGCGCCGCCGCGCCGAACTCATCGAGCTTGCCGTGGAGCAGGACGATGCGGCGATGGAGGCCTATCTCGAGGGCGAGGAGCCCGATGTCGATACCCTGCGGACGCTGATCCGCAAGGGGACGCTTACGCTCGCCTTCGTGCCGGTGCTCGCCGGTTCGGCATTCAAGAACAAGGGTGTGCAGCCGCTCCTCAATGCGGTGATCGACTATCTGCCGTCGCCCACCGACGTGCGGCCCTATATGGGTTTCCGTCCCGGCGACGAGACCGAGACCCGCAACGTGGCCCGCCATGCTTCGGACGACGAGCCCTTCTCCGGTCTCGCCTTCAAGATCATGAACGACCCGTTCGTCGGCTCGCTGACCTTCATGCGCATCTACTCAGGCGTGCTGAAGAAGGGCGACGCGATCCTGAACTCGACCAAGGGCAAGCGCGAGCGCATCGGCCGCATGATGATGATGCACGCCCAGGCCCGCGAAGAGATCGACGAGGCCTATGCCGGCGACATCATCGCCCTGGCCGGTCTCAAGGAGACCACGACTGGCGACACGCTCAGCTCGGAAAAGGACCCGGTGGTCCTCGAGACCATGACCTTCCCCGATCCGGTGATCGAGATCGCGGTCGAGCCCAAGACCAAGGCCGACCAGGAGAAGATGGCGACCGCGCTTGCGCGCCTTGCCGCCGAGGACCCGTCCTTCCGGGTCGAGACCGACCAGGAATCGGGCCAGACGATCATGAAGGGGATGGGCGAGCTGCACCTCGACATTCTAGTCGACCGCATGAAGCGCGAATTCAAGGTCGAGGCCAATATCGGGGCACCGCAGGTGGCCTATCGCGAGACGATCAGCCACGAGGTCGAGCACACCTACACGCACAAGAAGCAGACCGGTGGTTCGGGCCAGTTCGCCGAGGTGAAGCTCATCATCACCCCGACCGAGCCTGGCGAAGGCTATTCCTTCGAATCGCGCATCATCGGCGGTGCTGTGCCCAAGGAATATATCCCGGGTGTCGAGAAGGGCGTGAAGTCGGTGATGGATTCGGGTCCGCTCGCGGGCTTCCCGGTCATCGACTTCAAGGTGGCGCTCGTGGACGGCAAGTTCCACGATGTGGACTCCTCCGTCCTCGCCTTCGAGATCGCCGCGCGCATGTGCATGCGTGAAGGTCTGCGCAAGGCCGGCGCGAAGCTGCTCGAGCCGATCATGAAGGTCGAGGTGGTGACGCCCGAGGAATATACCGGCAGCGTCATCGGCGACCTGACCTCGCGTCGGGGCATGGTGCAGGGGCAGGACAGCCGCGGGAACGCGAATGTCATCACCACCTTCGTACCGCTGGCCAACATGTTCGGCTATATCAACACGCTGCGCTCGATGACCTCGGGTCGTGCGGTGTTCACGATGCAGTTCGATCATTACGAGGCCGTGCCGCAGAACATCTCGGACGAGATCCAGAAGAAATACGCATGATCATTGCGGTGGGCCGGAAGCCCACCGATCCCACCGCAGCTGCGCGGCGCGCAGCGACAGAGAACAGGAGTTGCCCTCATGGCGAAGGCGAAGTTTGAGCGGACGAAGCCGCATGTGAACATCGGTACGATTGGTCACGTTGACCACGGCAAGACGACGACGACGGCTGCGATCACGAAGTTTTTCGGCGATTTCAAGGCCTATGACGCGATCGACAACGCGCCTGAGGAGAAGGCCCGGGGGATCACGATCTCGACGTCGCATGTGGAATACGAGACGGACGCGCGCCACTACGCCCATGTCGACTGCCCGGGTCACGCGGACTATGTGAAGAACATGATCACGGGTGCGGCGCAGATGGACGGTGCGATCCTGGTCGTGTCGGCGGCCGACGGGCCGATGCCGCAGACGCGTGAGCATATCCTGCTTGGGCGCCAGGTGGGGATTCCGAGCATTGTCGTGTTCCTGAACAAGGTGGACCAGGTGGACGACCCCGAGCTTCTGGAGCTTGTGGAGATGGAAGTGCGCGAGCTTCTGTCGGACTACGACTATCCCGGTGACGATACGCCGATCGTGGCGGGTTCTGCGCTTGCGGCGCTGGAGGGGACGAACAAGGAGATCGGCGAGGATGCGATCCGCAAGCTGATGGCTGCGGTTGACGAGTTCATCCCGACGCCTGCGCGGGCTGTCGACCAGCCGTTCCTGATGCCGATCGAGGATGTGTTCTCGATTTCGGGCCGCGGGACGGTGGTGACGGGTCGTGTCGAGCGCGGTGTGATCAACGTGGGCGACGAGATCGAGATCGTCGGCATTCGCGACACGAAGAAGACCGTCTGCACCGGCGTCGAGATGTTCCGCAAGCTGCTTGATCGCGGCGAGGCGGGTGACAACATCGGCGCGCTTCTTCGCGGGGTTGACCGTGACGGTGTGGAGCGTGGTCAGGTGCTGTGCAAGCCGG
>CAYUBT010000138.1:0-6796 GCA_964443055.1 uncultured Rubellimicrobium sp.
GGTCGGCATCCTCGGGCTGGCTCTCGGGGCGCAGGACGGGATCGGGGGCAGTCATCCTCTCACCTCGGGGCCAGCCGCTTCAGGGCGAGGCGGATGAGCGCGGGCATGTCCGCGTCCATGTCTTCGCCCTGTGCCTCCGCAACGGCGGCAGCGGCGTCAGAGGGGGTGTAGCCGAGGTTCATCAGCGCCGAGAGCGCATCGGCGGCAGCCGTCGCCGAAGGATCGGGGGCGGCGGCGCGTTTGCGGCGCGGCGGCGCGGCGGGCTCGTCGATCACTTCGGGCGGGTCATCGTCCATCGCTGCCCGGCCTGCCATAGCCATGACCGAAGGCGCCCGGTCCTTGAGGTCGATCACCACCCTTTGCGCGGTCTTGGGGCCGACACCACGCGCCCGCGCGACCGCGTTCCAGTCGCCGAGGGCAATGGCGCGCGACAGCCCCTCGGCCCCCAACGTGCCGAGGATCGCCAGCGACGCCTTCACCCCCACGCCCTGCACGCCCACGAGCAGCCGGTGCCACTCCTTTTCAGTCAGGGTGAGAAAACCGATGAGCTGCATCATGTCCTGCCGCACGACCAGATCGGTATAAAGGGCCACCGCCTCGCCCGGCCCCGGCAGACGGGCCAGCACCCTGTCGCTCACATGGACGACATAGCCCACGCCGCGCACGTCGATCAGGACGTGATCCGGCCCCTTGTAGTCGAGGATGCCCGACAGCCGCCCGATCATGCCACGCCCGCCTTGGCGAGCGCGCGCGACAGGTGCCCCGCCGATTGCAGGTGATGGGCATGGCAGATGGCGATGGCGAGCGCGTCGGCCGCATCGGCCCCCGCCAGTTGCACGCCCGGCAGATGCAGGCGGACCATATGGGCCACCTGTTCCTTCGCGGCATGGCCCACACCCACCACGGCCTTCTTCACGGCGTTTGGCGCATATTCGCCCACGGCGATGCCGTTCTGCGCCGGGACCAGCAGGGCGATGGCCCGGGCCTGGCCGAGTTTCAGCGTGCCGGTGGCGTCCTTGTTCACGAAGGTCTCCTCGACCGCCGCCGCCTCGGGGGACCAGAGCGCCACCACTTCGGACAACTGGTCGTGCAGCGACAGCAGTCGCTCGGCGAGCGCGCCCGAACCCGAATGACAGATGCCGTTTGCGACATGGTTGATTCGCGACCCGTCCACGGAAATCACGCCCCAGCCCATGTTGCGCAAGCCCGGATCGACCCCCAGAACCCGCATGACCGCCCCTGCCCTGTTTCTTTGCTGCAACAGCTAGCACAAAGAGCGAACGCAGGCCAAGGAGAATTGCAGCGGGCAGCCACCACACGCCGCCGTGAGGACGCCCGAATCCGCCCCCTGCGGCGACCTTCGCAGATGCAAAAACGACATGTGCGACCGGCTCTCACGGGTCCGTGACAAAAGCCGCACCAGACATGCGAAAAACGCATGATTGTCATGCGTTTTCTTCTCTGGCTCGCGCCCCGGCGCGGGCCTAATTGCGCCCTATCGGGCAACTTGCCGCAATGCAGCGGCCCCGGTCTTATGGAGTTTCGCCATGGCAATCATTGATACCCCCCGCCCCATCGTCGCCGTGCCCCGTTTCTCATTCGGCCGGATCAGTGCAGCGCTTTTCCATAACCTGCGCAACTGGAACGACGCTCGCGTCACTCGCAACACCCTTTCACGGCTGAGCGAGCACGAACTGCAGGACATCGGCCTGTGCCGTGGCGACATCGAGGACATTGCCCGCAGCGGCGGGCCCCGCTGAGCGATCCGGGCATCTCAGACGGGAAAGGCCGCGCCGGCACTCCGGCGCGGCCTTTTCATTTCCCGGGTCGCGATCAGCCGGGGAGTGCAGCCACGGCCTGCACGACCCAGGCGGAAACCGCCCCGGTCACCGCTTCCGGCTGCATGGCCCAGGCAGCCGCCCGTTCGGCGACATTCCCGGCAGCCAGCGCGTCGATCCGCGCGGCATAGTCGTTCGGCCCGAGCGAGGTGAATATCCAGACCTTGAAGGCGAAGGCGAGAAGTGCGAGCAGCACGAACCCCCGCAGCGGAAACCGCAGCGTGCGGCGACGCGGATATTGTACGACAAGCCCGTCCGGCCCGACATGACGGCGATAGCCGCGGTCACGGATCCGGCGATGCTTGCGGTCGAGCTTGCGCAGGCGATCCGCGAAGCCCTGATCAATTACCGGCAAAACAGCCATGGCAGACAACCCTCGTAAGGCCCCCACCTTACATTCGCCGTAATTGGCTTGAATCATGGCGAAATTGTGGCGTTCACTGCAAATGCCTCACATCCGGGCAAGGACCAGTGTCGCCCATTCACCAATGTCCTCGCGTTCGCGCAGATTGAAGCCGGATCGCGAATAAACCGCCGCCACATCCTCGCCTTGTTCCACAAGAATCCCCGAAAGAATCACCTCGCCCCCCGGCGCGACATGCGCGGCCATATCCGGTGCCAGTGCGATGAGCGGACCCTTGAGGATATTGGCGAAGACCAGATCGAAGGGCGCGCGGGCGGCGATGTCGGGATGGTCGAAACCCGCCGCCTCGATGCAGCGCACCCGGCCGACGAGGCCGTTCGCCACGACATTGGCCTCGGCCACCTCGACCGCAACCGGGTCGATGTCGCTGGCCACGACCTCGCCGGGCCAGACCCTGGCCGCAGCCATGGCCAGCACCGCCGTGCCGGCGCCGATATCGGCCACGCGGTGGCGCACCACCCCCGCCGCCACCAACCGCTCCAGCGCCCGCAGACAGCCAAGCGTCGTGCCGTGATGGCCGGTGCCGAAAGCCATGGCTGCCTCGATCAGCAGAGCCTCGGCCCCCTCCGGCACCTTGTCGGCATCATGGCTGCCATGGACGAAGAACCGCCCGGCTTCCACCGGCGACAATTCGCGCCGCACATGGGCAACCCAGTCGATGTCGGGCACCTCGCTGACGGCAAAAGGGCGCGCACCATGGGCGGCGGCAAGCAGGTCAAGGGCGATCCCGTCGGGCGGTTCCTCGAAATGCGCGCCCACTTCCCACAGGCCCGAGCCGTCCTCGATCCCGGTCACGCCCAGCGCATAGGGGGCCGGATCGAGGGTTTCGAGCGCCTCGGCCAGCGCCTCGGCTGCGCTCTGGCCGGACAATGTCGTCAGTGCCGCATGGACGGGCATCTCGGTCTCCTGTCACAATCGGGTAAGGATCACGCCGCAGACGATCAGCACCGCGGCCAGTGCCTTCATCCTGTCCATTCTCTCGCCAAAGGCCAGCCAGCCGATAAGGACGGCGAACAGGATCGAGGTCTCGCGCAGGGCAGCAACCACGGCGATGGGGGCCACGGTCATGGCCCAGATCGACACGGCATAGGCCCCGTAGGACGCAGCCGAGGCGGAAAAGCCTTGCGCCCAGGCCCGCCCGCCGCGCGGCACGATCTCGCGGCCGCGCAGGGCGATCATGCCGAGGCTGAAGACAAGGCCGTCCACGACGAAGACCCAGGCGACATAGGCCACCGCATCACCCGAGAGGCGCGCCCCGAGCCCGTCGATCAGCGTATAGGTCGCTGTGGCCGCCGCCGATCCCAGCGCGAAGGGCAGGAGCCTGCGCTCCTCGCCCCCGGTAAAGACGCCGCGGGCCATGAGAAGGATACCGAGCCCCAGCAGGGCGATTCCGCCATATTGTCCGGCGCTCACGGCATCGGGCAGGATGAAGGCACCGGCCAGGGCCACCGCCATCGGGGCTGCGCCGCGCGCGATCGGATAGACGCGGCTCAGGTCGCCCCGGTCATAGGCGTAGGTCAGGAAGAACTTGTAGGCGAAATGCGTGCAGCCCGCCGCCAGCACCCAGGGCCAGGCGGCCGGCGCGATCATCGGCAGGGCCAGTGCAATCGGCAGACCGATCACCACCTCGCCGATGGACATGATGACCATCGCGCCGACCCGGCTCGCCCCCACCTTGATGAGCGCGTTCCAGGTCGCATGCAGAAGCGCCGCGCCGAGAACCGCCAGCAGGACACCCATGCTCACAGCAGGAAGCCCCCGGCCCCCTCGTGGCGCAGGAGTGCGATCTTGGTCTCGACTCCGCCACCACCCGAATAGCCGCCGGTACCATCGGCCGCGAGCACCCGGTGGCAGGGCACGATGAGCGGCAGCGGATTAGCCCCGCAGCCCTGCCCCACGGCCTGCGCGCTCACGCCGAGGTCACGCGCGATCTCGCCATAAGTGCGCGTCTCGCCGTAGGGAATGGCCAGCATGGCGGCGCGCATCCGTGCGGCGAACCCCTCGGCCGGGGCGAGCGGCAGGTCGAATGCCTGCCGCCTGCCCGCGAACCAGTCCGTGACCTGTTCCAACGCCCGGCGCAGAAGCGGTGTCGTGGGCGCGGGCCCCGCGCGCCATTCCGCCCCGACGATCACGCCATCGCATCCGGTCAGGCGAAACGGGCCGACGGGGGTTTCAACCCCGGCGCTGATCCGCCCCGCGCTCACCCCCCGGACAGGGCCGCATTACAGCGCGCGCAGGTGCCCGGATGGGCATGCGTTCCGACATCGGGAAGGATCTGCCAGCAGCGTTCGCATTTCGCACCCTCGGCACGGGCGAAGACGACCGCCACACCGGGCACATCGGACAGGCGGAACGCATCATCCGGCGCGGGATCCGTGGTCACGGTCAGGCCCGAGGTGATGCAGATCCCGGCGAAGTCGATGCCTTCGAGCGCGGCAGCCGTGGCTTCGTCGACATGAACCACCGGCGCGGCCTCGAGACTCGCGCCGATCACCTTGGCCACCCTTTGCACTTCGAGCGCGCCGGTCACGACCCGCCGCCCCTTGCGCACCCTGTCCCATTTCGCGGCCAGCGCATCATCGGCCCAGTCGGCGGGCGTTTCGGGGAAATCCTGCAGATGAACCGAGGAATCATCGCCGGGGAACCGCTCAAGCCAGGCTTCCTCCATGGTGAAGACAAGGATCGGCGCGGCCCAGGTAACGATGCGATGGAACAGCAGATCAAGCACCGTGCGCGCGGCCCTGCGGCGCGGGCTGTCGCCGTCGCAGTAAAGGACATCCTTGCGGATATCGAAGTAAAAGGCCGACAGGTCCGATGTCGCGAAATCGAACACTGCCTTGAACACGCCCTGGAAATCGAACCGCCGGTAGCCGTCGCGCAATTCGCGATCCAGCAGCGCGAGTTCGTGTAGCATCAGCCGCTCGAGCTCCGGCATCTCGTCCGGGGCGACCCGGTCTTCCTCGCGGAAATGGGTGAGCGCGCCAAGCATGAATCGCAACGTGTTGCGCAGGCGGCGGTAGCTGTCGGCCGAACCCTTGAGGATCTCCGGGCCGATGCGCTGGTCGGCAGTGTAATCGGCCTGCGCGACCCAGAGCCGCAGGATGTCCGCGCCATACTGGTCGATCACTTCCTGCGGCGCGGTGATGTTGCCCAGCGACTTGGACATCTTCATGCCCTTCTCGTCGAGCGTGAAGCCGTGGGTCACCACATTGCGGTAAGGCGCGCGCCCGCGCGTGGCACAGGCCTGCAGCATCGAGGAATGGAACCAGCCGCGGTGCTGGTCGGTGCCCTCGAGATAGACATCCGCGATTCCGTCGGGCGCACCATCGGGGCGGTCGCGCAGCACGAAAGCATGGGTCGAGCCGGAGTCGAACCAGACGTCGAGCACGTCGAAGATCTGTTCGTAGTCATCGGGATCGGCGATCCCGTCCAGCACACGCTCCTTGAACCCCTCGCCATACCAGACATCCGCGCCGCCCTCCTCGAATGCGGCGACGATCCGGGCATTCACCTCGGGGGCCTTCAGCAGGAAATCGGGATCGTCGGGTGCCGCGCCCTTCTTCGTGAAACAGACGAGCGGCACGCCCCAGGCACGCTGGCGAGACAGAACCCAGTCGGGCCGCGTCTCCATCATCGCCTGCAGCCGGTTCTTGCCCGAAGGCGGCGTGAAGGTGACGAGTTCGCGGATCGAGGCGAGCGCACGGCTGCGGATCGTGTCGCCATACCGGCCCAGCCCGTCATCGAGCGTGCGGTCGATGGCGGCGAACCATTGCGGCGTGTTGCGGAAGATCACCGGCGCTTTCGAGCGCCATGAATGCGGGTAGGAGTGCTTGATCCTGCCCTTGGCAAACAGCTTGCCCGCCCAGGCGAGTTGCTTGATGACCGAGACATTTGCCGGGCCTTCCTTGCCATCAGGCGTGATGACATGCTGCCCGGCAAACAGCGGCAGGTCGTCGCGGAAACTGCCGTCCGGGCCGACATTGTGAGTCATCTTCAGACCGTATTTCAGACCCATCTGATAGTCGTCTTCACCGTGGCTCGGGGCGGTATGGACAAAGCCCGTGCCCGCATCCTCGGTGACATGATCGCCCGCGACCATGGGCACGTCGTAATCCCATTCGCCGCCCGCACCTTCGACACCGCGCAGCGGATGGGCCATGACCAGGCCGGTAAGCTCGTTTGCAGCCACATTGCGTAGCCGCGTCCAAGCCGCAATCTTACCCGCCGCCTTGACATTTTCCGACAAAGCATCGGCCAGAACCAGGGTTTCACCCGGGCGAATTTGTGAATTTTCAGCCTCAAGTGAATCCACACGGTAAAGCCCGTAGGCAATCGTTGGGTTGAAGGCCACCGCCCGGTTCTGCGGGATCGTCCACGGCGTTGTGGTCCAGATCACAACTGTTGCTTGCTCCAGTTGCTCAGCAAGTTGTGTTTTGTCATCACGAGTGAAGACCGGCATCGGAGCATCCGGACCTGTCAGGAAAACAGGAACGCTTGGCGCATAGACCACCGGAAACCGCACCCAGATCTGATG
>CAYUBT010000139.1:0-6755 GCA_964443055.1 uncultured Rubellimicrobium sp.
CCCCCGGTGCGGCCGGCGCCGAGGCGGTCGCTCGTTCCGTCATTGCGAGCGACGGCGGAGCAACCTACCGGACCCGGCCCTGCGCTTCGTGCGCCACGCGATTCTGCCGGACGGGAACCGTATGTGCAATCACGCTTGCGTCAACTGCACCGGACACCTAAGGCGAGGGGTCATGAGATTGCTCTTTCTCGGCGATGTGGTCGGCCGTTCGGGGCGCGCCGCAATCAGCGACCGGCTGCCGGGCCTGCGGGCGGAGTGGCGGCTCGATTTCGTCATCGTCAATGGCGAGAACGCAACCGCCGGCATGGGTCTTTCCGCCGATCATGCCCGCGTGCTCCTCGAGTCCGGGGCCGATGTGGTGACGCTGGGCGACCATGCCTTCGACCAGAAGGACATGCAGGCCTTCATCGCCAGCGAACCGCGCGTGCTGCGGCCGGTGAATTTCGCGAAAGGCGCGCCCGGCCACGGTGCCCGCGTGTTCGATGCCCCGAGGGGCCGCAAGGTGCTGGTCGTGCCGGTGCTCGGGCAGGTGTTCATGAAACGGCCCTTCGACGATCCGTTTTCCGCGGTCGATGCGCTCCTGCGCGCCCATCCCCCGGGCGGCGCGATTCAGGCCAGCGTGATCGAGATCCATGCCGAAGCCACGTCGGAAAAGACCGCCATGGGCCATTTCTGTGACGGCCGTGCCAGCCTCGTCATCGGCACCCATACCCATATCCCCACTGCCGACGCGATGATCCTGCCCGGTGGCACCGCCTACCAGACCGATGCGGGCATGTGCGGGGTCCATGATTCCGTGATCGGCATGGACAAGGCCGAGCCGATGCGCCGTTTCATCACCGGTATGGCGCGCGACCGTTTCACGCCGGCCACGGGCGAGGCCACGCTTTCGGGCGTGCTGGTCGAGACCGACGATTCCACCGGCCTTGCCCGCAAGGTGGCGGCGGTGCGGGTAGGCGGCCCGCTCGTGGAATCCCGGCCATGATCCGAACCCGCGGGGAGGCGGGCTGATGTCCGCGCTTGCGCTTCCGGCCGAATGGCAGCCCTGGGCCGCCGTCGTGCTGATGCTGCTGATGCTCGTGGCCTTCCTGCGCGAACGCTACCCGGTCGAGGTGGTGGCCATCGGCGGGGCAATGCTGTTCGTGGTCCTCGGGCTGCTGCCCGCGAACGAGGCGCTCGATGTCTTCGCCAATCCCGCGCCCTGGACCATCGCCGCGATGTTCGTCCTTGTGGGGTCGCTGGTGCGCACGGGCGGGCTCGATCTCGTCAGCGGGCTGGCCTCGCGCCATGTCGCGCGATATCCGCGCCTGACGCTGGCGGCCCTGCTGGTCGGGGTGGTGGTCCTCTCGGGCTTTCTCAACAACACGCCCATCGTCGTGGTGATGCTGCCGGTCTTCATCCATCTGGCGCGCGAGATGGGCACGACGCCCTCGCGCCTGCTGATCCCGCTTGCCTATGCCACGATCATGGGCGGCACGGTAACGCTGATCGGCACCTCGACCAACCTCGTCGTCGATGGCGTGGCACGGCAGTCGGGGCTGGAACCGTTCGGGATCTTCGAGATCACGCCCGTGGGCCTGCCGGTTGCGGCGGCCGGGCTTCTCTATCTCGCCATCGTCGGCCCCCGTCTCCTGCCCTGGCGCGACTCCATGGCGACGCTGCTTTCCGACCGCTCGAAGGCCAAATTCTTCACCGAGGCCGTGATTCCGCCCGATTCCATCCTTGTCGGCCGCGAGGTGCTGTCGATCCAGCTCTTCAAGCGCGAGGGTGTGCGGCTCATCGACGTGATCCGGGGCGATGTGTCGCTGCGCCGCAATCTCGAAGGCGTGACGCTTCAGGTCGGTGACCGGGTGGTGCTGCGCACGCCCATGACCGAGCTGCTCAGCCTCCAGCACGACAAGTCACTGCGTCGTGTCGACCAGATCTCGCAGGTCGAGACGACCACGCTCGAGGTGCTTATCACCCCCGACTGCCGCATGGTCGGGCGCCGCCTCGGCGACATGCGCCTGCGTCGCCGCTATGGCGTCTACACGCTCGCCCTGCACCGGCGCGACCAGAACATCGGCCGCCAGCTTGATGACGTGGTGGTCCGGGTGGGCGACACGCTCCTGCTCGAGGGCGCGCCTGCCGACATTCGCCGCCTCGCCGCCGACCAGAATCTCGTCGATGTGAGCCAGCCGCGCGAACGCGCCTTCCGTCGCAGCCATGCGCCCGTGGTGATTGCCGTGCTCGCCGGTGTCGTCGGCTTCTCGGCGATCGGCGTGGCCCCGATCGAGATCCTCGCCTTCATCGGTGTGGCGGTGGTACTGCTGACCCGTTGCATCGACGCGGACGAGGCCTTCGGCTTCATCGAGGGTCGGCTGATCGTCATGCTGATCGCCATGCTTGCCGTCGGGAAGGCTCTGGACCATTCCGGCGCAGTCTCGCTGATCGTGGGTGCGATCGGGCCGCTGATGGCAGGCTGGCCCGCGTTCTGGACCCTGCTCGCGATCTTCGTCGTCATCTCGATCCTGACAGAGCTTCTGTCGAACAATGCCGTCGCGGTGGTCATGTCGCCCATCGCCATCGAACTGGCCGTGACCCTCGGTCTGGATCCGCGCCCGGTTCTGGTGCTGGTGATGATGGGCGCGTCCTTCGGCTTCGCCACTCCGATCGGCTATCAGGTCAACACGATGATCTACGGCCCCGGCGGCTACAAGTTTGTCGATTTCCTGCGCATCGGCCTGCCGCTGAACTTTTTCCTGGGCCTGGTCGCCTCGGGGGCGGTGACGCTGCTCTACGTGCATTGAAAGGGGTCTGCCCCCGTCATTGCGAGCGATAGCGAAGCAACCCGGTCCTCACGCCGCCTGGCTTGCCGCGTCGCCTTAGGCTCCTCGCAATGACGGAGGTTTCGCGGGCATCCCGCAGCCTGAATACTGTCCGCGTTCCTGCCCGAGGTCGTCACATTAATTCATGGGAGCATGTGAACATGCGTTCGGAGCCCTGGCCGCGTACCGCGCGGCCTTGCCCATTCGGGCCAGCGGAGGCTATGAGGCCCCTCATATCAGCATGATCACACACCGGGGGCACTCATGGCCGGCCATTCGAAATGGGCCAATATCCAGCATCGCAAGGGCAAGCAGGACGCGGCGCGGTCCAAGCTGTTCTCCAAGCTCTCCAAGGAGATCACCGTCGCCGCCAAGATGGGCGAGCCGGACCCCGAGGCCAATGCCCGCCTGCGCCTGGCCGTGAAGGAGGCGCGGGCGAATTCCGTTCCGCGCGACGTGATCGAACGCGCGATCAGGAAATCGCAGGGAGGCGACGCCGGGGATTACGAGGCGATCCGCTACGAGGGCTACGGGCCGAACGGCGTTGCGGTGATCGTCGAGGCACTGACCGACAACCGCAACCGCACGGCCTCGAATGTCCGGTCGCTCTTCAGCAAGTCCGGCGGCAATCTGGGCGAGACGGGTTCGGTTTCCTTCATGTTCGACCGGGTGGGCGAGATCGTCTTCCGGCCCGAGGCGGGCGATGCCGACACGGTGATGATGGCCGCGATCGAGGCCGGGGCCGAGGATGTCGAATCCGACGAGGACGGCCACTGGATCATCTGTGCCGATACCGATCTTGCGGACGTGTCCGCGAAACTCGAGGCCGTGTTGGGCGAAAGCGAGACTGCGAAGCTGATCTGGCGGCCGCAGACGACCGCGCCGGTCGATCTGGAAACCCTGCAGAAGGTCATGCGGCTGGTCGAGGCGCTCGAGGATGACGATGACGTGCAGAACGTCACCACCAATTTCGAGGCCTCCGACGAGGTGATGGCCGCTTACGAGGCCGCGGACTGATCACCACGTTCGCCACCGGCTTCGGCCTGGGCCTGTCGCTGATCTTCGTGATCGGCGCGCAGAACGCCTTTGTCCTGCGTCAGGGCATCCGGGGCGAGCATGTCCTCGCCGTGGCGTTCACCTGCGCGCTGTCGGATGCCCTGCTGATCGCGGCGGGCGTGGGCGGGCTCGGCCTGCTGGTCGATGCTGCGCCACGAGCGGAACTGGTCCTGCGCTGGGGCGGAGCGGCGTTCCTGCTGGCCTACGGCCTGCGCTCGTTCATCGCCGCCTGGCGGGGCGGCGGTGGGCTGACGGTCACGCAGGACGACCGGCGGGGGCTGGCGGCGGTGCTCCTGACCTGTCTCGCGCTCACCTGGCTCAATCCGCATGTCTATCTCGACACGGTCATGCTGATCGGCTCGGTCGCACGCGGCTGGCCGGGGCGGGAATGGGTCTTCGGCGCGGGAGCGATCACGGCCTCTTTCGTCTTCTTCTTCTCGCTGGCCTATGGCGCGAGGGCGCTTGCGCCGCTGTTCGCACGGCCCGGGGCATGGCGCGTCCTCGATGCGCTGGTCGGTGTCGTGATGTGGGTGGTGGCGGCGGGCCTGCTCTGGCCCGCCTGAGTCACGCGACCCCCAGCCCGCGCGGATCGACCAGCCGGGCGAGCACCGAATCCTGTGTCACCGCGCCGATGATCCGGCCGTCTTCCGAGACCGGGATCGGCCGGCCTGTCTTCGAGAGCCGCGCCATCACGTCGCGCACGCTGGTTTCGGGGTGGACAGGCTCGTCCTCCGTTCCGTCCGCAGGCCCCATCGCGTCACGCGCCGTCAGCACGCCGAGCGGGTTCATGTTCGCCACGAATTCCGCGACGTAATCATTCGCCGGGTCCGAGAAGATCTCGCGCGGGGTGCCGCATTGCACGATACGCCCGCCTTCCATGATGGCGATGCGGTTGCCGAGCTTGAATGCCTCGTCGAGCCCGTGGCTGACGAAGACGATGGTTCGCCCGCGCTGGGCCTGCAGTTCGAGCAACTCGTCCTGCAGCCGGTCACGGATCAGGGGATCGAGGGCCGAGAAGGGCTCATCCATCAGGAGGATCGGCGCATCGGTGGCAAAGGCACGGGCGAGGCCGACACGCTGCTGCATCCCGCCCGAGAGTTCCCCCACCAGCGCATCGGCGCGTTCATGCAGGTTGACGAGCCGCAGCTCTTCCTCGACCCGCGCGTTGCGCTGCGCCCGGCTCTGGCCGCGCAGTTCGAGGCCCAGCCCGACATTGTCGCGCACCGTGCGCCAGGGCAGCAGGCCGAACTGCTGGAATACCATGGCGACGGTATGCTGGCGGATCGCGCGCAGGGTCGCCGGATCGGCATGGGTGACCGATTGCATGCCTTTCCCGGTGCGCACCCGCACCTCGCCCCGGCAGACGGGATTGAGCCCGTTCACCGCGCGCAGGAGCGTGGACTTGCCCGAGCCCGACAGCCCCATGAGGACAAGGATCTCGCCCTCCATCACCGAAAGGCTGCAGTCGTGGACCCCGAGGATCTGGTTCGTCTCTCTCTGTACCTCGCTGCGGCTCATGCCCTGGTCCATCAGGGGCAGGGCCCGGTCGGGGTGTTCGCCGAAGACGATGTTGACGGCGTCGAACTCGACGGCGGTCTGTCTGCTCATTTGCGCGTCACCCTCAGCATCCGGTCCAGCATGATCGCGACGACGACGATGATCAGCCCCGATTCGAAGCCGAGCGCCGTGTTCACCGTGTTCAGCGCCCGCACCACCGGCACGCCGAGGCCGTTGGCACCCACGAGGCCCGCAATCACCACCATCGACAGCGACAGCATGATCGTCTGCGTGAGCCCGGCCATGATCTGCGGATAGGCCGAGGGCAGCTCGACCTTCCACAATGTCTGCCGCTTGGTCGCGCCGAAGCTTTGTGACGCCTCGATCAGTGCGGCAGGCGTTCCGGTGATGCCCAGATGCGCCATGCGGATCGGCGCGGGCATGACGAAGACCACCGTGGCGATCAGGCCCGGCACCATGCCGAGGCCGAAGAGGCCGATCACCGGGATGAGATAGACGAAGGTCGGCAGGGTCTGCATCAGGTCGAGGACCGGGGCGATGGCCTGGTAGAGCCTTGGCCGGTGCGCGGCGGCGATGCCGATGGGCACACCCACGCCCATGCAGACGACGCAGGCCGTGAGCACCAGCGTCAGCGTCTGCGCCGTCGCCTCCCAATAGCCCTGGTCAAGGATGAACAGGAAGCCCACCAGCACCAGCAGGGCGATCTTCCACGACCTCTGCATCATCCAGGCGAACAGCACGAACAGCCCGATGATCAGCAGCGCATGGGTCGCCTCGGACCAGTACCACGGATCGAAGCGCCGCCCCGACAGCCAGTTGGTCCCCGGCGGACGCAGCAGGGCCGCGAGTATCACGTCGATCACGGTCTGCAACGAGGCCGACAGCCAGTCGAAGAAGGTCTGGGCGCCGTTCTGGAGATACCGGAACCCGTCGGCGGCAGTGTCACCGACGGGGATCTTCTCGCCCGTGCGGCCGAGCAGGCGTTCAGGCAGCCATTGCACGAACCAGATCACCGCGAAGACGAACCAGACGACAAGGTCGATCACGGCCTGGACGCACCAGCCGATGCCGTAGAGCAGCGTCGAGATGACGCCGCGCAGAAAGTCGAGAATGATCATGGCCGGAAGGGGCCCCATGTTGCCCGGATGCGTGGACGGGGGCTCGAAAGCCCCCGTTGCGTTACCTCGTGAAAGACTGCCGTGCCCTTGCAGGCGCGGCAGTCATGCAAGGTCAGCCCGCCAGTGCCGCGGTGACGGCTGCCATGGCGTCGCCGCCATCGATGGTGGTCACGCCCTCGAGCCAGGGGCCGAGCACGTCCTGATGGTCAGCGAGCCATGCCTTTGCGGCATCGCGCGGCTCGACGCCCCCGTCGAG
>CAYUBT010000140.1:0-6716 GCA_964443055.1 uncultured Rubellimicrobium sp.
GCCGCCCTTGTAGGGGCCGAGCGCCGAGTTGAACTGCACCCGGAAGCCGCGGTTGATGTGGATATGGCCGGTGTCGTCATGCCAGGGCACACGAAAGATGATCTGCCGCTCCGGCTCGCAGATACGTTCGATCAGCGAGCGCTCGAGGTAATGGGGATGTTTGGCAATCACCCGGCCGAGGCTTTCCAGCACCTCGTGAACCGCCTGATGAAATTCAGCCTCGCCCGCGTTGCGGCGCATGACTTCGGTCAGAATAGGTTGCAGCTTGTCGTCAATCGACACCACATGGGGCTCCTGTTCGTCGAACTCGCCACAAATCGGGCGAGTCGACGCCGATTAACGCTTTTCTACGGCAACCTGAACACAAAACGTCACAAAAGGCCCGAATTTGATGCCGGGGCGCTCTGCCGGGGCGCAAGACGCGTCCCTTGCGTCGCATCGCGACTTCCCGCCGCAGCGCACACAGGCTATCAGGGCGCAACCTCGCCTCTGAAAGGATGATGTGATGACCGCCGCTGTCCGCGACCCCGGATTTTTCACCGAAGATCTCGCCTCGCGCGACCCAGACCTTTTCGCCTCGGTCACTGCCGAGCTTGGCCGTCAGCGCGACGAGATCGAGCTGATCGCGAGCGAGAACATCGTCTCGCTGGCCGTATTGCAAGCTCAGGGATCGGTGCTGACCAACAAATATGCCGAAGGCTATCCCGGCCGACGCTATTACGGCGGCTGCCAGTTCGTCGACCAGGTCGAGACGCTCGCCATCGAACGCGCCAAGGAACTGTTCGGCTGCGGCTTTGCCAATGTGCAGCCAAATTCCGGCAGCCAGATGAACCAGGCGGTGTTCCTCGCGCTCCTGCAGCCGGGCGACACCTTCATGGGGCTCGATCTCAATTCCGGGGGCCACCTCACCCATGGCAGCCCGGTGAACATGTCGGGCAAGTGGTTCAATGTCGTCTCCTACGGTGTGCGGGCCCAGGACCAGCGGCTTGACATGGAGGAGATGCGCAGGAAAGCACTCGAACATCGCCCCAAGCTCATCATCGCCGGGGGCACGGCCTATTCGCGCGAATGGGACTGGGCGGCCTTCCGCGCCGTGGCCGACGAGATCGGCGCTTACCTCATGGTGGACATGGCCCATATCGCCGGGCTGGTGGCCGGAGGCGTCCATGCCTCGCCCATCCCGCATGCGCATGTCGTCACCACGACCACACACAAGAGCCTGCGCGGGCCGCGGGGCGGCATGATCCTCACGAATGACGCGGAGATCGCCAAGAAGATCAACTCCGCCGTCTTCCCCGGCCTGCAGGGCGGCCCGCTCATGCATGTGATCGCCGCAAAGGCAGTGGCCCTCGGCGAGGCCCTGCGCCCCGAGTTCAAATCCTACGCCGCGCAGGTGAAGGCCAATGCCGCCGCGATGGCGGATGAGCTGATGAAGGGCGGGATCGACGTCGTCTCGGGCGGGACTGACAACCACCTCTGCCTCGCCGACCTGCGGCCCAAGGGCGTGACCGGCAAGGCGACCGAAACGGCGCTGGGGCGCGCGCATCTGACCTGCAACAAGAACGGCATCCCCTTCGATCCGGAGAAGCCTTTTGTCACCTCGGGCATCCGCCTCGGCGCACCCGCCGGCACGACGCGCGGCTTCGGCGAGGAGGAGTTCCGCCAGATCGCCCGCTGGATCGTCGAGGTCGTCGACGGACTCGCAGCCCATGGCGATGACGGCAATGCCGATACCGAGGCGAAGGTGCGCGGCGAGGTCGCCGATCTTTGCGCACGGTTCCCGCTTTATCCGGGGCTGTGATCCCCACGAGTCACAAAAAATTCACACGATCTTGCATGGTGGTGCCACACCGGCACCACCATTCCTGTTGCATTCGTCTGTTATCCTGTCCCCGAAAGCTTCCCGCCGGAGCAGGACGACAGCATTGCCCCATAACTGGACATATCCCGACCTCACGACCGCCGAACGGGTGGCGGACGGGCTCGTCCATCTGCTGGCCCTGACGCTGGCCATCGCCGGGGCAGCGGTGCTTTTCATCATCGCCTCCGGCCATGACGGCGAGAAGATCGTGGCCGCCAGCATCTATGGCGGTGCGCTGGTCTTCGGCTTCGCGGCGTCGGCGCTCTATCACCACACGCCCTGGGAACGGCTGCGGCCGGTCCTGCGGCGAATCGATCATGCGGCCATCTATCTCGTGATTGCCGCAACCTGCACGCCGGTCGTCACCATGATCGGCGGGGCGTTCGCCTGGAGCGTGCTGGCCCTCATCTGGATACTGGCGCTTGCCGGAGCCGTGCGGAAGCTCGCCTTCTGGCGCAATCCGACCCGGGCGGATTCACTCCTCTACCTGTCGCTCGGCTGGCTTCCCTCGCTGCTGCTGTGGCCGATCATCCAGTTCCTCGCCCCGCTCGCGACGGTGCTGATCATCGCGGGCGGCCTGCTGATGTCGTCCGGCCTCGCCATCTTCAACCGGGACGGGATGCGGTTCGGGACGGCGATCTGGCACGGCTTCGTACTGGCGGGCTCCGCCTGTTTCTTCGCCGCGATCAGCCTGGGCCTCGCGGCCCAGCCGGTATAGCCCTCCGAGACCCGCGCATCCGTTCAGCCCATGGCGTGACGCCATCCGGCCGAATAGGCACCGGTCACATGGTGTTCGAGCTGGCGCTCGATGTCGCCCAGAAGGCTCGATGCCCCGAAGCGGAACAGGTCGGGCCGCAGCCAGCGGTCACCCAGTTCGTCCTTCATCATCGCCAGATAGACGAGCGCGTCCCTGGCCCTGGAAATCCCGCCTGCGGGCTTGTAGCCCACGCGCATTCCCGTCGCGTCGTGATAGTCGCGAATCGCCCGGATCATGGTGAGCGAGACCGGCAACGTCGCGTTCACGCCCTCCTTGCCGGTCGAGGTCTTGATGAAATCGGCCCCCGCCATCATGCAGACGAGGCTCGCCCGGGCGACATTGCGCAAGGTGCCAAGCTCGCCGGTCGCGAGGATCGTCTTCATATGCGCCGCGCCGCAGGCGGCGCGCATCTCGCGCACCTCGTCGTAAAGGGCCTGCCAGTCGCCGGTCAGGACATGGCGGCGTGAAATCACGATGTCGATCTCCTCCGCCCCGACCCGCACGCTTTCGCCGATCTCGGCGATACGCAGCGGAAAGGGCGACAGGCCGGCGGGAAAGCCCGTGGACACCGCGGCCACCGGGATGCCCGATCCCTGCAGGGCCTCGACGGCGACGGGGACCATTTCATGATAGACGCAGACCGCGCCAACCGTCAGCCCCTCCATCCCGAGCTGTTCGAGGATGCGCGGGGCGACCGGCTGGCGTGCCTTGGCACAGAGCCTGCGCACACGACCCGGCGTGTCGTCACCCGACAGGGTGGTGAGGTCGATCATGCTGATCGCGCGACAGAGCCAGGCGGCCTGCCATTCCTTCTTGACCGACCGCCGCCCCGGCAGCGTCGCCGCGCGCCGCTCGATGGCCGAGGTATTGGCCTGCACGCGCGCGACCCAGTCCAGATCGAGCGCGGTGCCTTGGTTGCGGGTGTCGTGAAGCTGGGGAAGCTGTGTCCGCTTCACCCCTGCCGGGGCAATCTGGGTCTGCATCTCGTCCTCCGGGTTGCCCGAGGATTGTCATCCCGCCGCCCCCTTGGCAAGCGTCAGGTCTTGCCCATGGCCCTGATCGCCTCGACGCCCGACTGGCCCAGCGGCACCGCCGCGAAAGGGCCGCCCAGTCGGGCGAGCGCGGGATCATGCGGATCGACGGGCGGCGCGGCGGCCATGATCGCTTCGGCCCAATCCTCGGCATTGTCCTGCGGACGGTAGCCCAGATGCGGCGCACGGGCATTGTTGACGGGCGCGCGGGTATTGCCCGAAATTCCGTGAACCACGGTAAAGCCCACCACCGGCGTCAGGATCGCGCGGCGCACGAGTTCCACCATGTCGCGATGCGAGAGCCAAGTGCCCAGCGCGCGCAGGTTCTCGGGCTCGGGCGTGCAGGAGAAGATGCGCACATGCGCCGATTCCAGCCCCCGCTTCTCCCAGTAGAGCCGCCCGAGATCCTCGGTGAAACATTTGGCGAGCCCGTAGAACGTGTCGGGCCGGTGCGGTGCATCGGTATCGACGGCGGCAGTCGCTTCATGCATTCCCACGGCATGGACCGAGGATGCATAGACGATCCGCCGCGCACCGGCACGCCAGGCGCTTTCCCAGACATTGTAGGAGCCCATGAAATTGGGGCCCCAGAGTTCCTCGAACGGCTTCTCATCCACAATGGCGCCGAAATGGACGACCATCTCCACGCCGTCCATCAGCGGGGCGACCTCCTCCATCCGCGCGAGATCGGCCTGCACCCAGGCTTCGTTTTCCATCAGATCGGCGGGCGCTGCTTCGATGTCGGTCGAGAGCAGGGTCTCGCACATCCGCGACAGCGGCCCGCGCAACGAGGTTCCGAGCGAGCCCCGCGCGCCGGTAAGGACGATTTTCTTGAGCATGACTGTCTCCGTCAGATGATGGCACCTTCGGTCAGAGGCCGACCCTCGGCAATGCGTGCAGGCCCCAAAGGCGATAGGTCGAGCGTCTGGTAGCGCCCGTGCAGGATCAGTTCCGCGAGGCCGCGTCCCACGGCGGGAGCCTGTTGCAGCCCATGGCCGGAGAAACCGTTGCACCAGAGAAAATTCGCAAGTTCCGCGTCCGCACCAATGACCGCATTCTGATCAAAAATATTGAAATCGTAGTGCCCAACCCAGTTATTTTTCACTTTAGCGACCTCGAACGCCGGAATGCGGGCGGCGAGGATCGGCCAGACCCTTTCTTCCCAGAGGGCATGATCCATCGTGAAATCGTCCGGGTCGACGGGCGTATCATCGTCCGGCGCAGCCCCTGCGAGAAACCACTGGCCATCGGATCGCACATGCACACCTGACGGGTCGATGGTCAGCGGCACGGGTTGGCCAAATTCACGCGCAGGCGGGCTGTCGAAGACCCAGGTGAAGCGGCGACGCGGCTCGACGGGCAGGGTCAGTCCCGCCATCGCCGCCACCTGCGCCCCGCGCGTGCCGGCGGCGTTGACGAAGACGCCGGGCGAGATCCGCCCCCCGCCCTTCAGCGTGATGCTCTCGATCCGCGCGCCCTTGCGGTGAAGCGCCACCACCTCATCGGCGCGATACTCCACCCCGCGCGCCTGCGCCTTGCGCCGGAACCAGTCGAAGATCGTAGCCCCGTCGAAATAGCCCTCGTCCACCGTATTGATCGAGCCGCAGAGGATGTCGTCCAGCGCATAGAACGGATAGCGCGCCGCGATCTCGTCGCGCGACAGAAGCCGGGTCGCCGCCCCTTCGCGGTTCTGCAGGTCGACCTGCCCTTCAAGACGGGCGGCGAGCTGCTGCGTATCGGCAAGATAGAGATAGCCGAAACTCTGCAGCATGATCCCCGGGGCCGCGTCATCCTCCATGAAGTCTTGAAAATCATGAATGAATTCGGCGGCAAAACGCGAGATGGCGATATTGACCGGCTGGCCGAACTGCTGACGGATCGAGGAGTTCGACAGGCTCGACGCCGCGCGCGCATAGGTCGGATCCCGTTCGACGACGATGATCCGTCCCGTGAACCCCGGATCGCGCGAGAGCCAGAAGGCCAGCGACGATCCCATGATCCCGCCCCCGGCAATGAGGATGTCGCAGGTCTCGCTCATTCTTTCGGCCATCCGCGCAAGGTCATGCCCCTCTCGTCACCCGGCGCAGGCTAACGCGGCCATGGCGTGAGGCAAGGGCGTTATGGCCGCGGGTCGGGGAATATCTGCGGTTGCGAACGCTTTCCCGATCCTTGCAAACCGCCCGCGCCTGAGACCGGCGCTCAAGGCGAGGTGCGCGCCGGTATTTCGGAGGCGGTAAGTTGGACAGCCCCGAGGTTGAGCGCCGGGGCAATCAGAAGCGCCCCACGATATGAGAGGTGGTCGTCATCAGAATAGAGCGGGACACCATCACGCGACACGTCGCACCATTCGTCGTCGCAGAGTGCATCAAGCAACGGGATGAAGCGGACGCTGTTGAATGGCTGCACAGCTTCGGCAATGATTGCATCCGTCGTCCCGGCACGGACCTCAATCTCCGAACGAGGGACGCCCTGTGGGGCGGTATAGCCCATATACAGGGCTTGGGCGGTAACATGGGGTATATCAAGGCCTGTCTCCGGCACCGAACCGATTATAATGACCTGCCGCCCCATTTCTGTCAGACGCACAAGTGTGCGGGAGAGAGCACGCGAGAAAGCTGCCTTACTCTCTGCTGTTGAGGGCGCCTCGCTCTGGGAGTCAGTCAGGAATATCTGCTTTGATTGATCCTCCGGCCACATTCCAGTCAGATAGACTGGCCATCTCCCGCCGAGAACGACTGTAGACAAGCCGGGTTCACGCTCAACCTCTTCCCAGACCCGATCCCTGAAATCCGCGCATTCAGCACTCCGCGCATGCCCAACCATTTCGATCCCATCAAGAAGGGCGCAACTGCTGTTCCACAATAAGACCCCAGCCGCATCTCCCATCAGCCCGGATGCCTCGATTGCGGGCCGAAGCGCGGCGGCGTGACTGTCGCCGATGACGGCATAAGCGATCGGCGCATCCGGGTTGCCAAACCGGCAATCGGCCGGGGCCGGGATTGCGTCGCAAATCGTACGAAATGCATCGATGTCGCTCGCTCCGGCAAGCGCATTGCGCGCATCTTCG
>CAYUBT010000141.1:0-6603 GCA_964443055.1 uncultured Rubellimicrobium sp.
CAGGTGCAGGGCTATATCCAGAAGGGGATCGAGGAAGGCGCGCGGCTGGTCTCGGGCGGGCTTGGTCGCCCCGAGGGGCTCAACAAGGGCTTCTTCGTGCGTCCGACCGTCTTTGCCGATGTGACGCCCGGCATGACCATCGAGCGCGAGGAAATCTTCGGCCCGGTCCTCTCGATCATTCCCTTTGAAAACGAGGACGAGGCGCTTTCCATCGCGAATGACACGGTCTACGGGCTGACGAATTACGTCCAGACGCAGGATGGCGCGCGGCGCAACCGGCTGGCGCGGGCGCTCAATGCCGGGATGATCGAGATGAACGGCAAGAGCCTGCCGCGCGGGGCGTTCTTCGGCGGGATCGGGGCTTCCGGCGGCGCGCGCGAGGGCGGCGTCTGGGGGATCGAGGAATTCCTTGTCAGCAAGGCGATCTCGAACTGGGATCCGGGTGTCGCCGCCGAATAGACACTCAGGCGCGATAGCGTTCGACCATGGCGGCGAGGCGACGGATCGCCTCGACCGCTGTCTCGTGATCCTGGCTGAAGTTCAGGCGGATACTGTCGTCCGCATCGGGGCTGAACTCGGTGCCGGGCGTGACGGTCACTCCGGCCTGATGGCGCAGGAGACGGATGAAATCGCCTGACGCCATCCGCAATGCGGGCAGGCGCGGGAAGAGATAGCTTCCGGCCTGCGGCGTACGCGCAGAGATGCCCGGAACGGCACGCAGGACGGCAAGAAGATCGTCGCGGATCTCCTGATGTGCCATGATGCGGGCGGTGAGCCAGCCTTCGGGCTCATCGAGCCAGCCGCGCAAGACAGCTTGGCTGTAGCCGGGTGCGCGCAGGCTGACGATGGCCTGCAGACGCTCCATCCGTTCGATCAGCCCGGGCTGGCCGAAGGCCACGCCAAGGCGAAAGCCCGAAAGCGATTCGGTCTTGGAGGGGCCGGAAATGGTGATGACCGGCGCATCTTCGGGCAGATGCGCGCGCAGGTGGCCATAGGTCGTGCCGGGGTAGAGAAGTCGGGCGTAAAGCTCGTCCACGATCACGGTGACACCATAGCGCCCGGCAAGTTCGGCGATGGCGAGAATCTGGTCAGGTGGCAGGACTGCGCCGGTCGGGTTGTTGGGGTTCGAGAACAGGAACACGCGCACACCTGAGCGGAAGGCGTCCTCGAGCTGGTCGAGGTCGAGCCCGGTGCCGTCCTCGCAGCCGAGGGCAACGGGAACCGCCTCACCCCCGAGGAAATCCACAATCTTGCGGTTGGCGAAATAGTCGGGCCGGACGATGGCCACGCGGTCGCCCTGCGAGACAGTGGAGGCCATGGCGAGAAACAGGGCAGCCTGTGTGCCAGGCGTCAGGATCAGGCCGGATTGTGCATCGACCGGAGCCCCGGTGAAGGAAGCCAGACGCGGGGCGAGAAGGTCGCGAATCCCGGCTGCGCCGCGATATTCGGTATAGGCCTGCTCACCGCCCGCCTCGTAGCCCCGGGTGAACAGCGCCAGGCTTCCCGGCGTGGGCGGATGGGCGTCAACATCACCATGCGAGAAATCGACGGGGTGGCCGGGGAGCGGATCGCCGATCATCAGGGCATCAAGCGGTCCGGCCTGCTGCCGCCCTTCCTGCCCGGGGGCGCTGTCGGTGGCGAGACGGCGGAATTTTTCCTCGATGGTCATCTCGCATTTCCTCGGGTGGTGGCTTCGGCAGAATGCGCGCCTCCCGCTGGAATACGGGTATTTGCGCGGTGGCAAAGACGCAAGTGCGTCAGAACGGGCAGGGCGCGGTGAAGCGCATGTGTTTCCCGCCGTCGGGGTGGCGCAGACGCAGGCTTTCCGAATGGAGCATGAGGCGCGGAAAGTCACGTGCCGGGCCGGTGGCATAGAATGGATCACCGAGGATCGGATGGCCGAGGGCCAGCATATGCACGCGCAACTGATGGCTGCGCCCGGTGTGCGGGGTCAGGCGGACGCGGGTCTCGCCCTCGTCGCGGCGGATTACGCGCCAGTCGGTGATCGCTTCGCGGCCCGCCTCATGGTCGATGTGCTGGCGCGGGCGGTTGGGCCAGTCGACGGCGATGGGCAGGTTGATGGTGCCGGAATCCTCTTCGAGCCGGCCCCACACGCGGGCGACATAGGTCTTGCGCACCTGCCGCTTCTCGAACTGCAGGCCGAGGTGGCGCTGGGCATGGCGGGTGAGGGCAAAGATCATGACCCCCGACGTGTCGCGGTCGAGCCGGTGGACAAGCAGCACCATCGGGAACACGAGCGCGATGCGGGCGATCAGGCAATCGGCCAGATGGTCGCCCTTGCCCGGCACCGACAAGAGCCCTGCGGGCTTGTCCACGACAAGGATCTCGTGATCGTCGTGGAGAATGCGCAGCGGCTCCTGCGGCGGGTCATATGGGGTGCTGGTGATCACGACGCGCGGGTGAACACGCGGGCGGGCTGGAACATCCCGCCCTGCCAGCTTCCGAGCGCGATCGCCCGGCCCTGATGGCTGGCCCAGCAGTCCTCGCCGAAATCGAGCGGCTCCTGCGGTACGGCACCGACCGCATTGCCATTCTTCAGCCGCCCCAGTTCCACAGCACCGACCCGCACTTCGGGCAGATCGGCCAGCCCGGTCTCGAGCGGCAGAAGAAGCGTGTCGATCTCCTCGCTGCGGGCCAGCTTCTCGATCCGCTCCATCGTCACGGCCTGGTCGAGCGTGAACGGCCCGGACCAGAGCCGGCGCAGTTCCGTGACATGGCCGAGGCAGCCAAGGTCGCGGCCCAGATCACGGGCGATGGCGCGCACATAGCCACCCTTGCCGCAGGTCATCTCGAAACGGGCGTGATCAGCGTCGGGCCGGTCGGTGAGCAGAAGCTCCTCGACCCAGAGCGGGCGCGGCTGCAACTCGGGCGGTGCTCCTTCACGGGCCAGGTCATATGCGCGGGCACCCTCGACCCGCACGGCGGAAAAGGCGGGAGGCACCTGCATGATCTCGCCCAGATAGGCAGGGATGGCGGCCTTGATCGCATCGTCATCGGGGCGCAGGCCGGAGGTCGCGATCACCTCGCCGCTGGCGTCGTCGGTTGTGGTGGCAGCGCCCCAGCGCACCGTGAAATCGTAGGCTTTCAGCGCATCCATGACATAGGGGATGACCTTGGTCGCCTCTCCCAATGCCACGGCCAGAAGCCCGGTCGCATCGGGGTCGAGCGTGCCGGAATGGCCTGCCTTCCGGGCCTGAAACGCCCAGCGGACCTTGTTCACGACATCGGTAGAGCCAAGCCCCGCAGGCTTGTCCACGATCACCCAGCCGTCGATCAGCCGTCCCTTGCGCCTGCGTGCCATTGCTGTCCTCGAAATGAGCGCCGGGCCTAGCCGCCCGCCTCCTCGTGGTCAACCACGGCGATGATCGGCCCCATCTCGAGCCCCGGATCCGAGCGGCCAAGGGACGGGGCATGGAGCCGCGACACCCGCCCGTCGAGATAGAGTGCCTGCGGCAGGCCGAGGCCGATCTGGAACAGGCGACCGAATTCGAAGAAGGTCACCGGCTCGTCGGCGATGGCAAAGACCGTGCGGCCGCCGTCCGCGGACGTGCCAACGCCGTTGCGGATGTTGCGTGAATCGGAATCCGGCAGGAAGCGTGGATGGAGTTCGCCGTCGATCACCAGCATCGGCCCGGATTGGGTGGCGAAACGGCAGTCGGCGGGATCGGCCTGAAAGGCCAGTGTCTCGATCACATCCGCACGCCCGTCACCGATGCAGAGAAGGCCGTTGGGCAGCAGCCCGAAATTGCCGGGCCCGGCGCTGGTGACGAGGCGCATCTCCTGGTGCCCCTCCTCGATGTAGAGGCCGGCGGGCGTGCGGTCCTGATGATACATGCCGCCGTTCATGGCGAATGCGAGCCGACCCATTGCGGCTTCGAGAGCGGCGAAACTGCCCCAAGGTCTTCCCTCCGCATCGGCGCGGAAAAGGCGCAGGTCGTCTGCCGCCGGATCGACTTCGCAGATCGTGTAGCGATGGCCCTCGAACATGGCTGCGGCGCAGTCGACGGCGAACGCCGGTGTGGCGACAATGGCGGCGAAGGCGGCAGCCAGCGCGCGGATCACGCCGCGCCTCCCCCTTCCTCTGGTGGAGGATCGAGGTCTCGGCGCACGCGTTCGTCCGCAAACATGCGGCGGGTGGCGTCGAGCCGGTCAAAGGTCGTGTCTGTCTCGAAGCGAAGGTCGGGAACATGTTTGAGTGTCAGCACGCGACCGAGTGCGCGGCGCAGTTCGCCCTTGTTGCGGCGCAGGGCCGCGAGCACGCCCTCGGCATCCTCGCCTCCCAGTGGCAGGACATGGGCCGTCGCCCATTTCAGATCGGGCGAGACCGCGACCTCGCCCACCGTGATGGAACGGTCGGAGAGATCGGGGTCATGGATGTCGCCGCGCGACAGCGCCTCGGACAGGGTGCGGCGGATGAGTTCGCCGACGCGAAGCTGTCGTTGCGAAGGACCGTCGGCCGGATGGTGGGAACGTGCGCTCATGCGCCCCATCTAGGCGCGGGCGGGGACAATGCCAAGCGCGGGCTTTGCCAAGGAACATCGCACGCGGTATCACGCCGCAATCTGGAGGGATGTCATGGCCGATCTGCCGGGAATCGTCGTCACGGGTGCCGCAGGGCGTATGGGGCAGATGCTGGTGCGCGAAATCGTTGCATCGGACCGCGCCCGGCTTGCCGGTGCCATCGTGAGGCCGGGGCATGACTGGACGGGGCGCGACATCGGCGAAGCGATGGGGGGGCCGGCGCTGGGCGTGCGGGTCGAGGATGACCCGCTGGATGCCTTCGCGCGCGCGCGCGCCATAATCGACTTTACGACACCCGAGGCGACGCCCGGCTTCGCCGCGCTTGCTGCGCAGGCGAGGGCGGTGCATGTGATCGGCACGACCGGCCTTGACGAGGCACATCTCGGGCCGCTGGCTGCCGCCGCGCGTCACGCGGTGATCGTCCGCGCCGGAAACATGAGCCTGGGGGTCAATCTGCTTGTCGGCCTCACGCGGCGGGTGGCGGCAGCGCTGGACGAGGATTTCGATATCGAGATCGTCGAATCCCATCACCGAGCCAAGGTCGATACGCCGTCGGGGACGGCGCTCATGCTTGGCGAGGCGGCCGCCGAGGGGCGGGGTGTCGATCTTGGCGGTGTGTCGGACCGGGGCCGCGACGGGATCACCGGACCGCGCACACCGGGGCATATAGGTTTCGCGTCGCTGCGCGGCGGGGATATCGTCGGTGAGCATGACGTGATCTTCGCCGGTCAGGGCGAACGTCTTGTCCTGCGCCATGTGGCGACGGATCGTGCGATTTTTGCGCGGGGAGCGCTTCAGGCGGCGCTCTGGGGGCTGGATCGGCGGCCCGGTGAATACGACATGACGGATGTGCTGGGGCTGTAGATCTCGCCTCAGGTGGTGCTTCGCGCCTCGATCTCGATCATGCGGATGGCCTCGGCGCGGGTGCGTTCGGCGATGGCGACGCGGATCGCGCCAAGCAGGACGGCGACGGGGCCGGCACCCACCCAGATTGCAAGGGCGAGGATCGGGGACATGCCGAATACAAGCCAGCCGACAAGACCAGCCAGAAAACCGGCGACACTGAACAGGATGACCAGAACCGTGCTCATGTTGTCCTCCACTTGTCGTTAATAAAGATGACGCGCCGATTCGGGCAGTATTGTGGCGCGGGTGCGGCGATGGCGCGAGAAGGCACGGCTGCGTGATCTTGTCGCTGGCGGCAGACAGACATATCTGTAAATGGGGATATGTTGGAGGAGCCGATGAAACTCACCTGTCTGTCCTGTGGTCAGGTGAACCGGGTGCCGGATGAGCGTCTGTCGTCCGGGCCGAAATGTGCAACCTGCGGGGATGCACTTCTGCCGAAGCGGCCGGTCGAGGTGGATTCCGCGACGCTTGCCAGGGCGGTGCGCAACGACGGGCTGCCGCTGGTGGTCGATTTCTGGGCACCCTGGTGCGGGCCCTGCCGGATGATGGCCCCGGAATTCGAGAAGGCGGCGGGGGTGCTTCACGGCAGAATGCGGCTTGTGAAGCTCAACACAGAGGCTGACCCGCAGGGCGGCGCCCGCCACGCCATCCGCTCGATCCCGACGATGGTGAAGTTTGCGGGCGGTCGCGAGGAGAAACGCCAGTCCGGCGCGGTGGCGGTGGGGCAGATCATCACCTGGGCGGGGTAGGGTGGTTGCCGATTCCCGTCATTGCGAGGAGGCGTTAGCCGACGACGCAACCCAAAGCGCTGGAAAGCTGGGTTACTTCGCCTCCGGCTCGCAATGACGGGAGGAAATCCCTACCTCACGAATTTCTTGAAACGCGGGCGCTTCGGCTGCAGCGCCTCGGCACCCAGCCTGCGCTCCTTGTCTTTCTCGTAATCCTCGAAGTTGCCCTCGAACCATTCGACATGGGCATCGCCCTCGAAGGCGAGGATATGGGTGCAGATGCGGTCGAGGAAGAAACGGTCGTGGCTGATGACCACGGCGCAGCCCGCGAAATCGGTGAGCGCATCTTCGAGCGCGCGCAGGGTTTCCACGTCGAGGTCGTTGGTGGGTTCGTCCAGCAGCAGCACGTTGCCGCCGGACTTGA
>CAYUBT010000142.1:0-6580 GCA_964443055.1 uncultured Rubellimicrobium sp.
GACGGCCACTTCGTCAAAGGGGTTCATCGACATCTTCACATTGGCCAGGTCCACGCCCGTGCCATCACCCTTCACGCGAACCTTCACGTTGAAGTCGATCACCCGCTTCACGGGCACCAGAACCTTCATCTTCCGTCCTCCATCGCTCGTGCGGCTTTTACGCTCAGCCGCCTGTTAGACAAAGCGCACGACAGAGGACAGGGCAAAAACGCCACATGACCGACCGGGAGCGCCAATCATTGCTGCAAGCGCACATGCCTACTGCACCTGCAACACGATCTTGCCGATATGCCCTCCCGCCTCGATGCGTTCATGCGCCTCTGCCGCCCGATCCAGCGGGAAGCGCGAATCGATCACGGGCCAGAGCCGCCCCCGCGCAAACCGCGGCCAGACCTTTTCGCGCAACTGGCTGGCGATGCGGGCCTTGGCAAGCACCGACTGCGGCCGCAGCGTCGAACCGGTGATCGTCTGCCGCCGCATCATGAGCCGGGCAAGGTTGACCGTGCTTTCCGCCCCGCCGAGCGTCGCGATCTGCACGAGACGCCCGTCCATGGCCAGCGCCGCCAGATTGCGCGACAAATAGTCGCCCCCGACCATGTCGAGGATCACATCCGCCCGCCCCGCGGCACGCATGGCCGCCGACCAGTCTTCCTCACGGTAGTTCCACGCGGCTTCGGCTCCCAGCTCAAGGCATTTCGCGCATTTCCCGGCCGAACCGGCCGTGGCGAAGACCCGCGCGCCAAAGGTGCGCGCCAGTTGAATCGCCGTGGTGCCGATCCCCGATGTGCCACCGTGGATGAGAAAACGCTCGCCCGCCTGCAGGCCGCCGCGCATGAAGACATTCGACCAGACGGTGAAGAAAGTCTCGGGCAGGCAGGCAGCCTCTTCGAGAGACATGCCCTCGGGGACCGGCAGGCAATGGGTGGCGTGCGTCGCCACATATTCGGCATAACCGCCGCCGGGAAGAAGCGCGCAGACGTGATCGCCCGGCTTCCATTCGGTCACGCCCGCACCGATGGCGCTGATCTCGCCCGCTGCCTCGAGCCCGGGCAGATCGCTCGCATCCGGGGGCGGCGCATAGGCACCCGCGCGCTGGAGCGCATCGGGGCGGTTCACGCCAGCGAAGGCCACACGGATCACCACCTCTCCGGGGCCGGGTTCGGGCCGGGGACGCGTCGCGGGGCGCAGCACCTCGGGTCCGCCGGGGGCGCTGATCCCGATGACGCGCATGTCAGGCATCGGCTTCCTCCTTGTCCCCGGTCCAGTAGCCGGGCAGGTCGTCACGGGGGCGCGGCGCGGGAATCGCGGCGAGCAGGCGCATGAGCGGCTTCAGCCCTGCCTTGGCATTCTCGAAGCGCAGCACATCGGCGATGCGCCGCTCGATGAAGGATGCGCTGGCCTCGAATCCGGGGGAGCTGTCGCCAAGCCAGTAGGTGACCGTTGCGGTCCAGACCGCCGACAGCACCGCGCGTTTCGTATACCAGTTGCCGTCGGTGGAGGTGTCGCCCACCGCATTCCAGATCGCATCCGCCGTGCCCCAGACGAGCGATGCACCACGAGGTGCAAGGTGCGGCAGTGCGAATAATGCCATGCCCTTGCGCGCCACCTCGCGGCCCGGAATCGCTTCGAGCCGGATGCGCAGTGCCAACGCCACCCGCGCGTTGAGACGCATATCGGCAAGATCCATGGCCGCCAGCCGCGCGCGCATCGCCTCATCCCCGAGCCGGTGGCTCGCCGCCGCCAGATCGGCCACCCCGCGGGGCAGAAGGGCGCGGCACTGCCGCTCGTCCAGCCCGGCCTCGGCCGCCGCCGCGCGCAACACGCGCTCTGACCAGCCTTCAAAGGCCACATGGGGCAGCGCAGCCTCGACAAGGCGGCGGATGTCGTCGGAAACAGGTCTGGCGGGCATGACGGAACCTTTCGCGGGCAACCTAGGCGCGGTGGGCTGCATGGGCAAGAAGGCGGCGCGGCACCGGCGTGCGGTTGCCGCCCCGTGCTGCGCGCGCTAAAGGCAGGCCGCAGTCGCAAGGAGGGCCATCATGGCCGCAAGGAAGGGGCCGCGCCGACCGCGCGCCGAGACACCGAAGGGTTTTCGCGACTGGTTCGGTGCCGAGGTGACCGACCGGACCGCGATGCTTGCGCAGATCGCCGAGGTCTATCATCGCTACGGATTCGACGCGCTCGAGACTTCGGCCATCGAGACGGTCGAGGCGCTCGGCAAGTTTCTTCCGGACGTGGACCGGCCCAACGAGGGCGTCTTCGCCTGGCAGGAGGAGGACGACTGGCTCGCCCTGCGCTACGACCTGACCGCACCGCTTGCGCGCGTCTATGCGCAGTTCCGCAACGAGCTGCCGACCCCCTACCGCCGCTACCAGATGGGCCCCGTCTGGCGCAACGAGAAGCCCGGACCGGGACGGTTCCGCCAGTTCACGCAATGCGACGCCGACACCGTGGGTGCGGCCAGTGTTGCGGCGGATGCGGAAATCTGCGCGATGCTCGCGGATTGCCTTGAAGTCGTGGGCATCCCGCGCGGCGATTACGTGGTGCGGGTAAACAACCGCAAGGTGTTGAACGGCGTGATGGAGGTGGCGGGTATTCTTGACCCGGCCGACCCGGAAAAGTTCGCCGCCGAGCGCGGCATCGTGCTGCGCGCCATCGACAAGATCGACCGGCTGGGCGAGGCGGGCGTGCGCGCGCTGCTGGGCGAGGGCCGCAAGGATGAGAGCGGCGATGTCACCATGGGCGCGGGGCTGGGCGAGGCGCAGGCCGATACCGTCATGGCCTTCATGGATTCGCGCGGCGCGGACGGGGCCGAGACGCTCACCAATCTGCGCGCACTCGTCGCGGCATCGGATGGCGGACGCGCGGGGGTGGACGAGCTTGAGACCATCGCTGCGCTGCTCACGGCACAGGACTACGGCCCCGACCGCATCATCATTGACCCGTCCGTCGTACGCGGGCTCGGCTATTATACAGGTCCAGTGTTCGAGGCCGAGCTGACCTTTGAAATCCTTGATGAAAAGGGCCGCCCCCGCCAGTTCGGCTCGGTCGCCGGCGGCGGGCGCTATGACGATCTGGTCAAGCGTTTCACCGGCGAATCCGTGCCCGCAACAGGGGTCTCCATCGGCGTGGACCGGCTGCTTTCGGCGCTCCGCGCCAAGGGCAGGATCGGTCAGGAGCAGGCCGAGGGGCCGGTGGTCGTCACCGTCATGGACCGCGACCGGATGGGCGATTACATGGGGATGGTCGGCGAATTGCGCGCGGCCGGCATTCGCGCCGAAGTCTATCTCGGCAATCCGCGCAATTTCGGCAACCAGATGAAATACGCCGACCGCCGCCATGCGCCTCTCGCCATCATCCAGGGCAGCGACGAGGCCGCGCGCGATGTCGTGCAGGTCAAGGATCTGGTCCTTGGCGCGCAGATCGCAGAGAGCGCGAGCCTTGAGGAATGGAAGGACCGCCCGGCCCAGGTCGAAGTCCCGCGCAGCGAACTCGTCGCCCGGGTCCGCGCGATGCTGGGGGCGTCGAGGTGATCGCCTCCGAAGTCCGCGCCTTCGCCCGCACCGAGGCAGACCGTATCACCCGCCAGTTCATCGAAGCGGGCGCGCAGCCGGTCGAGGCGGCAATCCTGCAACCGGCCGAGACGCTTCTCGACCTCTACGGCGAGGATATCCGGGCCCGTGCCTATGTCACCGCCGATCCCTTGCGCGGCGAATTGATGCTGCGCCCCGACTTCACGGTGCCTGTGGTGCAGATGCATATGGAATCGGGTGCCGACCCCGCGCGCTACACCTATTCGGGCGAAGTGTTCCGCAGGCAGGAGACCGATGCCGAACGCCCGTGGGAGTTCCTGCAGGTCGGGTTCGAGATTTTCGGCGGCGTCCGCCCGCACGAGGCCGATGCCGAGGTCTTCGCCACGATCCAGGCCGCCGTCGGCACGCTGAAGCTGCGCGCGGCGATGGGTGACATCGGTATTCTCATGGCCGCCGTGAAGGGACTCAGGACGACTGCGGCACGCAAGGCCGCGCTCATGCGCCACATCTGGCGGCCGCGCCGGTTCCGCGCCCTGCTCGAGCGCTATTCGGGCCGCATCCCCGTTCCGGCCGCCCGCGCTGCCCTTCTGGCCGCCGCCGATCCCTTCGCCGATGCAGGCCCCGAGATCGGCCTGCGCACCCGCGCCGATGTCGGTGCACGTATCGCCGCGCTGCGTGAGGATACGAACAGCCCGCCCCTCTCGGGCGAGGAAGTGGCGCTGATTGAGGCCCTCGCCGCCGTGCGCGAGGATGCGCCCTATGCCCTGTCGGAGCTGCGCGATCTTGCCGTCGACCTGCCCGCGATCCGGCCCGCCGTGGGCCGGCTCTCCGACCGGCTGGGCGCGATGGCCGAGCGCGGGGTCGATGTCGAGACGCTCGAGTTCGAGGCAAGCTTCGGGCGCACCACGCTCGAATATTACGACGGTTTCGTCTTCGGGCTCTACGCGCCCGCCCGCCCCGACCTGCCGCCCGTCGCCACCGGCGGCCGGTATGACGCACTCACCCGGGTACTGGGACGGGGACGCGAGGTGCCTGCGGTCGGCGGCGTGATCCGGCCCGAACTCGTCCTGCGGCTGAGGGGGGCATCATGAGCCTGCGTCTGGGCGTGCCATCCAAGGGGCGGCTCATGGAAAAGACATTCGAATGGTTCGGTGCACGCGGCCTGCATCTGCGCCGCGCGGGCTCGGAACGCGATTATGCCGCCGTGGCCGAAGGGGTCGATGGTGTCGAACTCGTACTTCTCTCGGCAGGTGAAATCCCCGGCGAACTCGCCTCGGGCCGCCTGCATCTGGGCGTGACGGGCTCGGACCTTGTGCGTGAACTGGTGCCGTTGTGGGACATGAAGCTGCGCCCGGTGGCCGAACTCGGCTTCGGCAATGCCGATCTCGTCATTGCCGTTCCGCAATTCTGGGTCGATGTCGACACATTGGACGACCTTGACGCCGTCGCCGCCGCCTTCCGCCGCCGGCACGGGTTCCGGCTGCGCATCGCCACGAAATACCACCGTCTCGTGCGCGAATTCCTGCAGACGGCGGGTGTGGCCGATTACCAGCTTGTCGACAGCCTGGGCGCGACCGAGGGCACGGTAAAGGCCGAAACCGCCGAAGCGGTCGCCGACATCACCTCGACCGGAGACACCTTGCGCGCGAACGGGCTGCGCATCCTCTCGGACGGGGTGATCCATTCGAGCCAGGCGACCCTGTTCAAGAGCCGCATCACCACCTGGGGCGAGGCCGAACGCGCAACGATGCGCAGGCTCGAGGAGCTGATCGGGGGTTGAACCTCTTCCCCTGTCATTGCCGGGAGCCGGCGCCGGTGCGGCAAGCCAGAGACGTGTGGACCGGGTTGCTTCGCTACGCTCGCAATGACGGGCCGTCCCCTCAGCCGATCTCCGCGAGCCGGGCCAGCGCCGCGCGCAATTGCCCGGCCTCGTCTTCGCGCAGCGCTAGATTCGCCCGAGCCTCCTCGACGACATGCGCAGGTGCCGAGGCGAGGAAATCGGGCCGTTCGAGGCGGCCCTGCAAACCCCCGATCTCGCGGTCGAGCCTGGCTATCGCCTTGCCGATCCGCACCTTTTCCGCCGCCACGTCGATGAGCCCGGCCAACGGCAGCGCGAAGGTCGCACCGCGCGCGGGCACGGTGAGCGCGCCCTTCGGTGCCTCCCCGGCCTCGCTCACGCCTTCGATCCGGGCGAGCCTGCGGATCAGCGCCGCATTATGCGCCCAGGCGTTGCGCGCGAAATCATCCGCGCCGACCATGACCAGCGGCACCTGCAGTCCCGCGGGCACGTTCATCTGCGCCCGGGCCGAGCGCACGCCTTCGATGAGGGAAATGACCCAGCGCATCTCGGCCTCGGCCTGCGGGTCGGCCAGTTCCGCCCCCCACTCCGGCCATGACGCATGGGCAAGGATGCCGTCACGGCGTCCGGTCGCGGCCCAGAGTTCCTCGGTGATGAAGGGCATCACCGGATGCAGCAGCACGAGGCATTGATCAAGCACCCAGGCCATGACCTTGCGGGTCTCGTCGCGCGCAGGCCCTTCCCCGGCCAGAAGAGGCTTGGCGAATTCGACATACCAGTCGCAGACAACGCCCCAGACAAAGGCGTGCAGGGTTTGCGCCGCCTCGTTGATCTTCCAGCCCGCAAGCGCCGCATCGACGGCCTCGCGCACCCGGCCGGTTTCGCCCATGATCCAGCGGTTCACGGTCTCCTGCGCCCCGGGCGGTTCCGCTTGCGTGGCGTGGCCGACCCAGACGCCGTTCATCTCGGCAAAGCGGCAGGCGTTCCAGAGCTTGGTGCCGAAATTGCGGTTGCCGCGGATCCGCTCGTCCGAAAGCTTCGGACTGCCGCCCAGAACCGCAAGCTGCGCCAGCGTGAAACGCAACGCATCCGCGCCGTATTCGTCGATCACGCTGAGCGGGTCGATGACATTGCCGCGAGTCTTCGACATCTTCTCGCCCCTGGCGTCGCGCACGAGGCCGTGGAGATAGACGGTGCGGAACGGCACGTCGTCCACAAGGGCAAGCTGCATCATCATCATCCGGGCCAC
>CAYUBT010000143.1:0-6570 GCA_964443055.1 uncultured Rubellimicrobium sp.
TGCCAGAGGGCGAGAAGCTCCCCGATCTCCTTCATCGAGAACCCCAGGTCGCGGGCACGACGGATGAAGCGCAGGGTCTGGATGTCGCGGTCGGCATCGACCCGGTAGCCCGAGGCGGTACGCCCCGGCGCGGGAATCAGGCCGCGCTCCTCGTAATAGCGGATCATCTTCACCGAGACGCCGGTTTCGCGTGATGCCTCGCCGATATTCATGCCTTTTCCTCCTGCCAGCGCCCAAGCCGCAGCGCATTGGTGACGACGAAGACCGAGGACAGCGCCATCGCTGCCGCCGCCAGCATGGGCGAGAGCGTGATGCCGAAATGCGGAGTCAGCACTCCGGCCGCCACGGGGATGAGCGCCACATTATAGGCGAAGGCCCAGAACAGGTTCTGGCGGATGTTGCGCAGGGTCGCGCGCGCCAGGGCGATGGCGCGCGGCACCCCGCCCGGATCGCCCCCCGTGAGCACCACATCCGCGCTCTCGATGGCGATATCGGTGCCGCTGCCCATGGCAATGCCGACATCCGCCGCCGCAAGTGCGGGCGCGTCGTTGATCCCGTCACCCGCGAAGGCGATGGCACCGTCGCCCTTCAGCCGCGCGACTGCCCGACCTTGCCTTCGGGCAGGACTTCGGCCTCGATCTCGGAGATGCCGAGCGCCGCACCCACATGCTCCGCCACCGCGCGCCCGTCGCCGGTGATCATGGCCGGACGCACACCCAGATCGCGCAACGCGGCAATGGCCGGGGCAGAGCCCGGCTTCACCTCGTCCGCCACCGCGAAGACCGCGGCGAGCGCACCGTCGACGGCGACATGAACCGCACTCCGGGCCTCACCGGCCAGCCGCGCGACCTCGGCGGCAAGCGGTACGGTATCGACACCGATCTCGCCCATGAATCGGGCGGAGCCGATTTCGACCCGCCGCCCCTCGACCATGGCGCGCACGCCCTGCCCCGCGATTGCCGCAAAGCCTTCGGCCACCGGCAGCGGCGCGGGGCCCGCCGCGACCAGCGCGCGGGCCAGCGGGTGTTCCGACCCGGATTCGGCAGCAGCGGCGAGCCGCAAGGCCCCGTCACGCTCCCATCCCGGGGCAGGAACGAAATCCGTCAGCACCGCATGCCCCTCGGTCAGCGTGCCGGTCTTGTCGAACGCCACCGTGCCCACGCCGGCGAGAGCCTGCAGGGCGAGACCGTTGCGAAACAGCACCCCCATCTGAGCGGCCCGCCCCGTTCCGACCATGATCGAGACCGGGGTCGCCAGCCCCATCGCGCAGGGACAGGCGATGATGAGAACGGCGACGCCATGGACAAGCGCCTGCGTCACCACATCGCCCGAGCCGAAGGCCAGCCAGACCGCGACCGTCAGCAGCGCCACGGCCATCACCGCCGGAACGAACCAGGCCGTCACCCGGTCCACCGCCGCCTGCACGGGCAGTTTCGCGCCCTGTGCACTTTCGACCATGCGCACGATCTGGGCGAGCACGGTTTCCGAGCCGACCCGCTGCGCCTCCATCACCAGGGTGCCCGACAGGTTCACAGTTCCGGCGGTCAGCTTATCGCCCTGGCCCTTGGTGATCGGCAAGGATTCACCCGTGAGCATGGATTCATCGACATGGGCCGAGCCTTCGCGCAGCACACCATCGACCGGCACACGGTCGCCGGGGCGCAGACGAAGGAACATGCCCGCCGTGACTTCGGCCAAAGGCAGCTCAACCTCTTGGCCGTCGCGGATTACACGGGCACTGGGGGGCGCAAGGTCCAACAGCTTGCGGATCGCTTGTGATGTCTGCCCACGCGCGCGGGCCTCGAGCCAGCGGCCGAACAGGATCAGCGTCACGATCACCGCCGCCGATTCGTAATAGACATGCGCCGACCCGTCCGGCAGCAGGCCGGGCGCGAAGGTGGCCACGGCCGAATACGCCCAGGCCGCGCCCGCGCCGGTCATCACCAGCGAATTCATGTCGGGCGACCAGGCGCGGAAGGCGGCAAGGCCGCGGCTGAAGAACCTGCGCCCGGGACCGAAGAGAACCGCCGTGGCAAGGATGAATTCTGCAACCCAGAGCGGGAACTGCCCGACAGTCGCCAGCATCCAGTGATGAAAGGGCGGCACGAGATGCCCGCCCATCTCGACCACGAACAGCGGCAGGGTCAGGGCCATGGCGATGAGCGTGTCGCGCTTCAGCGCCGCAGTCTCGGCATCACGCCGCGCCTGCGGATCATCGGCGGCACTCGCCGGCCGCGCGTCGTAGCCTGCGCGGACGACGGCCTCGCCCACGGCGCGGACAAGCGCATCCGCATCACCCTCACCCGTTACGGACAGCGTCTCGGCAGCCAGATTCGCCGCCGCCCTCTGCACGCCCGGCACCGAAAGCGCGGCCTTTTCTACCCTGGCGACGCAGGAAGCGCAGGTCATCCCCGCAATGGCCAGATCGAATTCCGCCTGCGGGACCACATAGCCCGCGCGCCGGATCGCATCCACGACTGCCTCGCGCGCCTGCGGGTCGTCAAGTTCGATCTCGGCGCGTTCGGTGGCGAGGTTCACACCGACATGCGCGACGCCGGGCACCCTGGCGACCGCACGTTCGACCCGCTGCACACAGGACGCGCAGGTCATGCCCTCGACCGGAAGTGTCAGAATGTCGCTCATCACGCGCTCCTTGCTGTCGGAACGCATATGCACCCTCCCATCATGGGAGGGTCAAGGGGTCGTGACGGATTTTCCCGAACAGCGATCCGAAACCGTCTCGTCTTTTCGTCATTGCGAGCGTAGCGAAGCAAGCCAGTGATCCCGCCATCTCCGGCTTGCCGCGTCGCCTTCGGCTCCTCGCAATGACGATGGGGACGGGAGCTGCTATTCTCTCGCCATGGCCGTCTCAGCCGTAGATCTCGCGCGCGCGGGTCTCGAAGGCGCGCACGATCTTTTGCATCGCGTCGTTGAAGAAGAAGCCGGCCGCCCCCTGCAGCAGGCGGTTGCGGAACTCGAAATCGACATGGAACTCGATCCTGCAGCCCTCGCCATCAGGGTGGAAGTCCCATGAACTGCGCATGTGGTGGAAGGGGCCGTCGAGATATTCGATGTCGATACGCAAGCGCTCTTCCCAAAGCTGCACCCGGCTGCCGAAACGCTCGCGAAACACCTTGAAGGACACGACCAGATCCGCGAGCATCAGCCGGTGATCACCCTCATCCGTCACCGACCGGATGCGCGCCGCCGCAACCCAGGGCAGGAACTCGGGGTATGAGGCAACGTCGGCCACAAGGTCATACATCTGCCGCGCCGTCCACGGCAGCGAGCGGGTTTCCGAATGCTGGGGCATATGGGACCTTCGTCTGCGCGGAAGCCCGTCTCGCCTCAAAGCGGCGTGAATGCAAGGGGGGCAAGGTCGCCTGCCCTCCATCACGCGTGGCCTCTCGGGCCGAAATATGCTTCAACGCCCGCGAAGGCCCCGTCTGCGAGGAGGCGCATGTGACCGACCGGCCCTATGTCATCGACCAACTCATCTCGGCCAAGACCATCGCCGCGCGGATCGAGGATCTGGCGCGCGAGATCGAGACCGAATTTGCCGAAACCGAGAAACTCGTCGTCGTCGGCCTGCTGCGGGGTTCCTTCATCTTCATCGCCGATCTGGTGCGCGAACTCGACCTGCCGGTCGAGGTCGATTTCATCGAGGCCTCCTCCTACGGCGACAGCATGGAATCGAGCCGCGAGGTGCGGATCCTCAAGGATCTGCGCGCGGCCATCGGCGGGCGCGACGTGCTGCTGGTCGAGGATATCGTCGACACCGGCCACACGCTCGCCAAGGTGACGGACTATCTCGCCACCCGCGCACCCGCGCGGCTGCGCACCATCGCCCTTCTCGACAAGCCCTCGCGCCGCGAGGTCGATTTCACCGCCGACTGGATCGGATTCTCGATTCCCGACGCCTTCGTCGTGGGCTACGGGATCGACTTCGCCCAGCGCAACCGCAACCTGCCGCATATCGGCACGGTGCGCTTCACCTGAGAGGCGGGATGCCCAACCTCCTGCAATTCCTGCGCATGATGCGATGGGCACGCCACCGGCCTTCAAGGGCCCGGATGTGGGTCGTGCTGGCCACGCTGGGAATCGTGGTCGCCATCTGGGGAATCGAGGCGGCAGGACTATGGCCTGACTGGCTCTCCTCGGAACCCGTGCGCCGCCCGCGCGTGATCCTGCCCTGAGGGGGAGCCCCCTTCCCCCATCGTCATTGCGAGGAGCCGAAGGCGACGCGGCAAGCCGGAGACGTGGGGAATCCGGATTGCTTCGTTACGCTCGCAATGACGGGGGGAAGCGGCTGCCCTCAGCCCGCGCCGCCCGCCAGCTTCGCCAGCCGCGCATCGCGCAGCCGCTCGAAATCGTCGCCCGCGTGATAGGACGACCGCGTGAGCGGCGAGGCCGAGACCATCAGGAACCCCTTGGACCGCGCGGCCGCCTCGTATTCGGCGAATTCCTCGGGCGTCACGAATCGTTCCACCCGGTGATGTTTCGGCGTAGGCTGAAGATACTGGCCGATGGTAATGAAATCGACATCGGCCGAGCGCATGTCGTCCATTACCTGCAGGACGGACTGCCGGTCCTCACCAAGGCCGACCATGATGCCCGACTTGGTGAACATGGCCGGGTCGAGTTCCTTCACCCGTTGCAACAGCCGCAGCGAGTGGAAATAGCGCGCGCCGGGGCGGACCGAAGGATAAAGCCCCGGGACGGTCTCGAGGTTGTGGTTGAACACGTCCGGCTGCGCCCGCACCACGTTTTCCAGTGCCGAATCCGGGCAGCGCAGGAAGTCGGGGGTCAGGATCTCGATCGTCGTCCCGGGCGCATGGCGGCGGATCGCGCGGATCGTCATGGCGAAATGTTCCGCGCCGCCGTCTTCGAGATCGTCGCGGTCAACGGATGTCACCACGGCGTGATTCAGGCCCAGCACCTTGACCGAATTGGCCACCCGCCCCGGCTCGAACGGGTCGAGCGGCTCGGGCCGGCCGGTGGCGACGTTGCAGAAGGTGCAACCGCGCGTGCAGATCTCGCCCATGAGCATGAAGGTCGCATGCCCCGCGCTCCAGCATTCGCCGACATTGGGGCAGCCCGCCTCCTCGCAGACGGTGACGATCCGGTTCTCGCGCAAAGTGTCACGGGTTTTCTTGTAGCCTTCCGAGACCGGGGCCTTCACCCTGATCCATGAGGGCTTCTTCGGCTGCGGATTGTCGGGCCGGTGCGCCTTCTCGGGATGGCGCTGTTCGGGAATGGTGAGGTCGCGCATGATCCGGCTCCGTCAGATTCCGCTGTGCAGGGCTCCGTCAACGACTTATGCCGAAGGCGGCCGCATGGCAATGCCACGGCACCGGCCGGGCGCGAACCCGGGGGACAGTGACAGGAACGGTATGACCATGTCCAGGAAGTTTACCGCCGAACTGATCGGCACTTTCATTCTCGTCTTCTTCGGCTGCGGCGCGGTGGCCATCGCGGGCGCAAACGGGACCACCGGCGTCGGCATCACCGGGATCGCCCTCGCCTTCGGCCTGACGGTCATTGCCGCGGCTTACGGACTCGGCGCGATCTCCGGCGCGCATCTCAATCCCGCCGTGAGCATCGGCGTCTATGCCTCAGGTCGCATGGAGGCGGGTGCCTTCGTCACCTATGTCGTGGCGCAGGTGATCGGTGCCATCCTTGCGGCGGCGGTGCTCTGGCTCATCGCCTCCGGGGGCGAGGGCTACGACCTCGCGACGACCGGGCTCGGCCAGAACGGCTGGGGGCCGGGCTATGGCGGCGGCTATACCCTCACCGCCGCGCTGGTGTTCGAACTCGTGGCGACCTTCATCTTCGTCACCGTGATTCTCGGCGCAACACATGGGTCGGCACCCGCAGGATTCGCCGGGCTGGCCATCGGCCTCACGCTGACGATGATCCACCTCGTCGGCATCAAGATCACCGGAACATCGGTGAATCCTGCGCGTTCGATCGGCCCCGCGCTGTTCGTCGGCGGCGATGCGCTGCGGCAGCTCTGGCTGTTCATCCTCACCCCGCTTGCCGGCGGCGTGATCGCGGGCGTGGTCTACCGCGCCGGGCTCACGCGGGCAGACTGACCGGGGGCGAGTGAAGGGGGACGGCGCGGCAGGCAGGCTGCGGCCCCGCCTCTCTCAGGCAAATTTCTCTTCCAGATAGGCCAGAAGCGGCCCCTCGTCGGGCTCCTGCCCCGTTGCGTGGGTGATCGTCGCGCGCGGCTCGTGCAGGCTGCCGTATCGGTGGATCTTCGCATGAAGCCAGGTGATGGCCCGGGCGGGATCGCCGCGCGCGAGATCGGCGTCGAGATCGGGCAGGTCACGGCGAAGCGCCGCATGAAGGCAGCCCGCATAGACATTGCCGAGGGTATAGGTCGGGAAGTAGCCGAAGAGCCCGACCGACCAGTGCACATCCTGCAGGCAGCCATTCGAGGGCCTGTCCACCGCATAGCCGAAATCGGCAAGGAAACGGTCGTTCCAGGCGGATTCGAGATCATCGACCCCGAGGTCGCCCCGCATCAGCGCCTGTTCGAGGTCGAAGCGGATCAGAACGTGAAGG
>CAYUBT010000144.1:0-6564 GCA_964443055.1 uncultured Rubellimicrobium sp.
CCGCCTGGGGCGATGTCGCGCGCCGCATCGCCCACGAGATCAAGAACCCGCTCACCCCGATCCAGCTTTCGGCCGAACGCATCCGCCGCAAGTTCGGTCCGCGTCTGGGCGAGGATGCGGAATCGCTCGAGCAGATGACCGATGTGATCGTGCGCCAGACCGGCGACCTGCGCCGCATCGTCGACGAATTCTCGCGGTTCGCGCGTATGCCCGAGCCCGATCGCAAGCTCAACGACATCGCGGCGCTGCTGCGCGATTCGGTCGCGCTGCAGGAGGCGGGCCAGCCCGGCGTGCGTATCACGGCCGTGCTGCCGGAACGGCCGGTGATCGGCGAGATCGACCCGACCATGATCGGCCAGGCATTGACCAATCTGCTCAAGAACGCGGGCGAGGCCATCGAGGGCCTGCGTGAGCGCGGCGCGCCCGAAGGACACGCGCCCGAAATCCGGGTCACGCTCGCGCTTGCCGACCGCAAGGCGCGGTTGACCATCGCCGACAACGGCGTCGGCCTGCCCGAGGACCGGGCGCGGCTGTTCGAGCCCTATGTGACGACACGCGACAAGGGCACCGGGCTCGGCCTGCCGATCGTGCGCAAGATCATCGAGGAACATGGCGGCACCCTCACGCTCGAGGATGCGCCGCCCTTTGACGAGAGTGGCCATCGCGGAGCGATGGCGGTGATGACGCTGCCCCTGCCCGAGACGGCGGGGGAAGAGGACAAGGTGGCATGAGGGGGCAGATATGGGCGATATCCTGATCACGGACGACGAGCGCGACATTCGCGAACTCATCTCGGACATCCTGCAAGACGAAGGCTTCACGACGCGGCTGGCAGGCACCTCGGACCAGTGCATGGCCGCCATCTCGGAAGAACTGCCTGCACTGATGATCCTCGACATCTGGCTCAAGGACAGCCGGATGGACGGGATCGACATCCTCAAGCATGTCAAGCGCGAGCACCCGGAAGTGCCGGTCATCATCATCTCGGGCCACGGCAATATCGAGATCGCAGTCGCGGCGATCAAGCAGGGTGCCTACGACTTCATCGAGAAGCCCTTCAACATCGACCAGCTTCTTGTCGTTATCCGTCGGGCGATGGAGACGTCACAGCTTCGGCGCGAGAACGCGGCCCTGAAGCGCGGCGACCATCCCCCCGCCGAGATGCTGGGTGACAGTGCCGCCTTCCGCGCGCTTTGCGCCCAGCTCGACAAGGTGGTGAAGTCGAATGCGCGGGTCATGCTTTCCGGCCAGTCGGGATCGGGCAAGGAGACCGCTGCCCGCTACATCCACGCGAATTCCACCCGCGCCGACGGGCCCTTCGTCACGGTCAATTCCGCCTCCATCGCACCCGATCGGATGGAGGAGGTCCTGTTCGGCCGCGAAACGCCCGGCCGCGGGATCGAGAAGGGGCTGCTCGAGCAGGCCCATGGCGGGGTGATCTATTTCGATGAAGTTGCCGATATGCCGCTCGGCACCCAGTCCAAGATCCTGCGCGTGCTGGTGGACCAGTCCTTCCAGCGCGTGGGCGGCAACGACAGGGTGCAGGTCGACCTGCGGGTCATCTCGTCCACGACCCGCGACCTGCAGGCGCTGGTGAAGGACGGGCTGTTCCGCACGGAACTCTATCACCGTCTCAATGTCGTTCCGGTCGAGGTGCCGGGGCTCGAGGACCGGCGAGAGGACATTCCGATCCTCGCCGAATACTTCCTGGCCGAGCTGAACCGCGTTCAGGGCCTGCCCCTGCGCACATTGGCCGAGGATGCGCGGGCGCTGCTGCAGACGATGCTCTGGCCCGGCAACGTGCGCCAGCTGCGCAATCTCATGGAACGTGTGCTGATCCTGGGCGAGGCGAGCGGCGAGATCACCGCGCGCGAACTGCCCTCCGCCGAGGAGGCCGCGCCCGAGGACGGACGTGTGGTCCTGTCGGGTGCGCTCGCCACGCTGCCGCTGCGCGAGGCGCGCGAACTGTTCGAGCGCGAATACCTGCTCACCCAGATCAACCGCTTCGGCGGCAATATCTCGCGCACCGCAAGTTTCGTGGGGATGGAGCGCTCTGCCCTGCACCGCAAGCTCAAGAGCCTGGGCGTGGTCACCGGCGCGAAGGGCGGCGCGCGCGCGGCCTGGGTCGAGGAGGCGGCGAAGTGACCTGCGGCCGGCTGCGCGTCCGGCCACGCGGATGAGGATCATCATCTGCGGGGCGGGGCAGGTCGGATGGCAGATCGCCCGCCAGCTTGCCCGCGAACGTCACGAGATCACCATGGTCGACACCGACGCCGCGCTGATCGAGCGGGCGACCGAACTGCTCGATGTCACCGGCCTCGTGGGCTTCGCCAGCCATCCCGATGTGCTTGAACAGGCCGGCGCGGATGATGCCGACATGATCATCGCGGCCACTCATTCGGACGAGGTGAACCTCGTCACCTGCCAGATGGCCCATGCGGTGTTCGGGATCACCCGCAAGATCGCGCGGCTGCGCGGCGAACGATATCGCGAGATCCTGGCCGATGGCCGCTATCGCCGCGACCTCGTGCCTGTCGATGTCGTCATCAGCCCCGAGCAGGAAGTGGCCGAGGCCGCGCTCCAGCGCCTTTCCTCGCCTGCGGCCTTCGATACCGAGGACTTTCTCGACCGCAAGGCGATGCTGGTGGGCATCGACCTCGACGAGGATTGCCCCGTCATCAACACGAGCCTGCGCCAGCTCACCGATCTCTTTTCGACACTCAGGGCCGTGGTCGTGGCCATCCGCCGTGACGGGCGCATGTTCGCCCCTGCCGCAGATGACGAGATGTTCGCGGGCGACCAGATCTATCTGATGGCCGAACGCGGCGATCTGCCGCGCAGTTTCGAGATCTTCGGCAAGGCCGGTGCGCAGATCGAGCGGCTCGTGATCATCGGCGGCGGCAATATCGGTCTTTCGGTGGCCAAAATGCTTGAGAACTCGCGTGATATCCGCGCCCGGGTGATCGAGCGCGACCGCAGCCGCGCCGAGGCGGCGGCCGACCGGCTGACGCGCACCATGGTCCTCAATGGCGACGGGCTGTCGCGCGAGATACTTGAGGAGGCCGATGTCGCCCGGGCCGATGCGGTGTTGACCGTCACCGACGACGACAAGACGAATATCCTTGCGGCGGTGCGCGCGCGCAAGATGGGCGCGCGGATGACGATCAGCCTCATCAATGATCCCACGCTTGCGCCGTTGATGACGCCTTTGGGCATTGATGCCCATATCAACCCCCGTGCAAGTACCGTATCCTCGATCCTGCGCCACATGCGCCACGGCAGGGTGCGCTGGGTCTATTCCATCGGCGACGGCGAGGCCGAGGTGATCGAGGCGCAGGTGCTGGGCACCTCGCCCATCGCGGGCCATGCGATCCGGGACATCGCGTTTCCTCCCGGCGTGCTGGTCGGCGGAATGCTGCGCGGGGGTGAATATCTCAAACCCGTGGCCGCCACCCGCATCGAGGAGGGAGATATCGTCGCGATCTTCACGCTTGCCGCAGACGTGCCCGAGGTCGAGCGCCTGCTGCAGGTCTCGATCGACTTCTTCTAGGCCGGGGCGATGCGCCTGCTGTATCTGCCGCTCATCACGCTGGCCATGGCCTCGGGCGCGGCGCTCATGCTCGTGCCTGCGGCCCATGCGCTTGCCGGAGGCGACCATGCCACGGCGCGCGCCTTCCTCTACAGTGCAATCCTGACCGGCTTTCTCACGCTCCTTGTCGCGCTTTCCATGCGGGGCAGGGTGCTGGCGGGAAGCGCGCGCGACCAGCTTGTGGCGCTGCTCATGGTCTATGGCGCGCTGCCCGTGCTGCTCGCCTTGCCCTTCGCTGCCCTCGTGCCGCGGGCCACGCCGCTGGACGCATGGTTCGAGATGGTCTCCTCGATCACCACCACCGGGGCGACGCTCTGGGACCGGCCGGGGCAACTGGGTCTCAGCCTGCATCTATGGCGCGGGCTCGTGGGCTGGTTCGGCGGGCTTGTCGCCTGGATCGCCGCCATCGCCATCCTCGCGCCCCTGAATCTTGGTGGCTACGAGATGCGCGTCCGGGCCGCGCTGCCTGCGGTGGCGCAATCCGGCATCGTCACCCCGGCCGAACTCTTCGCCCGTCACGCGGCGCGGCTCGTGCCCGTCTATGCCGGGCTGACCGCACTGCTCTGGCTGGCGCTCGTCATCGCGGGCGACGGGGCGACCGAGGGGGCGATCCATGCGATGGGCGTGATCTCGACCTCGGGAATCACGCCCTTGCCCCGTGCCGATCATGCGGCGAGCGGCCTTGCCGGGGAAATGGTGATCCTCGCCTTCTTCCTGTTCGCACTCTCCCGCGCGACCTTCACCCGGACGTCTGCCGCACCGCCCCTCCGGCGCGACCCCGAGTTGCGGCTGGGGCTGCGCCTGATCGTCGCCGTGACCGCCATCGTCGGCCTTCGGGCGCTGTGGCTGGTCCATGCACATGGGGGCGGGCCGGCGGACGGATTGCGCGCGCTCTGGGGCACGCTGTTCACCACGGCCTCGTTCCTGACGACGACCGGGGTCGAATCGCGCTGGTGGCCGGAGGTCTGGATCGCATCGCAGGTCCCGACTCCCGGACTTGTCCTTGTCGCACTTGCGCTTGTAGGCGGCGGAGTCGGGACGGCGGCGGGAGGCGTCAAACTGTTGCGCATCCACACCGTCCTTGCCCATGCGGGCCGCGAGACGGTGCGGCTGATCGAACCCGCCTCGGTGGCGCGCGGCGGCGTGCGGCGCGGAGCGGTGATGGCCTGGACCTTCTTCGCGCTCTTTGCCCTTGCTGCCCTCATCGTCATGGCGATGCTCTCGCTGACGCCGGGGATGCAGTTCGAGCAGGCCCTCCTCGTCAGCCTTGCCGCAATCACCACGACCGGGCAGCTTGCGCTGGCGGCGACGGATGCGCCCGTCTCCTTTGCCGGGCTCACGCAGGCGGCGCAGGGCATTGCAGCACTCGGAATGATTCTCGGTCGGCTCGAGGTGCTGGCACTCATCGCGCTTCTCAACCCCGATTTCTGGCGTCGCTGAGCCCCCGCTGGCGCATCCGGGTGACAATCGGCGCGAGAACACTATATGACGGCTGGAAAGCTGCCGCAGCCCGCGCGATACTGAGCTTCGCGGCGCGCCGCACGGTCCGCAACGAACAGTCCGCAACGAACGACAACAACGAACAACAACACGGGAACGAGCCATGGCATCCGACAAGCCCCAGAACCTTCAGGATGCATTTCTGAATCATGTCCGCAAGGGCAAGGTTCCGGTCACGATCTTTCTCATCAACGGCGTGAAGCTGCAGGGCGTCATCACCTGGTTCGACAATTTCTGCGTGCTCCTGCGCCGTGACGGGCAGTCGCAGCTTGTCTACAAATCGGCGATCTCGACGGTCATGCCGGCACAGCCGGTCAATCTTTACGACGGTGAAGAATAGCTTGATCGAAACCGACCGCCCCGCGACCCGCGCCTGGCTTGTCCGCCCCGAGATCCGGGGGGTGAGCGACGGCCGCGATGCGGATGCCGCACTCGAGGAGGCCGTCTCGCTGGCCGGTGCCCTGCCGGGGATCACGCTCGAGGGCGCGCGCAACGTGCGCCTGCCGCGCGCCTTTGCCGGAATGCTGTTCGGTTCGGGCAAGGTCGCCGAACTCAAGGCCCTGTTTGCGGAGCAGGGGATCGGCCTCGTCCTCATCGACGGGCCGGTGACGCCGATTCAGCAGCGCAATCTGGAACGCGAATGGGGGGTGAAGATCCTCGACCGCACCGGGCTGATCCTCGAGATCTTCTCGGACCGCGCCGCCACCCGCGAGGGTGTGCTGCAGGTGGAGATGGCGGCGCTGAACTACCAGCGCTCGCGCCTCGTGCGGGCCTGGACCCACCTTGAACGCCAGCGCGGCGGCTACGGCTTCGTCGGCGGCCCCGGGGAGACCCAGCGCGAATCCGATCGCCGCGCCATCGACGACCAGATTGTGCGCCTGCGCCGCCAGCTGGAAAAGGTGGCCCGCACCCGTGATACGAACCGGGCTGCCCGTGCGGCGGTACCCTATCCGATCGTCGCGCTCGTGGGCTATACGAACGCCGGGAAGTCCACGCTTTTCAATCGCCTGACCGGCGCGGGCGTCGTGGCCAAGGACATGCTTTTCGCCACGCTCGACCCGACCATGCGCCGCCTGCGCCTGCCGACGGGCCAGGAGGTGATCCTTTCGGATACCGTGGGCTTTATCTCGGACCTGCCCACGGAACTCGTCGCCGCCTTCCGCGCCACGCTCGAGGAGGTGCTGCTCGCCGACGTGATCCTGCATGTGCGCGACATGAGCCATCCCGAAAGCGCCGAACAGGCGCATGAGGTCGAGGCGATCCTGCATGACCTCGGCGTGGGCGAGTCGACCCCGCTGATCGAGGTCTGGAACAAGGTCGACCGCCTGCCCGGAGACGAGCGCATCCAGCTCGCCGAACAGGCGCGCAGGCGGGATGATGCCGTGGCCCTCTCGGCGCTGACCGGCGAGGGGCTGGATACCCTCCTCGCCGCCGTGGCGCGCCATGCCGGGGCGGAACGGCACGAATCGCAACTC
>CAYUBT010000145.1:0-6509 GCA_964443055.1 uncultured Rubellimicrobium sp.
CCACCTTGCCCGGCGCGGTCAGCCGTGCCTCACCCATCACGACGGTGACCTTGTTCTTCTTCAGCAGATGCCCGATCCCGCCCGAAAGCTGTTTTGCCACCCCGCGCGAGCGCTTCACCACCTTTTCAAGGTCGAATTCGACACCACCGGCCCCGAGTCCGAATTCATCGGCCCTGTTCATGAGGTGATAGACCTCGGCCGAACGCAGCAGCGCCTTGGTCGGGATGCAGCCCCAGTTGAGGCAGATGCCGCCGAGATGCTCCCGCTCGACCACCGCCACCTTCAGCCCCAGTTGCGCGGCCCGGATCGCCGCGACATAGCCGCCGGGCCCGGCACCGATGACGATGAGGTCGAAAGTCCTGGGGGCCATGTTCACCTCCTGCAACGGGGCCAGATCACGGCAAGGTTAATCGCTCTGCCCGGCCTTCGCCAGCGCGTTGTGACGACCGGGCGCGTCCACCGGCCCCCCCGCGACGCGCACCGCATTGCGCCCCGCCGCCTTGGCCGCATAAAGCGCCTCGTCCACAAGGCGCAGGAGAGGCCCGGTTTCGCACCCGTGGTCAGGACATGAGACGACGCCACAGGATACGGTCACGCGGGGGAGTGTCTCGCTCAGATGGCGGACCCGCAGGTCGGCGATCCCGTCGCGCAGCCGTTCGGCAAGGCAGACGGTATCGTCAAGGGCGGCTGTCGGGACGAGGATCATGAATTCCTCACCGCCGTAGCGGCAGGCAATCTCGTCCCCGGTGAAGTGGTCGCGCAGCCATGCGCCGATGGCACGCAGCACCGCATCGCCCGCATCATGGCCGTGGTTGTCGTTAAACGTCTTGAAGCGGTCCACGTCAAACGAGACGATCCCGAGACACGTATCCCTGCGCCCGGCGATGGAAAGCTCGCGCCAGAGCGCATCCAGGAAATAGCGCCGGTTATAAAGCCCCGTCAGCGGATCGCGAATCGACTGGTCGCGCAATTCGTCGCGCAGCCGGGCATTGGCGACGGCCATCGAGATATGTTCGCCACAGCGCAGGGCAAAGGCGCTGCGATCATTGATCCGGGCGGCACATTTGCCGTCGGGATCAAAGCGGATGTTCAGCAGGCCCACCGTGTCTCCATGGGCGACGATCGGGACGCAGAGATATTCATGCGGGGCGTCACCGTCACCATGAGCCTCGACATGATCGCAACGCAGGCAGAGTCCGTCCTTTCGATATTCGTAGCCGCGCCCGCGCCGCAGCGCCCAGCAGGAATCCGCACTGATCGACGGATGCAGTTGCGCCGTGTTCCATTTCACCATCCCGTCAAGCGCATCGCGCGAGTTGGAATAGATATAGAGTTCCCCCTTCGTGCCCGGCAGCATGAGCGGCATGAAATGCTTGACGATTTCATAGAGTTCATCGAGCGACTTGCAACTTTGCAGCCATTCGTTGAGTTCGGCGAGAAGACGTGCCTCTTCCTGGCGGGCACGTTCCTGGGCCAGAATCTCGCGGGTCGCCTGCTCGGCCTCCTCGGCCTTGGCCTTGGCGCGGATGAGGTCGGCCTGGGCGCGGCGTGCCTCGGTCACGTCGGTCATCGTGATGACGGTGCCACCGCCGCGCATCGGTCGCCCGGCCGTCATCACCATGCGGCCCGACGGCAGGGTGCGGTCATAGGCAAAGGGCTGGCCGGCCGCCGTCCTCTGTTCGATACGGGCGATGATCTCCTCGCTCATGTCCCCCCGCGCGAGCGAGCGTGCGCGGAACTCGGCCCTTGTCGTCGCCTCGTCGAGGACACCTTCGCCGATTTCGAGCATGGAATAGACACGGGTATTGAAAAGCAGGCACTGCCCCTCTGCCGACCAGGCGATGACGCCCTGCTCCATGACATCAATCACCTGCCGCTCGATCCCGGGATTGTCGGCCCGAAGATCGTCGGCAGCGCCCGGCCCGTCCATCTGCGCCCCCCGCAACTGCGAAAGCCCAGCATCCGGCGAAAAGATTGATGTCCGGTTAACACAAGCGGCGCGGCGTCAGAACAGCAGGGCAATCGCCCGATTGCCCTGGTCAGAACAGGGGCTCATCCTCGCGCATTGCTTTCACATAGGCCATGTAGCCCCCATGGGCGAGCCATTCTCCCTCTTCGGAGGTATTCGCACGGCCAAGCGCGGCGTTGCGGTTGGGGAAGCGGCCAAAGCGTTCGATCACCGCATGATGGGCACGGGCATGAAGCAGGCTCTCCTCGCCGGGCAGTCTTTCGTCGATCAGGGTGATGGCGCGGGACTGGTCCTCAAGGTTCTCGGAATGCTCGAAGGGCAGATAGAAGAACTGGCGTTCGGGCGGCTCGATCTCGAGGTCGAGCCCCTTCGCCACCGCCTCCTTCGCCGCCGCGAGCGCCAGCGCATCGGTGGCGAAACTGTCGGCATGCCCGCGGAACATGTTGCGCGGCAACTGGTCGGTGAGGATCAGATAGGCCAGCGCCCCGCGCGAGGTTTCGAGCCAGTCGGTGAAGGCTCCGTCGCGGGCCTCTTCCCAGGTTCCGGCGAAGCGTTCGCGGCAGAGCGCGTCCACCTCGTCGCCGCCCTGATACCAGCCCTGCTCACCGATCTCGTCGATCCAGAAGGTCAGCAGCTGTTCGCTCAACGGCATGTCTGAAGGCATCGTCTCCTCCTCTTCCATCTCATCAGGCCCCTCGGCCTCCTGCGCCGCCTCATGGGCGGCCTCCTGCACTACACCGACGGCGATCGCGGTTGCCTCGGCGCTGATCGGCGCATAGACGCTGCGCTCGCCCACGAACTCGCGGTCGCCCGCCGCGCTGCGACGCCAGACAGCATAGACCGCCAGCAGGCCGAGCGCGAAGGTGAGCACCATCCACAATCCGCCGGGGCCGAAACTCTCCATCGCCCAGCCCGCGAAGAACGGGCCGGCAATCGCCCCGACACCCGAGATGAACTGGAATCCGCCCGAGGCCGCGGCCATGTCGCTGCGCTCGAGATAGTCGTTGGCATGGGCGACCAGAAGGGCATAGAGCGGATTGGCCGTGCCCCCCACCAGCGCCGCCGACAGGCAGGCAAGCCAGAACTGCCCCGGCATGAGCGCGGTCAGTGCCGCCCCCGACGCGCCCGCGCCTGCGAGGATGATGACCAGCAACCTGCGGTCCACGAGGTCGGAAATCCAGCCCAGCGGATATTGCACGAAGAGCGCCACCGCATAGCCGATGGCGATCATGGTCGAAATCTGCGGCACGCTCAGCCCCGCGCGGGTGCCGTAGACGGCCGCCATGCCCATGAAGGCGGAAAAGACGCCGCCCACGCAGAACATTCCCACCGCCGCCAGCGGCGAGGCCTTCACGAGGCGTGACAGTTTCATGGGCTTGGTCTGCTCGTAGGCCGGCGTGTGGCGGGTGACCGACAGGAGCACCGGCGCGAAGGAGAACGAAACCAGCACCGAGGGGATGATGAAGATGATGTAGCCGCCCACATCCGCCGCCACGAGCAGATATTGCGCCAGCACGATCCCGGCCATCTGGGCGATCATGTAGAGCGAGAGCGCCTTGCCGCGGTTCTCGTTGGTCGCCAGGTCGTTGAGCCAGCTTTCGGCGGTGATGTAGACACCGCAGAAGCAGAATCCCATGACCACGCGCATGATCACCCAGGCCCAGGGCTGGGTGATGACCGGGTAAAGGACGAGGATCGCCGAAATCGTCGAGGCCAGCGCCGCAAAGACCCGCACATGCCCGACCCGGCGCAGAAGCCAGGGCGCGCCGCGCGAGGCGAAGAGAAACCCCACCGAATAGGCCGACATGACCATCGAGATATCGAAAGTGGAGAAGCCCGCCGCCTCGCCGCGCAGGCCGAGAAGCGGACCCTGCAGGCCGTTGCCGATCATCAGCATGAAGACGCCGAGCAGCAGCGCCCATGAACTCGACAACACCTGAGGCATGCAGACCCTCCCGTCACGCGACCCCTGATCGCGCAGCCCCGATAGCACGGCGACCCGGACCGATCCATCACACTTCCGCGCCAGCCGGGGCCCCGACTGCATCACGCCGTTCGGGATTGCGGGCACCCCGCCCCGGTCATTGCGAGCGGAAGCGAAGCAACCAGTCGTCCCGACGTTCTGGCCTGCCGCGCCGCCTGTGGCTCCTCGCAATGACGGGGGACCACCTCCCGGTGACAGGTTTCCTTCGCCCTTGCGGCGGGCCGCGAGGGACAGTAAGGACGACGCCGCGGCGGGTATGATGTAATGGTAGCCTGTCAGCTTCCCAAGCTGAACGCGCGGGTTCGATTCCCGCTACCCGCTCCAGCCCCCGCACCTTCCCCAGGGTTCCGAGCCCGAGCTGCCATGACAGGCGTATCGTTGCCCGAAACGGTACGGACGCCTCGCGATGAGGTCGCGGAAGGGCATCGGGCTGACAGACACCACCACCATCGTCATTGCGAGCGACAGCGAAGCAACCCGGTCCCCGCATGACGGTTTTGCGGGGCGCTCGCCGCCTAGCTGCAGTTGCGTGCGATCTCGCGGCTGCGCAGGCCGGTGGCGACCAGCATGCAGCGGTCGCGGGCCTCGTAGTAGTAGCCCGAGGCGTAGCGCCGCACCGCGCCGTCGATGTCGCCGCCACTCAGCAGCCATGCCCCGCGCAGATAGGCACCCGCATATTCCAGGTTGGTCCCGGCATCGAGCAGCCCCTCGGCCGGGCCCTCATAGCCCATGGTGCGCGCGGTCTCGGGCAGGATCTGCATGAGGCCGTAATAGGGGCCGTTGCGGGCGGCGGCATTGTAATCGCTCTCGCGCTGGATCACGCGGTGAAGGAGCGCGGGCGGGATATCGTGGGCGGCGGCATAGTTGTTGACCAGCACGCGCATCTGCGGGGTTTCGCCCGGATAGAGCGCGGCACCCGGCGGATGCGTCTCGCGCGCGACTTCGGGGCCGGATCCGGCGCAGGCGGCGACGAGCGTGAGCATGGCGATGGCAAGGAGCGGACGGAACATGCGAAATCCCTGTCGATTTGCGGCGAAGAGTAACGATCCCGCCCGTTTGCCGGAACTGTTGTCGTTTTCATGGGCGGATTCCCGCCGCCCGGGTGCGGACAATGAAAAGCGCCAGGGACCGTTGGGTCTCTGGCGCGAGGTGACGACTGCCGCGGGAGGGACGGCACCGTTCATGTTCACCCGCCTCAGATGCTCGCGTAATCCGAGATTGCCGGTTTCGCGGGCGTCGGAGGTGCCGGGGGCGCGGGTCGCTGTCCGCTGTCTCCGGCCGCCTGCGCGACGGGCTTTTCCTGTCTGGCTTGCGCCATGATCACTGCCTCGGTTCTTGTCGGGGACGGTTTGCCCGCCCTCTCGTAGACTGTTTCCATTTTGCTGACAGAGAGTGACCGTTGGCGGGCATAATTGTGGCGATACTGTGGCGAAGACCCTGCTCACGCGATCGGGAACAGAAACGGGAACGAAGGGTGCCTCGTCATTGCCGGACGCAAGGCCGGTGCGGCCATGATGAACACGCAGCCCCTTGCACTCTCCCCCCGCTATGAGGTCATTGGTGCCAGCGGATCAAAGGAGTGTCGCGATGGGACGGCTGGCAGGCAAGAAAGTTCTGGTGACGGCGGCGGGACAGGGGATCGGCCGAGCCTCGGCACTCGCCATGAAGGCCGAAGGGGCCGAGGTCATCGCCACCGACATCAACGAGGAAACCCTGGCCGATCTGGCCGCAGAGGGGATCACGACCCGCATCCTCGATGTGCGCGATCCGAAGGCCGTGAACGCCGCTGCCGCCGCGATCGGCGCGGTCGACGTGCTCTTCAACTGCGTAGGTTACGTGGCAAACGGCACGATCCTCGACTGCAGCGAAGAGGACTGGGATTTCTCGGTCGACATCAACATGACGGCCATGTTCCGCATGTGCAAAGCCTTCCTGCCGGCGATGATCGCTGCGGGCGGCGGCTCGGTGATCAACATGGCCTCGGCGGCGTCGTCGGTGATGGCGGTGCCGAACCGCTTCGTCTACGGCGCGACCAAGGCGGGGGTGATCGGCCTGACCAAGAGCATCGCCGCCGATTTCATCAGGCAGGGCATCCGCGCCAATGCGATCTGCCCGGGCACGGTGGACAGTCCCTCGCTCCACGACCGCTGGCGCGCAAGCGGCGACTACGAGGCGGCCAAGGCCGCCTTCATCGCCCGCCAGCCCATCGGCCGGATCGGCAGGCCAGAGGAGATCGCCGCACTGGTCGTCTATCTCGCCTCGGACGAATCGGCCTATACCACGGGACAGCTTCACATCATCGACGGCGGCTGGGCGAATATCTGACATGATGGACCTGATCGACTGCCACCTGCATCTGATCGACCGCTCGGTCGCCCGGCATTCCTGGATCGAGGGGGCCCCCGCATTGCAGGGGCGCGACTTCCTGCTGAAGGACGCGCAGGCACTCCATGGCGGCGAGGTCGCGGGCTCGATCTTCATGGAGGTCGATGTCGACGAGGCCTATATGCGCATCGAGGCCCGATGGGTCGGCGGGCTGGTGGCCGAGGGGCGGCT
>CAYUBT010000146.1:0-6367 GCA_964443055.1 uncultured Rubellimicrobium sp.
GTTCGGCAAGGTTGTAGGTCTCGGCCACCTGGCCCTGATTGGCCGCGCCGTCGCCGAAATAGGTGAAGGTCACGTTGTCGTTGCCGAGATACCTGTCTGCGAAGGCGAGCCCCGCCCCGAGCGGCACCTGTGCACCGACGATCCCGTGGCCCCCGTAGAAATGGCGCTCGCGCGAGAACATGTGCATGCTCCCGCCTTTGCCCTTGGAATAGCCGCCTTCGCGGCCCGTCAGTTCCGCCATCACGCCCTTGGGGTCCATGCCCGAGGCCAGCATATGGCCATGGTCGCGGTAGGAGGTGATGCGCTTGTCGCCCTCTTTCGCCGCCGCCTCGAGCCCGACGACGACAGCCTCCTGGCCGATGTAGAGGTGACAGAAGCCGCCGATCAGCCCCATGCCGTAAAGCTGGCCGGCCTTTTCCTCGAACCGGCGGATCAGCAGCATGTCGCGGTAATGGGTCTTGAGTTCCTCGGCCGAGACATTCGGCTTGGCGGCGGGCTTTCTGGCCATCGCTGCGACTTCCTCCCTGACGGAATGGTTCAACGTCGAACCATTCCTACACGAGGTGTCCCGGGTTGGCGAGAGGTTGCGCGCCCGCCCCGGTCATTGCGAGGAGCCGCATCCGGTGCGGCAAGCCAGCAGCGTGAGGACCGGGTTGCTTCGCTTGCGCTCGCAATGACGAAAGGCGGCACCTGCCTACCGGATCACGATCTCGTCGGGGCGCACATAACCCAGCATGTCGCGCGCACGTTCGTCCAGCAGGTCGAGGTCGAGATATTCGTCCGACAGCCGGCGCGTGAGATTCTCCATCCGAGCCACGTCATCCTCGAGCACGGCGAGTTCGGCGCGCAACTCGTCGACTTCGGCGTTGATCTCGGCCTGGCGGAACACGCCATAGGGGCCGACGATGGCCGCGACGAGGAAATAGCCGCTCCCGAGAACCAGAAGGCCCAGAACGAGAAACGTGCCCAGGGGGATGCCGCGTCTGCGCATCGTCTGCCGCCTCATGTTGCCGCGCCTCTGCCGGGCACGTGTGGACAGATTCGCACAGATCGGCGGCTTTGTGAATCCCCTCCGGCCGGACCCGGGACTCCGGACGCCTGTTGCGGTGAGGTTCGCACCTTCCTTGAAGTGATGTGGCGCCTCAAACAGGTATTCGGTTCGCCGGAATCCCGCAAATCACGCGCCATTGCGAGGAGCCGAAGGCGGCGCGGCAAGCCGGCAGACTGCCTGTCTCCTTCGTCCGGCGTTCAGGCCGTCAGGCGCAGGAGCAGCACCGTCAGCAAGACGCCCGCCGCGCCGAGTCCGATTCCCCAGACCGCCGCCCACTGCGCGATATCAGCCCGCGTGCCGCCGCGCCTGTGGGCGGCGAGCGCCCCGGCGATGGCACCAAGGATCAGACCGGCGAGAGGCAGGATCACGGGATGCTCCGTCTTGCTGGGTTGAGCGCGGCGATGGAAGCCTCGCGCGCGAGGATGGCGTCCTCGGAGCCGATTCCGTAACGTCCCCAGGCGCGGCTGTCCAGCCGCGCACCCGCCGCTTCGGCCGGGCGACCCTGCAGTTCCAGCGCCTCGGCGCGGAACATCAGCAGTTGCGACAGACGCAGGGCGTCGCCATGGGCCTCGGCCAGGGGTGCGGCCTCGTCCACCAGCGCGAGCACCTTTGCCGCATCGCCCGCTCGCAGCGCGAATCCCGCAAGCTGAAGCGCCGCCTGTGCGCGATGGGGCGCGGTTTCGGGCCGGGTGCGGAAGATGTCCATCGCCTCCTCTTCGAGCGCCTGCGCGCGGTCCGGGGCGATTCCGGCTGTCAGATGGGCCTCGACATGCAGCGCATGTCCCAGCCGCACGCCGTCCCATCCCTCCGCCCGGGCGATTCCCACCGCCTGCGCGGCCGCACGGCGGCGGGCGGCCGGTAGTTCCTCCGTCGCAAGCGCCGTCTCGATAGCCTGAATCCAGTGTTTGGGCGTCTCAGCCACTGGCCCCCCCTCCAGTTCGCCCGCCGGATTGAGGCGGGCGAGCAGCGCGGGCAGCGCGGCGGCAACCTCGTCCCGGGTCATTCCCGACCGCAGGTCGTGCGAATGGAAGATGCGCAGCACCAGCATGTCGAATCCGGTCAGGACCGAATGGGCGTTATCGTCGTTGAAGACCGAATCGGGCAGACGCCAGAGGTCGTTCGGGGGGCCGAGCGCCTGGGCGAGTTCCTCGTGCAGGCAGTCGCGGATTTCCTGTGGCGCCGCATCCATCGGCACGAAGATCGCGGCCCGGTCACGGCGGGCAAGCGTGGTCCAGTCCACGACCGGACTGCCTGCCCGGGCAAGGAAATCCTCCCAGTCGCGCACGCGCGGCACGGCGAAACAGGTGGCGCGCGGGGCGGCGTGGGCGATCCCGGCGCGCGGCACCGCCTCGACCGTGATCGCCGCCTCGGACGCGCCGGTGAGGAAGATGTCGATCTCCACCTCGTCATGGAGCCGGGCGAGCAATGCGCGCAGATCGGACACCAGCGTCCCGGGTGCCTCGCCGGCGATGCGCAGGCTCACCGGCCCCTCGAACCGGGTGAAGGCGGCGATCTCGCCACCCGATTCGGTGCGAAAGGCGAGGTCGAGAAAATCCTGCGCGATTGCAGCGTTGGTCCGTGTCGGCGGCGTGACCGGCAGGTCGGTAAAAACGCGCATCGCCGGCATCTCGTCCGTGCCGTGCAGCGCCCGGGTGACGGTGTGCTCGTCCGCGTCGGGTGTACAGCCGGCCAGAGCGGCGAAGGCCACCAGGCCGACGCGCCGCAGCCATCTGCTGTCTGCCATTTCCGTTTTTGTCATTCTCCTTGCCCGCCACGCGCCAGCGCCCCGGAGGCGCAGCCTCCTTCCGTGGCAGCGGAAGGCGTGGTTATTCTTGCGCGGCGCGGGGGCAAGGCCAATGGCAGCCGCATCGGCCCCGCGCGCAGGAGGCCGGGCGCGGCACGGGGGCCACAGTCGTCTTGTGGCGCGCCTGTGCGGAAATACAGGATATGGGGTTACCCCGACCCGGCCCCGGAGGCGACAGGGGGGTGACACTCCTCCGCAGAGCGGATAAAGCGCCCGCAGACAAGCAGGGGGTCAGGGTATGCCTGTGGAACTGCGGGTGTCGCCCGGGACCCGTCCGGATGGAGCAGCGATGAAGGCCGAGACGTTCCTTCCCGATGATTATCGTCCCGCCGAGGGCGAACCCTTCATGAACGAGCGCCAGATCGAATATTTCCGCCGCAAGCTCGTCGCGTGGAAAGCCGACCTGCTGCGTGACAGTCACGGCACAATCGAAGGGATGAAGGATTCGACCCGCAACATTCCCGATATCGCCGATCGCGCCTCGGAAGAGACCGACCGCGCGCTGGAGCTTCGTACCCGCGACCGCCAGCGCAAGCTCGTGACCAAGATCGACGCGGCGCTACGGCGAATCGAGACCGGCGAATACGGTTACTGCGAGATCACGGGCGAGCCGATCAGCCTCAAGCGCCTTGATGCCCGCCCGATCGCGACGATGACGCTCGAGGCGCAGGAGCGCCATGAACGCCGCGAGAAGGTCCATCGCGACGATTGAGATGGGCGCGGAGACCGGGGCGCTGGTGATCGGCGGCGGGATTGCCGGGATGGCGTCGGCCGCCGCTCTGGCGCGCGCAGGCATGTCCGTCACCGCATATGAGCAAGCTCCCGTGATCGCCGAGATCGGCGCAGGCCTGCAGATTTCTCCCAATGGCGGCGCGGTCCTGGCCGGGCTCGGCCTCGGCCCCGAGGCCGATGCGCGCAGCATCCGTGCGAGGGCCGTCGAGCCGCGCGATGCGCTCTCGGGCCGGGTGATCGGCCGGTTCGATCTGTCCGGGCGAAAGGGTGAGCCCTACCGTTTCTTTCACCGTGCCGATCTGCTTGACCTGTTGCGCGAGGGAGCCGAGGCCGCAGGAGCAAGGATCGCCACCGGAACGAGGGTCGAAAGCGTGACGCCTGCAGGCGAGGTCGCCCTTGCCGATGGCAGGCAGATGCGCGTGCGGCTTGTCGTCGGGGCTGATGGCATTCATTCGGTGGCCCGCGCCGCGCTCGATCCCGACAGCCGCCCGTTCTTCACCGGCCAGACCGCCTGGCGGGCGCTGGTGTCGGGCGACCATCCGCCCGTCGCGCGGATCTGGATGGCTCCGGGTCGCCATGTCGTGACCTATCCGTTGCGGGGGGGGCGGGTGAATATCGTGGCCGTGCGCGAGACGGAAACCTGGGCCGAGGAAGGCTGGCATCACACTGACGATCCAGCAAACCTGCGCGCCGCCTTCGCTGATTGTGCGGAGGAATTGCGGGGGTATCTGGCGCGTGTCGAAGAGGTCCGGCTCTGGGGCCTGTTTCGCCACGGGATCGCCCGGCGCTGGCATGGCGAGGCGCTGGCGCTTGTCGGTGACGCCGCGCATCCGACCTTGCCCTTTCTCGGGCAGGGCGCGAATCTGGCGCTTGAGGATGGCTGGGTGCTCGCCGCGCTCGCCACCGCGGAGGCATCGGCACCGCTCGCCCGTTATCAGGAGGTCCGCGAGGCGCGGGTGCGCCGCGCGCTGGCCACGGCCGATGCCAATGCGCGCAACTATCACCTGACCGGCCCGGCGCGAATCGTGGCGCATCTGGGCCTGTCGGCAATTGCGCGGTTCACGCCGGGGGCGTTTCTCGGGCGGCTGTCATGGCTTTACGGGCATGACGTGACGCGGGAATTTCCGGTTTCCCCACGGGCGTGACCGGGCCCCGATCCCGTCATTGCGAGCGCAGCGAAGCAACCCAGTCCTCCCACCGTTCCGACCTGCGTCGTCAGCCTTCGCCCCCTTGCCACGGCAAGGGTTCAGGGCATCACGCGTCCATCTCGACCCAGACGGGCACATGGTCCGACGGCTTCTCACGTGCGCGCAGGTCGCGCTCGATCCCCGCGTCGTTCAGCAGGTCGGCCGCCTGTGGGGACAGGAGCCAGTGGTCGATCCTGATCCCGTCGTTGCGGTCCCAGGCGGCGCGCTGGAAATCCCAGTAGGAATAAAGCCCGGCCCGCTGGTCCACGAGCCGCAATGCGTCGTGCCAGCCCGCATGCAGGATGCGGCGAAAGGCCGCGCGCGATTGCGGCAGGGCGAGCGCGTCACCGGCCCAGGCCTCTGGCCTTGCGGCGTCCTCGTCCTGGGGAATGACGTTCCAGTCACCGCCCATCAGGACCGGCTCCTCGGTTTCGCGCAATTCCGCCGCCCGCGCCCGCAGCCGTTCCATCCACGCGAGCTTGTAGTCGTATTTCGGCCCCGGAACCGGATTGCCGTTCGGCAGATAGAGCCCGCAGATGCGCAGGGCGCGCCGCTCGCCCATGACGGTGGCCTCGATCCAGCGGGCCTGTTCGTCATCCCCGTCGCCCGGCAGCCCGCGCGAGACATCCTCGAGCGGCAGGCGCGACAGGATCGCCACGCCGTTGAAGCTCTTCTGGCCGTGGGTCTCGACTGTGTAGCCGAGATCCTCGAAGGGCTCGCGCGGGAAATTCTCGTCGGTGGCCTTGATCTCCTGCAGGACGACGATATCGGGCCGTGCCTCGCCCAGCCAGTCGAGCAGAAGCTGCGCACGCGCGCGGATTCCGTTGATGTTGAAACTCGCGATCCGCACCGGCGACCTAGAATGCGAAAGAGGTGCCGCAGCCGCAGGAGGCGGTGGCGGCGGGGTTCTCGACGGTGAAACGCGCGCCGATCAGTTCCTCGCTGAAGGTGATCGTGGCATCGGCCAGGAACGGCAGCGAGATCGGATCGACCACGACTGTCTCGCCCTTCTCGGACAGGATGATGTCATCGGGCTGCGCCTCGTCCAGCATGATGCGATACTGGAACCCCGAACAACCGCCGCCCTCGACCACGACGCGCAGGGCCTTGCCCTGCGAGGCGGCACCGATCTCGGCCAGGCGATCAAAGGCGCGGGGGGTGACTGTGGGACTCGTCGTCATGCTCGGTCTCCTTCGGCGGCAATATAGGCCCCGGGCCGTGGCGAGGCAACAAAGTGCGCGACCTTTCGCAAACCCGTCCCGCGTACCGCCATCCCGTCATCGCGAGCGGCAGCGCAGCAGCCCGGATGCCCCGTGTTCTGGCTTGCCGCGTCGGCTTCGCCTCCTCGCAATGACGGTGCGGCACGCGGGATCCTGTATTCTCCGGTCCGGGCGCGCTATCGAGGGACAGCCCATGCACGGGACATGCCCGAATGACCGCTTCAGCCCCCTTTGCCTGCCGGACCGACGAAAGCCGTGGTCGCCTCCACCCCGAGGAGGAATCCGCCTTCCGGTCGCCCTGGCAGCGCGACCGCGACCGGATCATCCATTCCTCGGCCTTCCGGCGGCTCAAACACAAGACGCAGGTCTTCAT
>CAYUBT010000147.1:0-1672 GCA_964443055.1 uncultured Rubellimicrobium sp.
GCACATCATTCGTAATGATGGGGTCGGGGGTTCAAGTCCCTCCAGCGGCACCAGTCTTCTCCCGCTTCATTGTTTTCTTTCAGCCGTCTGACGCAGGACCAGTATGCCTGTGGTTATCCGTTGCTGTGTTGTGACACGAATTTTCTTGCCAGCGGCTGTCCGGCAATATAGTTAGAGGAATGGCTAAGTATGATCCTGACCTCTCCCTGCTGTTTCAGGCGCTGGCGGATCCGACCCGGCGCGCGATCCTGACGCGGCTGGCCGAAGGGCCTGCCTCGGTCTCGGAACTGGCCGGGCCGACCGGGCTGCGCCTGCCGACCGTGATGCGGCACATCTCGATTCTGGAGGAGGCAGGGCTGATTGCCACGTCGAAGGACGGACGGGTGCGCACCTGCGCCATGGTGCCCGAAGCGCTGGTACCCGTTCGTACCTGGCTCGACGAGCAGCGGGCGATCTGGGAGGCGCGGCTCGACCGGCTGGATGATTATGTCATGACATTGATGAAGGAGCGCGAGACATGACCCCCCAACTGGACCCGGACACCGACCTGAGCTTCACCCGGACGCTGGCCGCACCGAGGCGGCTCATCTGGGAATGCTGGACGCAGCCCGAACATGTCAGGCATTTCTTCGTCCCGGCCCCCCACAAGGTGACGCAGGTCGAGATCGACCTGCGCATCGGCGGGCGGTTCAACACCCGTTTCGAGGTCGAGGGGAATATGATGGACAACCACGGCGTCTATCTGGAGATCATCCCGGAAGAGAAGCTGGTTTTCACCGACGCTTTTTCCGAAGACTGGAAACCCGCGCCCGATCCGTTCATGACGGCGATCCTGCTGCTTGCCGATGCGCCGGGCGGCGGAACCTCCTACACCGCCATCGCCCGTCACCGCACGGCCGACAGCCGCAAGCAGCATGAGGCCATGGGATTCCACGACGGCTGGGGAACCGTGGCAATACAGCTCGAGACCTATGCCCGGAGCCTGATGTAAACGCCGACAGGGGCGGGTGCGCGGTCGGGCTTTTCAGCGCCCCACCGCCTCGCGCCAGTGGCGGCGGCAGAGGCTTTCGTAGGTCTCGTTGCCGCCGATCACCACCTGCGCGCCTTCCAGCAGGGCGCGGCCCGATCCGTCGCGGCGCACGACCATCGTTGCCTTGCGGCCGCAATGGCAGATCGTGCGCACCTCGCGCATCTCGTCCGCGAGCGCCAGCAGCGCGGCCGAGCCGGGGAACAGCTCGCCCCGGAAATCGACCCGCAGCCCGAAGCACATGACCGGCACGCCGAGGTCATCAACCACGCGGGCAAGCTGCCAGACCTGTTCCGACGAGAGGAACTGCGCCTCGTCGGTGAAGACGCAGGCGCAGGGGCCGCGTTCGAGCCGCGCCGCAATCATGGCGAAGAGATCGTCCCCGGGCCCCCAGGCGTCGGCCGGCGCGCCGATCCCGATGCGGCTTTCGATCCTGCCTGGTCCCGCCCGGTCGTCGACGCGTGCGGTCAGCAGATAGGTCTGCATCCCTCGTTCGATATAGTTGTGCGATGCCTGCAGGAGGACAGTCGATTTCCCCGCGTTCATCGTCGAATAGTGGAAATGGAGCTTGGCCATGGATGGCTGTTAGCGCCGCGACGGGGGCGGGGACAAGGGGGAGGGCTCGTCGTCACCCGCCAGGAGGCG
>CAYUBT010000147.1:1772-6345 GCA_964443055.1 uncultured Rubellimicrobium sp.
GCCGCCTGCCGGATCTGGGCCACGGCGGCGATCACACTATCCTTCAGCCCCTCGCCGCCCTTGTCCACATAGGCAAAGAGCTGTTCCTTCATCCGGGCTTCCCAGAACTTCAGCAGATGGTCGGCTACGGCGTCGGGAGCATTCCCGGACTGGGTGTCGAAGAAAGCGGCGATCTGGTTCGCCATGTGGATCATCTTTTCGTCGGTCATGTCAGGCGGCCCTCGTGGCAATAGGCTAGAGTGGTGCCTCCGGCAGTGGAGACCAGGGTGAGACCGGCCCCTTCCGCAAGGCGCAGGGCATGGGCGGTGGGGCGCGAGACCGAGGCGAGAATCCGCGCCCCGGCCACGACCGTCTTCTGGATCATCTCGACCGAAAGGCGCGAGGTGACAATCACGGCGCAGTCGCCCATGTCGATGCCTTCGCGCGAGGCCGCACCGATCAGCTTGTCGAGCGCATTGTGGCGGCCCACGTCCTCGCGCGCGAACAGGATGTCCCCGTCACGCCAGAGCCCGGCGGCATGGACCGCGCGGGTGGCGTCATGGAGCGGCTGATGCCTGGCCAGCGCCTCGAGCGCCTCCGTCACCTCGGTCCGCGACATCACCGGCCCGCCTTCGGGCAGGCGGGGCAGGGGACGGGTGGCAGCTTCGAGACTGTCGATCCCGCAGAGCCCGCAGCCCACCGCGCCCACCAGTGCGCGCCGGCGGGCGACCAGCGCCGCCTCGCGTGCCGCAGGCAGCCAGAGCCGCGCCTCGATTCCGAGATCATGGGCGATGACCTCGATCTCGCCCGCTTCTGCGGCCGGGGCGATCCCCTCGGAGATGGTGAAGCCCAAGGCGAAATCCTCGATATCCGCCGGGGTCGCCATCATCACCGCCTGGGTCGTGCCGTTGTAGACCAGCGCAACCGCCACCTCTTCCGGCAAGGAGGCGGGCCCCGCTTGCGTCTGCACGCGCAGGACAGGGCCCAGGGCCGTCATTCGGCCGCCGGGAGGATGCGGCGGGCCATGTCGGCGCGCTGTGTCTGGATCTCCTGCCATTCGGTCGGTCCGTTCGAGGGGCTGACCTGCACCGCCGTTACCTTGTATTCGGGGCAGTTGGTCGCCCAGTCGGAATAGTCGGTGGTCACCACATTGGTGTTGTTGAACGCGTGATGGAAGGTCGTGTACACCACCCCCGGCGACACCCGGTCGGTGATGCGCGCCCGCAGCGTCGTCTCGCCCATACGCGAGGCGAGGCGGACATAATTGCCTTCGCGCACGCCGCGCACCTCGGCATCATGCGGGTGGATTTCCAGCACGTCCTCCTCGTACCAGACGGTATTCGCCGTGCGCTGCGTCTGCGTGCCCACGTTGTATTGCGAGAGAATCCGCCCGGTCGTGAGCAGCAGCGGGAAGCGCGGCCCGGTCTTTTCATCCGTCGGGATATATTCCGTGATGAGGAAACGCCCCTTGCCGCGCACGAATTCGTCCACGTGCATGACGGGCGTGCCCTCGGGCGCGTCCTCGTTGCAGGGCCATTGCACCGAACCCATCTCGTCGAGCAGGTCGAAGCTCACCCCCGCGAAGGAGGGGGTGGTGGCCGCGACCTCGTCCATGATCTGGCTCGGGTGGGTGTATTCCCAGTCTGCGCCCATCTCGTTGGCGAGAAGCTGGGTGATCTCCCAGTCGGCATAGCCCGCCTTCGGAGCCATCACCTTGCGCACGCGGTTGATGCGGCGTTCGGAGTTGGTGAAGGTTCCGTCCTTTTCAAGGAAGGTCGAGCCGGGCAGGAAGACATGCGCGAAATCAGCGGTGCTGTTCAGGAACAGGTCCTGGATCACCACGCATTCCATCGACTCGAGTCCGGCTGCGACATGCTGGGTGTCGGGGTCGGACTGCATGATGTCCTCGCCCTGGATATACATGCCCTTGAACGTGCCCGCGACGGCCGCGTCGAGCATGTTGCCCACGCGCAGGCCCGGCTCCTTGTCCAGAACCGCACCCCACATCTTCTCGAATACTTCGCGGGTCGTGTCCTGGCTGATGTGGCGATAGCCGGGCAGTTCATGCGGGAAGGAGCCCATGTCACAGGAGCCCTGCACGTTGTTCTGGCCGCGCAGCGGGTTCACGCCCACGCCCGGCCTGCCGATATTGCCGGTCATCATGGCAAGGTTGGCGATCCCCATGACGGTGGTCGAGCCCTGCGAATGCTCGGTCACGCCAAGGCCGTAATAGATCGAGGCATTGCCACCGCGTGCATAGAGCCGGGCCGCCGCGCGCACATCCGCAGCCGGAACGCCGGTCAGTTCCTCGGTGGCTTCGGGTGCGTGCCGCGGATCGGCGATGAATTCGGCGTAATGCTGGAACTCGTCCCAGTCGCAGCGGGTGCGGATGAATTCCTCGTCGATCAGCCCCTCGGTCACGATCACATGCGCCAGGGCGCTGACGATGGCGACATTGGTGCCGGGGCGCAGGGCGAGATGGTAATCCGCCTTAATTCCCGTCGATTGCACGAGGTCGATGCGGCGGGGGTCGATGACGATCATCTTCGCGCCCCGGCGCATCTGCTGCTTGATCTTGCTGCCGAAGACGGGGTGCGCATCGGTCGGGTTGGCACCCATGACGATGAACACATCGGTGTCTTCCGCCGAGTCGAAATCCTGCGTCCCCGCCGATGTGCCGAAGGCCTGGCCCAGCCCGTAACCCGTGGGCGAGTGGCAGACACGGGCGCAGGTGTCGGTATTGTTGTTGCCGAAGACCGCGCGGATCAGCTTCTGGACGAGATAGGTTTCCTCATTCGTGCAGCGCGACGAGGTGAGGCCGCCGATCGAGGTGCGGCCGTATTTCTCCTGCACGCCGCGCAGGCGGCGCGCGGCTTCGGAGATCGCCACTTCCCAGGACACTTCCTTCCAGGGATCGGTGATCTTGTCGCGGATCATCGGCTTGAGGATGCGGTCGCCGTGGTTGGCGTAGCCCCAGGCAAACCGGCCCTTCACGCAGGAATGGCCGTGGTTGGCCTTGCCGTTCTTCCACGGCACCATGCGGACAAGCTGGTCGCCCTTCATCTCGGCCTTGAAGTTGCAGCCGACGCCGCAATAGGCGCAGGTGGTGATGATCTCGCGATCGGGCAGGCCGATCTCGATCACCGCGTTTTCCTGAAGGCTGCCGGTCGGGCAGACCTGCACGCAGGCCCCGCAGGAGACACAATCCGAGGTCAGGTAATTGTCATCCGCGCCACCCGCCGACATGCGGGTTTCGAAGCCGCGTCCTTCCATCGTCAGGGCAAAAGTGCCCTGGATGTCATCACACGCCCGGATGCAGAGCGAGCAGAGGATGCATTTTTCGGGGTCGTAGCTGAAATAGGGGTTGGAACGGTCAACACCCCCGTCATGCCGCGGATTCTCGCTGCCGTCGGCGTTGAGCGCATGAATATGGTTCGCGCCCGGCTCATAGCGCACTTCGCGCAGGCCGACCCGAGCGGCCATCACCTGCAGCTTGCTGTCGCCATTGGCGGGGTCGTCGATGCCGATGGTGGGGTGGTCCGAGGCGTAAAGCTCGATCACGCCCTTGCGGATGCGGTTGATCCGTTCGCTGCCGGTATGGACGATCATGTTCTCGGTGACCGGCGTGGTGCAGGAGGCGGGAGTGCCGCGCCTGCCCTCGATCTCGACCAGGCACAGGCGGCAGGAGCCGAAGGCGTCGAGCGTATCGGTGGCGCAAAGCTTCGGGATCTCGATCCCGATCTTCGCCGCCGCGCGCATCACCGAAGTGCCCGCAGGCACGGTGACGGCGAAACCGTCGATGCTGAGCGTCACCACCTCGTCCGAGCGGACCTCGGGCGTGCCCATGTCGCGGCCGTCGAGGCCGTTGCCGGAATAGCGGCTGTCGAAGGGAATGATGAAATCCTTCATGGGGTTACTTCCTCCCTCTCGTCAGGGTGCCGGTCATGGTCATTGCGCGGCCTCCTGCGTCTCGAAATCTTCGGGGAAATGATTCATGGCCGAGATGACGGGATAGGGCGTGAATCCCCCCAGCGCGCAGAGCGACCCCTCGCGCATGGTCTCGGCCAGATCGGTGATGAGCGGCTTGGCCGTCCCGTCACCCTTGCGGATACGGGCGATCGTCTCGACCCCGCGCACCGCGCCCACCCGGCAGGGCGTGCATTTGCCGCAGGATTCGATGGCACAGAACTCCATCGCGAATTCCGCCTGCGCGGCCATGTCCACGGTGTCGTCGAAGACGACAATTCCCGCATGGCCGATGAGTGCGCCCTTGGCGTCGTATTCCTCGTAGCCGAAGGGAGTGTCGAATTGCCATGATGGCAGATAGGCACCGAGCGGCCCGCCCACCTGGACCGCGCGGATCGGGCGGCCCGAGAAGGTGCCGCCGGCGATGTCATTGACGATTTCCGACAGCGTGAGCCCGAAAGCAACCTCGTAGAGGCCGCCGAATTTCACATTTCCCGCAATCTGCAGCGGAATGGTCCCGCGCGAGCGGCCAAGCCCGAAATCACGGTAATAGGCCGCGCCCTTTGCCATGATGATCGGCACCGATGCGAGCGAGATGACGTTGTTGACGACCGTGGGCCTGCCGAAC
>CAYUBT010000148.1:0-6276 GCA_964443055.1 uncultured Rubellimicrobium sp.
CACCGCGCGACGGGCAACCGGACCGGCACGGCCAGCCCCACCGGGAGCAATGCCAAATAGGGGCCTCGCGCCGGAGCATCCGGCAGGCACGCCCGACCCCGAGAGGCCCGGGTTGGCAGCACGACCCCGCCGGCACCGGCGGGGCCAGATGACTGGTCGTCGAACCGGGGGCGGACCCCGGGGAACAGAACCCGGCTTACAGGCCATCCGCCGATTTCCCGAGGGGCTCCGGTCCATTGCTCCTTCCGTCATTGCGAGGAGGCAAATCCGGTGCGGCAAGCCAGAGCGTGGGAAGGACCGGGTTGCTTCGCTACGCTCGCAATGACGGGGGTTCGGAGCCCGGGGCCTGAATGCCCGTCATACCCGCACTGCCGCTCTGTCCGGGGTCGTCGTATCAGTTCAGGGGAGGATATGGCCTTGACCACAATATGCGTTCGATGCCCTGCGATTTCCCCGACGGGGCGTTGACTCGCCCGGCTCGGGGTGTAGAAGACCGCCGATGAACATGACCCGCCGGGCTGCGGCGGATGATGCCGTGCCCCGTGTTGAAGGAAGCAAGAGATGGCCAAGCCGACGACGATCAAGATCCGCCTGAACTCGACCGCCGGGACCGGGCATTTCTACGTGACGAAGAAGAACGCCCGCACGATGACCGAGAAGATGACGGTCCGCAAATACGACCCGGTCGTGCGCAAGCATGTCGAATACAAGGAAGGCAAGATCAAGTGATCCTGCCCTGACCCCGGGGCTCCGACTCCATCACTTCCCTCGTCATGGCGAGCGTAGCGAAGCAACCCAGTGTTCCCTACGTTCTGGCTTGCCGCACCGGCTTCGCCTCTTCGCAACGACGGGATTCGAGGGACTCTCGCGGACCGCATGCCCGGCCGCCGCCCTGACCCTGATCCGACGGATCGAAAAGGCCGCCCCCGGGCGGCCTTTTCATGTGTCGTTGAAAATGTGTTGCCGAAACGAAAGGGCCGCCCGGAGGCGGCCCCGATCCGGTGCTTTTCCCGCGCTTAGCGGCGGTCGCCGAAGAGCTGCAGCAGGAAGATGAACATGTTGATGAAGTCGAGATAGAGGTTCAGCGCCCCCATGATCGCCGACTTTTCGAGCCATTCGACGTTGCCCTCTGCGGCATGGGCGACATAGTTCGACTTGATCGCCTGGGTGTCATAGGCCGTGAGCCCCGCGAAGAGCAGCACGCCGATCACCGAGATCGCGAACATCATCGCTTCGGACTGCAGGAACAGATTGACGATGATCGCCACGAACAGGCCGATCACGCCCATGATCAGGAACGCCCCCATGGCCGAGAGGTCGCGCTTGGTCACGTAGCCGTAGAGCGACAGGCCGGCAAAGGCGATGGCCGTGATCAGGAACACCTGCACGATCGAGAAGCCGGTATAGACCAGAAAGATCGACGACAGCGACAGGCCCATCAGTGCCGCGAACGTGTAGAATACCAGCTGTGCGGTCGCCGCCGACATGCGGTTGACCATCGCGCTCATGGTGAAGACGACGATGAGCGGCGCGAACATGATCACCCATTGCAGCGGCGAGCCGTAGATCGCCGTGCCGAAGCTGGTCAGCAGCACACCATTGGGCAGCGCTGCGGCGGCGCTGGCGGGGTCGGTCGTCATCGCCAGGCCCGAGATCGCCCAGGCGGCGAGCGCCGTGATCAGCATGCCCACGGACATCGTTCCGTAGACCTTGTTCATATGGGCTCGAAGGCCCGCGTCGATCTCCTGCACATGCGCGCGGGCGCCAGTGCGGATCGTCGTATAGTCAGCCATTGGCTCCCTCCGGATGGATCAGGTCGCACGTTTGCGACATTTGCACACAATATCGGCGACCTGCCTGCGCGTTTCAAGTGTTTCCGCCATCCGGTCCGGGGAATTTTCCGGCGGCACGCGAATGTGACCCCGGTGGCGGTGGTGCGCCTCTGTTCAACCTGCCAAAAAGGTCAGGATGACATTTTCAACCCATACGTGTTAAGCTGGCGTCCATGTCCGGTTGTACGGGCCGGGCAGGCGGCGGCTTTGCCGGCGTCCAGTTGTGGCAAGTAGTCCGGTAGAAGGAGGGATTTCATGAAGCACCCGGTGGACATTCATGTAGGCAAGCGAATCCGGCATCGTCGCTGGATGACGGGGACGACGCAGCAGCAGCTCGCCGAACAGGTCGGCATCAAGTTCCAGCAGATCCAGAAATACGAGACCGGCATGAACCGCGTGAGCGCCTCGCGCCTGTGGGACATTTCCAACGCGCTCGGCGTGCCGGTCAGCTTCTTCTTCGACGGGATCGAGGAAGGACAGGCGACGGACGAGGCCGCGAACGGGCTTCCGCCCAATCTTCTCGCCGATCGCGAGGCGCTGGACCTCCTGCGCTCGTACTACGCGATCCCGGTCGAGCAGCGGCGCAGCCTGTTCGACCTCGCACGCGTCCTGGGCTCCGCCGCCTGACCGGCGGGAAGCTGCCTCTGAACGGCCAGCGCCGGCCACCCGGCAGGTCCGGCGCTGGCCGTTCAGAGACCGCTTCCCTGACCGACAAGCAGCAGCCCCACGCCCAGCACGATCACCGCCATGCCGATGAGTGCGCGGCGTGGCGCCCTCTCGCCATGGAGCGCCCGGGCGAGCACTGCGGCAAGGAGCACATCGACCAGCCCCAGCGTGCGGACCGCCGCCGCCGTGGCCAGCGCGAAGGCGAGGAACCACATCGATGAGGCAAAGGCTCCGAGAAACCCGGCCGCCACCGAACTGCGCCACTCGCCCAGCGTCGCGGTCATCGAGCCGGGCCGGAAGATCCGCAGCCAGAGCGTGAGCAGCACCACCTGCACGCTCAGCGAGACGGCAAGCCCGGTCATGGCGGCAAGGAACGGGTCGGGCTCCTCCAGCGCGAGAATGCCCACGCGAAAGGCGATGGCCGAAATCCCGAATCCTGCCGCTGCCGCAAGCCCCGTCAGGACCGGGCCGAACCCGCGTGCCGCATCCACCCGTCCCGTCAGGATCACGCCCGCCGTGGCGATGACGATTCCCGCGCCCTCGTGCAGGTTCAGCCTCTCGCCCAGCATCAGCGCCGCAAGCGCGATCAGCACCGGCTCGGTCTTGAGCCAGGCGGTCGAGACCGCAAAGCCGCGCCGTGCCATGGTGGCGAGCATCAGCGCCGTGGCCCCGATCTGCGCCACCCCGCCAAGCGCGAGGGGCAGCAGCGCGGACCATGACGGCAGGGGCGGCGCGCGTCCGGCGATCCAGGCGGCCAGCGCCAGAAAGGCCAGCGCGAAGGGCAGACCGTAGAGAAAGCGTACCTGCGTCGCGCCGAGCGTGCCCAGCCGCACCGTCAGGCCCGCCTGCGCCAGATTGCGCCCCGTCTGCGCCGCCGCAGCCAAAAGCGTGGCGGCGACCCAGAGCATCAGGGTCCGGTGTCCCGCCGAGTGTCCCGCAACGTCTCGACCATCAGCGCCACATTGTCGGGGCTGGCGTCCGGCGTGATCCCGTGGCCGAGATTGAAGACATGCGGCCCGCCCGCGAAGGTGCGGGCGATGCGGCGGGTTTCATTCACCAGCGCCTTCCCCCCCGTGATCAGCAACGCGGGGTCGAGATTGCCCTGCACGCATCCATCCACCTGCACGTTGCGGACGGCCCAGCCAGCGTCGAGCATCTGGTCGAGCGCCACGCAATCCGCCCCGGTCGCCCGGGCGAAACCGGCATAGCGCGCGCCCGCGCCGCGCGGGAAGGCGATGACGGGCACGTCGGGGTGCCGCGCCTTCAGTCCGGCAATGATCCTGCGCGCGGGCGCGATGGCGAAGTCGTCGAAATCGGGGCCCGAGAGGCTCCCGGCCCAGGAATCGAACAGCTTCACCACTTCCGCCCCGGCCTCGATCTGGGCGGAGAGGTAGAGAATCGTTGCCTCGGTCAGAAGGTCGATCAGGGCGGTGAAGGCCGCGCGGTTCTGTGTCTTCATCGCATGGGCCGGGCCCTGATCGGGAGTGCCGCGCCCGGCGATCATGTAGGTCGCCACTGTCCACGGCGCGCCCGCAAAACCGATCAGCGCAACGTCCCCGGGCAATTCGCGCCGCAGAATGCGCAGCGTGTCATAGACCGGCGAGACGGTCTCGTGCACCGCATCGGCCGGGCGCAGGCGGGCGACATCCCCGGCTGTCTGCGTGACCTCGAACCGGGGGCCCTCGCCCTCGGCGAACCACAGTTTCGCCCCGAGAGCCTGCGGGACCAGCAGGATGTCGGCGAACAGGATCGCCGCATCGAAACGGAAGCGGCGGATCGGCTGCAGCGTCACCTCGGCAGCCAGTTCGGAATTGTAGCAGAGCGAGAGGAAATCCCCCGCCTGCGCCCGCGTCGCCCGATATTCTGGCAGATAGCGCCCAGCCTGCCGCATCATCCAGACCGGAGGCCGGGGCAGGATCTCGCCCCGAAGTGCGCGCAGCAGCAGCTTGTCAGCCATCAACCCCTCCTTGGAAACCCCGCCTGCCCTCACAGGCGGGATGGGCAAAGTCAAGCAAGGGCCGCGGTCGGCCGGAAGCAGGTGCCATTGCGGGCGGCGCGAAGCGATCTGTCGTTCAGCCGGCTGGTCGCGTTGGCTGCACCCCGCACTGACGGGGCATCGGTGCCCCGTCACGCGCGCCCGTCATTCTTCCTCGTTCAGAAGCGCTCCTGCAACCGCCTTGGCGAAAGCGCGTGAATCCACGGCGAGATTGCCCGACAGAAACGTGCTGTTGCGGTCCTCGGGATCGGCAAACTGGCTGTCTACCGCGATCACGCCGAAGGTGCCGTCGTCGCGAGACAGCAGGAAGGGCGAGCCCGAATCTCCGTGGGTCGTGTCGCATTCATGCATGATCGTGTTGTCGTCGAAGGCCCGGATCACCCTGCAGCCGATATGGGCCGAGAGGTTGTCACCCGTATCCCAGGAATAGCCCGCCTGTGCGACCAGCAGCCCGCCAACCGTGGTGAGCCGGGTCTCCTCCGCGCTGAGCACATGGACCGGAAGCCAGCCCGCGACATCGCCCAGGGGCTTGGCCAGCGTGACGATGGCCCAGTCCACGCCGTTGCCCTCGCCCAGCCCGGTGCCGGCGGGGCGCGTGGCGTAAGCGGGCGAGACTTCGGCCGCAACGACATTGGAGATGCCGAGATTCTGCCCGAGGCTCAGCCCGGCGACGAAACGGTCGGGCAGGGTCACGTTGATGCCGTCATCCGTCAGGCAATGGGCGGCGGTCAGGACCGTGCGCCGCCCGATCAGCGTGCCGGTGCAGAAACCCCCGTCGCCCTCGAACTGGCCGATGGCGCGCCAGGGCATCTGCGTCGCATCGATGAGGATGCGGTCGTCACGGCCGAAGTAATGGTCCCGCGCCCCTGCGGGACGGCCCCGTCCGATGCAGTCGGCGGTGTCGGTCTCGACCGCGCAGCTCCCGGTGCCGATGTCCGGTTCGTCGCAGGTGCCGTCAAAGGCGGTGTTGCAGGAATTGTCGCGGTTGCGCAGGAAGGCCACCGGGGCGCAATCGGTCTGGTCGGTGGAGGAACCGCAGACGCCGGTGCCGATGCCCGGCTCGTCGCACTGGCCGTCATTGGCCCAGCGACAGGAATCGTCGCCGCCGATGGCCGCCGCGCGGCAGTCCGTCCGGTCGGTGCCGGCCGTGCAGGCGCCTGTCCCGCCGAATTGCCCATCGTCACATTCGCCGTCGTTGGCCCAGCGGCAGGAATCGTCGCCAAGCTGTGCGAGGATGTCGGCGGGCACGAGGTCGAACAGCGCCTCCTGCGCGTCGAGCATCGCCCGGCAGTCCGTCGTGTCCGAGCCGTCGCGGCAGTTGGGGATCGCGCCATAGCGCGGCTCGTCGCATTCGCCGTCATTGGCCCAGCGGCAGGAGTCATCCTCGATTCCGGCGGCAAGCAGCGCGCAATCGGTGGAATCGGTGCCAGCGGCGCAATAGCCGCCGCCCCCGTAGCGAGTCTCGTCGCATTCGAGATCATTGGCCCAGCGGCAGGAATCATCCGCTGCCGCCGCTCCCGCGACAAGAGACAGGACCAGAGCCGCGAACGCAGACGAAAGACGCATGATGTCACCCTCCCCGGGGCGCCCGCGATCTCGCGCCGCGGCAATGCCCGATGGTCAAGGCTTGCAGAAGCCCGGCACCTTTTCAAGCGCGACCTGCAGCCCGCCCGGGGCTCCGGACGCGTGTTGCAGTGAAGCCTATATCCCCCCTGAAGCGATGTGACGACGCCGGGCAGGGTCAAGGACGGGCATCCGGTCCGCAGGGTTCCGGCAAACCCC
>CAYUBT010000149.1:0-3175 GCA_964443055.1 uncultured Rubellimicrobium sp.
CGTCATTGCGGGAGGCGAAGGCGGTGCGGCGGGCCGGAAGCGTGGGATCGCTGGGTTGCTTCGCTGCGCTCGCAATGACGAAAGGTGCGATGGATCCGGCACCCCGGAGCCGCACTTCCCTTTTTCCCGGGCGGACCTATCTTGGGCCTCTATGACGGGTCTCCCTGCCAGCGGCCCACCCACTGTGCGGGCGATTTCTTGACGGGAGCTGCACATATCGTCCGGACAACGGAATCATCGGGCAATCGGGCAGCAGCCATCCCGTTCGCACGGCTCGATCCGCAGGCCATGCCAGACTCCCGGTCAGCCCCGTGACCGGGATCAGGTCGCTTGATGACGGTAACCGTCGGGAGGCGGCGGCCCTGCTGGCCTGCGCGATGAGGGACAATCCGCTTCATATACGGGTCTTCGGCACCGACGCGGCCCGGCGGGAACTCAGGCTCCGGCACTTCTTCGACGTGCTGCTCGGCCATGTCCTGCGCCATGGCTGTCTGCTGGGTGCCTCCACGGGCTCCATTGCCGATACGGGGCGGCTGGTCGGGGTTCTGGGCCTGATCAAGCCAGGTCGTTGCCGCCCCGGGCCATACGAACGCCTGCGGATCGGAGCGGGGATTCTCTCCGGCATGTCGCCGGCAACAGCCTTGCAGGTCTGGCGGTGGCTCGGGGCGTGGGAGAAGCTGGACCCGGACATCCCGCACTGGCATGTCGGACCGCTTGCCGTCAGGCCCGGACATCGTCGTCAGGGCATCGCCACGGAACTGATGGATGCCGGATGCAGCCTGATCGACACGAGCGATCCCGCCCCTGCCTGGCTGGAAACCGATCTGGAGCGCAACACCCGGTTCTACCGCCGCTTCGGGTTTTCGCTCGCCCGTCAGCAGATGGTGCTGGGCGTACCGGACTGGTTCATGATCCGGCCGACAGGCGAGCCGACGCAGCACGGTTGCATGTCGGTGCGGCGGCACCGTAGTCATATGGACACAACCGGATCGGAAAGGGGGCCAGCATGACGCTGAAGGTCTATCTCTCGGGCGAGATTCACACGGATTGGCGCGACCAGATTATCGACGGCGCGCGCGATCTCGATGTCAGCTTCACCGGCCCGGTCACCGATCATGATGCGAGTGACGACTGCGGGGTGGCCATCCTCGGACCCGAGGGTGACAAGTTCTGGCACGACCACAAGGGTGCCAAGGTCAACGCGATCCGCACCCGGCGCGGAATCGAGCAGGCAGATGTGGTGGTGGTCCGCTTCGGCGAGCAATACCGGCAATGGAATGCGGCCTTCGATGCGGGCTTTGCCTCTGCACTGGGCAAGTCGCTGATCGTGCTGCACGGCCCCGAGCATCAGCACGCGCTGAAAGAGGTCGATGCGGCCGCGTTGGCCGTTGCCGAACACCCCGAACAGGTCGTCCAGATCCTGCGCTACGTTCTGACCGGCAAGCTGCCATGAGGCGTCCGGTCGCCATGTGACCCCCGGTCCCGTTCACCTCGCATCCATATGCAGCGGGCGCGACGCCGCCCTCCCCGAATCCGGAGTCCGTTCATGCGCTCGCATCCCCTCTTCGGCCTTCTGCTGGCGCTCTTCGGAGCGGCGGTCCTGACCCCGGACACGCTGTTCATGCGGCTTTCGGGCATGGCGGGATTTCAGATGGTCGCCTGGCGTGGCCTGTTGATGGGGTCGATCATGCTTTGCGCATGGGCGCTGGTCAGTCGCAACCGGCATGGCGACATCGCATTGGTGGTCTCTGGCGCAGGACTGATCGTGATTGCGTGCCAATATGCCAACACGACGCTTTTCAACCTTGCCATCGCTGCGGCACCGGTGGCCATCGTGCTGTTCGCCGTCGCGACCGTGCCGATCTTTTCCGCGATCTTCGCCCGCATCCTGTTTGGCGAGCCCACGCGTCCCGCCACATGGATCACGATCATCGCGGTTCTGACCGGCATCGGCATTGCGGTGTTCGGAAAAGAGACCGGGGGCATCGGCCTTGATCTGAACGCCGCCCAGGGCGCAGTGGCAGGTCTTTGCGTCGCGGCCGCCATGGCACTTTACTTCGTGATGCTGCGCCATCACCCGCAGTTGCCCCTGCTGCTGGTCATGGGCATCGGGGTCTCGCTTGCGGGCCTGACCGGACTTGCCGTCACGGGCCCCGCCGCGATGACCGACGGGAACGTCTGGCCCATCGCCCTGACCGGAGCCGTCATCGTGCCTGTCGCCTTCGCATCGCTCTCTCTGGCTTCGCGTTACACTCATGCGTCGAATGTCAGCCTGCTGGTCCTTCTGGAGACCGTATTCGGCCCGCTCTGGGTCTGGTGGGGGATCGGCGAGGCACCCTCGTCAATGATGCTGCTGGGCGGGGTGATCGTGATCGGCAGTCTTGCGATCTATCTCTATGCGACCGGAAGAAGACGGATCGCACAGGCGCAGTAACGGTCCGTCCTGGCTGCCACGGATCTCTCACGCGGGCGAGCCATGCCCCTGCCCGTGTTCCTCAGCGATAACCCGCAGCCTGGAGCTCGAAAAGCTCGGCATAGCGGCCGGATTGGGCGAGCAGTTCCTCGTGGCTGCCGGACGCCTCGATACGGCCGTCGGCCAGCACCAGGATCCGGTCCGCCATCCGCACGGAGCTGAAGCGGTGCGAGATCAGGACGGCGGTCTTGCCGGCGCTGAGCTCCTTGAAACGCTGGAACACCTCGAACTCGGAGCGGGCATCAAGTGCGGCTGTCGGCTCATCGAGGATCAGCACCTCGGCTCCCCGCATATAGGCGCGGCCGATGGCCAGTTTCTGCCATTCGCCACCCGACAGTTCGACGCCGTCGCGAAAGCGTTTGCCGATCATCTGCTCATACTGCCTGGGCAGCCCCTCGATCACCTGATCGGCCAGACTGCGCCGCGCGGCATCGACGATGCGGGGGCGGTCATCGCGTTCCTCGATGCGCCCCACCGCGATATTGTCGGCGGCGGTGAGATTGTAGCGCATGAAATCCTGAAAGATCACCCCGATGGCGCGGCGCAATCCGTCAAGATCGTAGCGCCGCAGGTCCTGGCCATCCAGCCTGATACGGCCTTCGTCGGGGTCGTAGAGCCGGGCAAGCAGCTTCACCAATGTGGTTGAGAACGGCGGTGAGAAAGTCGGCCACGGTAGCGGCGGGATAGTCCTGCTGCGGGCGG
>CAYUBT010000149.1:3185-6268 GCA_964443055.1 uncultured Rubellimicrobium sp.
CTTCACCAATGTGGTCTTGCCCGCGCCGTTCTCACCGACAAGCGCCAGGGTTTCACCCGCATGCAGGGTGAAGTTCAGATTCCGCACCGCCCAGCGCTCGGTCCCGGGATAGCGAAAGCCGACATTCTCGAAGACGAAGCCCTGGCGGATCGGCACCGGAAAGGGCAGAGCGTCGGCGGGGGAGACGATCTCGGGCTCCACCTCGAAGAAACCGAACAGATCGTCGAGATACAGCGCCTGTGCCGCCGTTGACGAAAACGAGGTGAGCAGGCCTTCGAGCAGGCTGCGCAGCCGCAGGAACGACCCCGACAGAAAGGTCAGATCGCCCAGCGTCAGTTGCCCGGCCAGCGTGCTGGCGATGATCCAGGCATAGGCGGCGTAATAGCCCAGCGTGCCGAGCGCCGTCAGCACCCCGCCCCAGAATGCCCGCTTCTGCGCGATCTTGCGGCTGGCAGCGTAGAAGCTTTCGGACAGTTCCCGGTAGCGGTCGATCAGAAAGCCGCTCAGCCCGAAGATCTTGACCTCCTTGGCAGATTCGAAGCTGGCTGCGGTCTGGCGCACATAATCCAGTTCGCGCCGCTCGGGAGTGCGGGCAAAGTCCAGGGAGTAGGTCTGGGCGTTGAAATGTGCCTCTCCGACAAAGGCCGGGATCAGCGCCAGGGCCAGCAGCAGGATCAGCCAGGGATTGAAGATCACGAGACCGGTGGCAAAGGTCGCGACGGTGACGAGGTTCTGCATCTGGGTGAAGAGCTGGCCCATCAGCGTCATGCGGCCACTGGACTGCCGTCGCGCGCGCTCCAGCCTGTCCTGAAATTCGGCATTCTCGAAATCTTCCAGATCGAGGGTCGCCGCATGCTCCATCAGCCGGATCGAGGATGACATGGTGAGGCGGTCCGACAGCAGCGTGTCCACCAGCCCGATCACCCGGCCCAGCACATCGGACAGGATCGCGAGGGCGAATTCCGCCAGAACATAGACGATCAGCAGGCCGATGGCATCGCTGCCCCACCATCCCCACAGATCCGCGGGGCGATCCGGCATCCCCGACAGTCTCACGACCTCGTCGATGATCAGCTTGCCGATCCACAGCGCCGACACGGGCAGGACGGCCCGGCCCAGGCGCAGGATCATGGAGAACAGCATCAGGGGCGGGCTGGCCTGCCATACCAGTGCCAGGAAGGGCCAGATGTTGCGCAGGGCAGCAAAGCGCATGCGGAATGACGCCCTCGGGGGAGAGGGCGGGAAACGGCCAGGGCTTGCGAGAGGCGGGTCTGCTTTCATCGCGGGCTACCTGACAGAAGTGACCGATGAGTTGGACGCCTCCCGGGCGGCATCGACATGTCATGGCGGCGGATGTTGCAGCGCCGCTACGGAAGCGGGCGTGCGCGGGAGAGATTGGTATCATCGGCCCGATTCCGGCCAGGCGGGCGCGGGGAATGGCGCGTGTCAGCCCTCGCGGACGGGGGAGTCGGAGAACGAGAACCGATCGGCCAGGGCGGGCGCGACGGCGGCCGAGAAATACATCGGGCGATGCGCCCCCGGCGAATGGCTGAAGCGCCTGCGAAACATCTTCGAGAAATACGACGTCGACCGGAAGCACCACGCCATCGCGATCTCGGTGATGGATTGCCCGGTCCCCCCCCTTACCGGCGTCGGCGACGACCCCGGCCGCATCGGCGCCCTGGATGCGGGCGTGTTTGCCCCTCCCAGCACGAAGGGCGAGCACAGCACCGGCTGGTTTCGCCTCGCGAAGGACCGCATGGCCGCAAGCATCGTCTCGTTCCAGACGAGCGGCGAATTGCCGTTGCAGTTGCCGGTGACGATCGGGATTTCCTCCATCACGTCGGCACCGAACAGGATCTCGCAGATGCACGTCCTCGGCGTTCTTCCCCGAGGTCGTCATGCCGATGAAGGTCTTGTCGGAATATTTCATCGACGAATAGGTGATGTGCAGGTGCCGGTGGCTGACCTTGAGATCCATCGGCTCGACGATGTGATGCGCGCTCGAATGCAGGGCGGGCGACATATGCGCAAGCTTGTGGAACATGTTGAGGTCGGCAATCGTCGGCCAGCGCCGCACATCGTCGAGGTCGCGCAGATAGGGCGCGCCGGTCATGGGAACGAAGATCGAGTGTTTCCCGCCGAAGGGCAGATCGCGCTCGCGGTTGCGGGCGCGGTAGCTCCAGCCCGACGGGATGGTCGAAATCAGTTCCCGCACCAGCCCGCGGTCGAGATGGACCCGCTGGTTCCGGAAGCGATATTGCCCATGTCGTTACCTCGGCAGGAGTCTCGTCTCGCATGGCTGAGCACGGAGAGTTGTCGCCATGGAATGCCGGGATGAGACAATCGACAGTCACGATAGCGAAGCGGACCCGGAGGAATGCGACATCCGGTGGTCCGGGCCGCTCGCCCGGCCCCCCGGTCGGTAGGATTGCCGCCCGGCTCCGGGTTGATCGGCTGTCTCCGGCAGCATGCCGGAGACGGAGAACCCCCCGTCACCTCCGTCTCCGGACCTGTCGCAAATGGTGCGGTGGAATGTCGCGGTCCGTGCTCATGTTTCCGTGCAAGGTGCGGAGCAGACCCGGATCGTGCAGTTGCTGGTGCGCCGGGTCACCGTGACGTCCGAGGGGCTGGTGATCGATGTCCGGACCGACGGCGTCTCGGGCGTCATGCGCGACATGATGGCGCCACGAAAGAAGGTGGCGGCGGAATGATGAAACCCGACGAGTCCATCCAGATCTTCGTGCCGCTCAAGGTTCGCAAGCAGAACGGGCGGCCGAAGATCATGCCGCCCGCGACCTGTCTGCCCAGCGAAGACCGGACACAGGATCCGCATATCCTGCGCGCCATTGGTCGGGCGTGGGGCTGGCGGCGGCGCATGGAAGCTGGCGAGTTCAATACGGTCACCGATCTGGCAAAAGCCGTGGGGCTGGCCGAACGCCATGTCAGCCGCCAGCTGCGGCTCGCCTATCTCGCGCCGGGTGTCCTCAAGCGACTGGTCTACAAGCGCGAGATGCCCGCCGTGACCCTGTTGAAACGGACCGACGTCGCGGCCCTGCCATGGCACGAACAGCCGGACCGGG
>CAYUBT010000150.1:0-6246 GCA_964443055.1 uncultured Rubellimicrobium sp.
AGACGCGCTCGGGCAAGATCATGCGCCGCATCCTGCGCAAGATCGCCGAGAACGACCCGGACAATCTGGGCGACATCTCGACCCTTGCCGATCCGTCCGTCGTGCCCGATGTGGTGGCGAACCGGCTGAACCACGGCTGAACGGGGCCTTGCATGGGAGGTGAGATGCCTGCGCCCGGCACCCTTCCCATCGAGGCGGTGCTGCCCGATCTTCTCGCCGCCCTGCGCGCGCGGGGACGGGCGGTGCTGCAGGCTCCGCCCGGTGCGGGGAAGTCGACGCGCGTGCCGCTTGCGCTGCTGGAGGCCGGGATTGCAACCGGCCGCATCCTCATGCTCGAACCGCGCCGTCTGGCGGCCAGCGCCACCGCGCGGCGGATGGCGTCCATGCTGGGAGAGAAGGCGGGCGAGACGATCGGTTACCGGATGCGGGGCGAGTCGCGCGTGTCCCCGGCCACGAAGGTGGAGGTCGTCACGGAAGGCATCCTCACGAGGATGATCCAGTCGGACCCGGAACTTGCCGGCGTGGGGGCGGTGATCTTCGACGAGTTTCACGAACGCTCCCTGCAGGCGGACCTCGGCCTTGCGCTCACGCTCGACCTGTCCGCCCTGCGCCCCGATCTGGTCATTCTGGTGATGTCGGCCACGCTCGACGCCGGGCCGGTGGCCGCGCTGATGGGAGATGCGCCGGTCATCACCTCCGAGGGGCGGAGCTACCCCGTCACCATCCGCCACCTGCCGCGCCCGGCCGACCGCGGGCTGCGGGTGGAGCAGGTGATGGCGGGGCTGATCCGCGATGCCCTGCCGGAAACCGAAGGTGCCGTCCTTGCCTTTCTTCCGGGCGAAGGCGAAATCCGGCGGCTTGCGGGGCTTCTCTTGCCCCAGCTCCCCGGGGGCCATGTGATCCGCCCGCTCTACGGCTCCCTGCCCGCGCGTGAACAGGAACTGGCGCTCACCCCCGGAGGGGCTGAGCGGCGCATCGTGCTCGCGACCAATATCGCCGAGACCTCGCTGACCATTCCCGATGTGCGAGTCGTCGTCGATTCCGGCCTCGTGCGCCGTGCCCGCTTCGATCCCGGCAGCGGCATGGCGCGGCTCGTCACCGAACGCGCCAGCCGGGCCGAGGCGGCGCAGCGCGCGGGCCGTGCAGGCCGGGTGGCCGAGGGGCTCTGCCTGCGGGCATGGGCCGCCGCCGAGGAGGGGATGCGCCCCGCATTCGCCGCGCCCGAAATCACGCGCGCCGATCTTGCGCCGCTTGCGCTCGATCTGGCGCTCTGGGGCGAGGAGAACCTGCCGTTCCTGACCCCGCCGCCGGTGCCTGCCATTGCCGCTGCCCGCGACATGCTGGTGGGGCTGGGCGCGCTTGACGGGGCGGGCCGGATCACTACCCATGGGCGGCGGCTGGCCGGGATGCCTGCCCATCCGCGCCTTGCGCATATGCTTTCGCTGGCAGGCGCACAGGCAGCGCCGCTGGCCGCGCTTCTGTCGGAACGTGACCCTTTGCGCGGCGCGGGGACGGATGTCGGCCTGCGGCTCGACGCGATCGCCGGACGGCGGCCGGGGGATGGGGCCGCGCTTTCCCGTATCCGCACCGAAGCGCGCCGCCTCGCGCGCGGCCTGCCTGACGGTACGAAGATGAGTGCAGGCGCGATGGCCGCTCTCGCTTTCCCTGAACGTGTCGGCCAGCGCCGCAAGGGCGAGGCTCCACGCTACCTGCTGGCAGGCGGGCAGGGCGCGGCCCTGCCGGACGGCGATGCGCTTTCATTCGCGCCATGGATCGTTGCGGTGGAAACCGACGGGGCCGCGCGTGACGCCGTGATCCGTCTCGCCGCACCCCTGGCCGAAAGCGAGGTCCGCGAGACCTTCGCCGATGCGATCCATCTGGAGGAAGTTGTCGAATGGTCCGCCCGGGACACCCGGGTGATCGCGCGCGAGATCGAGAGGCTGGGTGCCATCACGCTTGTCGAACGCCCTTTGCGAGACCCGCCCTCAGATGCGGTGACCCGCGCCATGCTGCAGGGCATTGCCGCTCACGGGCTGCGGCTGGACGGGGCCGCGAAACGCCTGCAGAGCCGTGCCATCCTCGCGCGCAAGACCGAACCGGAGCTGCCCGATCTCGCGGACGAGGCGCTGCTGGCCACGCTCGACACATGGCTCGCACCCTGGATCGGCGGCATGCGCAGTCTTGCCGAATGGCAGCGGTTCGACCCCTTGCCCGCCTTGCAATCCCTGTTCGACCACGCCGCCCGCCAGCGGCTCGAACAGCTCTGCCCGCCGGTCTTCACCACGCCGCTCGGTCGCCGCATCCCCATCGACTATGCGGGCGAGACCCCGGCGATCAGCCTGCGCCTGCAGGAGATGATGGGGGTCACGACCCATCCGCTGGCCGGGGGTGAGCCGATCCGCGTCACGTTGCTCTCGCCCGCGCAGAGGCCCATCCAGGTGACGACCGATATTCCCGGCTTCTGGTCGGGCTCCTATCCCGAGGTCCGCAAGGAAATGCGCGGCCGCTATCCCCGCCACCACTGGCCCGAAGACCCGCGCGAGGCGGAGCCCACCCTGCGCGCCCGCCCGCGCTGAGGTTTGAGGGGTGTCCTGGTGCCGGTGAAGAGACTCGAACTCTTACGGGGGGTTGCCCCGGCGGATTTTGAATCCGCTGCGTCTACCATTCCGCCACACCGGCCGGTGCGCGGGGTCTAGCTTCGCGTCCGGTTCACGTCAATCACGTGCAAGGCCCTGAAACGCCCGCCCGGGCCCGGGGTTCCGCACGCCCAGATGCGCGGCCACGCTTGCCGCGACATCGGTGAAGGCCAGGTGCCCGAGCGCGCGCGCCCCCAGCCCGTGTACCAGCACCGGCACACGTTCGCGGGTATGGTCCGTGCCGTGCCAGGTCGGGTCGTTGCCGTGGTCGGCGGTGATGATGAGCAGGTCACCGGGGCGCAATGCCCCGATCAGCCGCCCGATCTCGGCGTCGAACCATTGCAGATGGTCGCGGTAGCCCTCGGGGTCGCGGCGGTGGCCGAAGAGGCTGTCGAACTCCACGAAGTTGGCAAAGGTCAGGCTGCCGTCTTCGGCCTCGCGCGTGAGGCGGTGAAGATGGGCCATCAGCTCACGGTCGGACCCTTTCACCACCGTGTCGATCCCCTGCATCGAGAAGATGTCGCCGATCTTGCCCACCGCATGGACCTTGCCCCCCGCCTCTTGCACCATGTCGCAGATCGTGGGCGCGGGCGGTGCGATGGCGAAATCGCGCCGATGGGGGGTGCGGGTGTAGCCCGTGGCCTCGGAGCCGATGAAGGGCCGCGCGATCACCCGTGCTACGCGCATAGCGTGCAGACGGGGGGCCAGTGCCTCGCAGAGCGCCAGCAGGCGGTCGAGCCCGAACCATTCCTCATGCGCGGCGATCTGGAACACGCTGTCGGCGGAGGTGTAGCAGATTGGCCAGCCGGTCTGCCGGTGGGCCTCGGCCTCTTCCTCGATGATCAGCGTGCCCGAGGAATGGCGGTTGCCGAGAATGCCTTCGGTCCCGGCGAGGCGGCAGACCTCGGCCACGAGATCGGGCGGGAAACAGGGGTCTTCCTTCGGGAAACAGGTCCAGTCCCGGGGCACCGGCACGCCCGCGAGTTCCCAATGCCCCGAGGGTGTGTCCTTGCCGGGCGAGACCTCGGTCGCCGCGCCCCAGGCACCCGAGGGCTCCGGCCCGCCGAGATCGAGGCCGGAGGCCAGCTTCACCGCCGCGCGCAGCCCCAGCGAATCGAGCACGGGGGTCGCAAGGCCCGCTGTCTGGGCGATATGGCCCACGGTATTCGCGCCGGTGTCGGGCAGGCCCGCGTTGAAGAAGCGGTCGGCATCCGGCGCGCCGCCGATCCCGACCGAATCCATGATAACCAGGAGGGCGCGGCTCACGGGTCGATCCTCTGCAGGATGAGCGGGTGGGGCGGGGGTGGTTCATCGCCGATGGCGAGCGCGGCCAGAACTGAAGCGGCCGCCCTGTCCGCGGCAGCGTCGTCGCGGGCATGAACGAGGGCCACGGCCTCGCCCGCCGCGATGCTCGCGCCCGGCGGCAGCAGGTCTGACAGACCGACCGCATGGTCGATTCGCGCGCCCTCGACGCGCCGCCCGCCGCCCAGGCCGACAACGACAAGGCCGAGCGCCTCGCTGTCCCAGCCGGTGACGACGCCTGTGCGGGGGGCCGGCACGGGGCGGGTGACAGGTGCCCGGGGGAGATGGCTGCGCCAGTCCTTGTCCATGTCGGGCGGCCCGCCCATGAGCGCGGCCATATGCGCGAAATGCTCCATGGCCCGGCCCGAGGCAATGGCATCCTCCAGCCGCTGTGCGGCCGCCGCCTCATCCTCGCCCAGAAGGGCCAGCAGCCGTGCGCCCAGGGCGACGGAAAGATCATGCAGCCGGGGCGCGGCGGCGCGGTCGCCCCTGAGAACCTCCATGCAGGGTGCGACTTCGAGCGCATTGCCGACACTCGCGCAGAGTGGCGCATCCATATCGGTGACAAGAGCCGCCGCCCGGCAGCCCGCCGTGCCCGCGACATCGACCAGCACCCGCGCCAGCGCCTCCGCCTCCTCGGGCGTTTTCATGAAGGCACCCGAGCCGCATTTCACATCGAGGACCAGCGTCCCGATCCCGGCGGCGAGCTTCTTGGACAGGATCGAGGCGGTGATGAGGTCGATGCTTCCGACCGTGCCGGTGACGTCGCGCACCGCGTAAAGCCGTCGGTCGGCGGGCGCGATCCGGGCCGAGGCGCTGGCGATGAACAGTCCGCTCCCGTCCAGGATGCGCCGCAGGGTCCGCGTGTCATGGTCCGTGCCGAGGCCGGGGATCGATTCCAGCTTGTCGAGCGTGCCGCCGGTATGGCCGAGGCCCCGGCCCGAGACCATCGGCACCCGCAGCCCGCAGGCGGCAAGTGCGGGTGCAAGCACCAGCGAGACCGAATCGCCCACGCCGCCGGTCGAATGCTTGTCCACGACCGGCGCGCCTTCGCCCCAGTCGATCCTGTCGCCCGAATCGCGCATGGCAAGCGTCAGCGCGCTGCGGCCCTCGGGGCCGAGGTCGCGCAGGCAGACGCCCATGGCGAAGGCTCCGGCCTGCGCGTCGCTCACGTTCCCCGTCGCGAGGCCGAGGGCAAAGGCGCGCAGGGCATCGGGCGGGAGCGTCTCGCCCCGGCGCAATCGCAGAAGAAGCGCGCCCGGCTCCACGTTCAGCCCATCGACCCTGCGGCGAAGGCACCGGGCAGGAGTTCGGCCACCGTCATGACGATTGTCTCGCCCCTGAGGTTGCCCATGGTGACACGCACATCGGGCCCTGCGAATTCGAGGATCTTCTGGCGGCAGCCGCCGCAGGGCGCGACCGGAACTGGCCCGTCGGCGATCACGGCGAGTTCGGCGATCACGCGCTCGCCACCCGCGACCATGGCGGCGATGGCCCCGGCCTCGGCGCAGGTGCCTTCGGGCGAGGCGACATTCTCGACATTGACGCCGGTATAGACGGTGCCCGACGTCGTGCGGAGCGCCGCGCCGACCTGAAAATCCGAATAGGGCGCATAGGCGTTGCCGCGCACCGCCGCCGCTTCATCAAGCAATGACATGAGCGTTCCTCCCGGCCCATTCATGGCGCGGGGCAGGCGATGCGGCAAGGATATTGCGCGCCCGCCCACCTTTCATCTTCCTGCAGATATTCCGGGGTGCCAGACCTGCAGGCCCCCCGATCCCGTCATTGCGAGGAAGCGCAGCCGTTGCGGCAGGCCAGAGACGCTGGGGAGTCCGGCCTGCTGCGCTGGTGCTCGTAATGACAGAAGACGTGGTGAAGCCGGAATCCTGACGCTGGGCCCCTCAACCCTCGGTCAGATCATCCGCATGGCCCGCCAGATCGAGCCCGTGACTGCTGCGGATCTTCGCCTCGATCTCGTCGGCGATATCGGGATTGTCCTTGAGGAACTGCTTGGCGTTCTCGCGGCCCTGGCCGATGCGCTGGTCGCCGTAGGAGAACCACGAGCCCGACTTTTCCACAACTCCGGCCTTGACGCCGAGGTCGATCAACTCGCCGGTCTTGGAGATGCCCTCGCCATACATGATGTCGAATTCCACCTCGCGGAACGGGGGGGCGACCTTGTTCTTCACCACTTTCACCAGGGTGGCGTTGCCTACGATCGTGTCGCGATCCTTCACCGCGCCGATGCGGCGGATGTCGAGGCGGACGGAGGCGTAGAACTTCAGCGCATTGCCGCCGGTCGTGGTTT
>CAYUBT010000151.1:0-6232 GCA_964443055.1 uncultured Rubellimicrobium sp.
CCTCGCGCACGGCCGACAGGTCCATCGACGTGATTGTCCCGCGCGCCACATGGCTGAGGCCAAAGCACAGATGCAGGGCATCAGGCGGCAACGGCACGTCATCGACATAACGCGCGCGGCCCGTGACATGGAGCGGGCCTGAATCATGGGGAAGGGGCTGATGAACGCTCATGCTGACACCTCCCGCAGGTTCACGGGCTCTCCTGCGAGGTCGTGATAATAGCGCAGGGCCATGTTCTGCGCGACCTTCAGCCGATAGGCGGCCGAGGCGCGCATATCGCTCATCGGTGTGAAATCCTGTGCGAAGGCCGGGATCGCCGCCGTGACGGAGGCGAGACTCCATTCCTTCCCGACCAGCGTCGCCTCGACATGGGACGCGCGTTTCGGCACGCCCGCCATGCCGCCGAAGGCGATGCGGGCGGATTGCACTTTTCCGTCCTCGATCACGATATTGAACGCGCCGAGCACTGCGGAAATATCCTGATCGAACCTTTTCGACAGTTTGTAGACCCGCAGCGCGGGGGCGGTCGCGGGCAGGGTGATCGCCTCGACGAATTCACCCTTTGCGCGGTCCTGTTTCCCGTATTCGATGAAGAAGGACTCGATGGGGATCGCCCGTCGATCATCACCCCTGCGCAGGTGCAGCACTGCGTCCAGCGCGATCAGGACCGGGGGATTGTCCCCGATCGGCGAACCATTGGCCACATTTCCGCCGACTGTTGCCGCATTGCGGATCTGGAGCGAGGCATAGCGCGACAGCATCGCCGCCCAGGACGGATGACTGTCCCTGACCGCCTTGCGCACTTCCTCGACCGTGGCGGTCGCGCCGATCCGCAATGTGCCGTCTGCGACCGTGACAGCCCGCAAATCCGCGCAGCGGTTGAGAAAGACGGGTGTGGGCAGGTCGCGAAGCTGCTTGGTCACCCAGAGCCCCACATCCGTAGCCCCGGCGATCAGCGTCGCCTCGGGATGTTCGAGCAGCAGCGCCGCCAGTTCATCGGAACTTGCAGGCGCATGGCCCTTGTTGGCAGGCAGGCGGTCGCCGTCACCCTTCACCCAGACCGGGACGGGCGCGTCCTCGACCGCCTCGGCGGCGCGGATGATTGGCGCATAACCCGTGCAGCGGCAGAGGTTTCCGGCAAGCACCTCGTCATGATCGCGCCGCCCCTCCAACTGGCTCACGGCCAGCGAGACGACGATCCCCGGCGTGCAGAACCCGCATTGCGAGCCGTGATGCGTGACCATCGCTTCCTGCACGGGGTGCATGGTGCCGTCCGGCCCGGTGACCCCCTCGACCGTGCGGACCGCGCGGCCGGGCAGTTGTCCCATGAACATGAGGCAGGAATTGATGGCACGCGAGCCGTCCTCATCCGTCAGCATGACGGTGCAGGCACCGCAATCGCCTTCGTTGCAGCCTTCCTTGGTTCCGGTGAGTCCACGCCTGAGGCGCAGAAAGTCGAGAAGCGTCTCTGTCGGCGCGCAATCGGCGGTCACCGTCTCTCCGTTCAGAAGAAACGAGATTTCCATGTGCAGACCTGCCGCCTTACTCGGTTTTCCTCAGGCACCTGCGCGGTCGATGCGGCGTAGAGCGCGCGGCCTTCTCCCTGCTGCTGATCAAACGCGCCCGGGGCCGCTTTGACAAGGGCTAATTGCCGCAGGTCGGACTCGACAAGCCGCCCTTGCTTCGGAATACCCCGGCAGAGGGGGTGTTGCATGGATGCGATCACGCTGCGGGATGTGGGGTATGTGCGCGAGGGGCGTGCGGTGCTGTCTGGCATCAGCCTCGATCTCAGCGAGGGTCGAATCGGCGTGATCGGCATGAACGGCGCAGGCAAGACACAGCTTCTGCGCCTGATCGCCGGGCTGGCCGCGCCCGATGCCGGGCGGGTGCGGCTGGGCGCGATCGACCCGGCGCGCGACAGGGCGGCTGCCATCGCCCGGATCGGCATCCTGTTTCAGAATCCTGATCACCAGATCATCTTTCCGACCGTGGACGAGGAAGTTGCCTTCGGTCTGACCGAGGCGGGCGCGGCCCCGGACGAGGCGGCCGCACAGGTTGCCGCGACTCTGGCCCGGTTCGGACGTGCGGACTGGGCCGGGCGACATGTCCAGACGCTCTCGCAGGGGCAGCGGCATCTGCTCTGCCTCATGGCCGTTCTGGCGATGGAGCCGCAGACGATCCTGCTGGACGAACCCTTCTCGGCGCTCGACCTCGCCACGACATTGCATCTGCGCGCGATCCTCGACCAGCTCCCGCACAGGGTGATCCAGGTGACGCATGACCTGGTCGCGCTCGGGCATTACGAACGGGTGATCTGGCTCGATGCGGGTGGCATAGCCGCTGACGGGTCGCCCGGTGCGGTGCTCCCCGCCTATCGTGCGGCCATGGAGGAAAGGGCTCGCGATGTTCGTCTCGGCCTCTGACGCCGACTCATGGGCGCATCGCCTGCCCGCCGGGGTGAAGTTTGCGGCGCTGATCCTGCTCACCGCGCTGGTGCTGATGCTGCGCTCGCCGTGGATGTTACTGGGTGTCGCAGCGCTGACTTTCCTGCTCTTCCTCTCCTGCGGTCCCGCGATCATGCGCGCGGGCTGGCGGATGCTGCGGGTGTTTCTGGTCGTGGCGGGTGTCATCGGCCTCTGGCATCTGTTCGCCAGCACCCCCGAAGCGGCGGCGCGGATCGTGCTGCAACTGCTGATCGCCGTGGCGCTGGCCGGTTTCGTCACGCTCACCACCCGGCTCGAGGGCATGCTCGGCCTGTTCCGGCGCGCGCTTGCGCTGGTCGGCCTGCCCGCCGCCCTGCGCAGTCGCATCGCGCTGGCGATGGCGATGGCGATCCGCTTTGTGCCGGTGCTGGCGCAGAAGGCCGCCCTCCTGCGCGAGGGCTGGCGCGCCCGCAGTCGGCGCCGCTTCTCGCCCCGGCTGGTCCTGCCGCTTGCCCTGCTGGCGATCGACGATGCCGAAGCAGTGGCCGAGGCCTTGCGGGCCCGGCGTGCGGGGCCCTAGAAGCGCTCGGGACAGATCGAAGGAAGCCCCATGGAACGCAGCCTTGCCCTCATCGCCCTGTTCGCCGCCCTGATCGGGGCGCTCGCGCTCATGCCCGCCCTCACGCTGGGGTTCGGTGTGCCGATCACCCTGCAGACCCTGGGCGTGATGCTTGCGGGCACGGTGCTTGGCGCGCGCAAGGCGGCGCTGGCGGTGCTCCTTTACCTCGCGCTCATCGCCATCGGCCTGCCCATCGGTGCGCAGGGCGGGGCGGGGCTGGCCGTTTTCATGCGGCCCTCGGCGGGGTATCTGATCGGCTTCGTCGCCGGGGCCTGGGTGATCGGCCTCGTGGCTGATCGATTCGCGCGGCCGATGGAGTTTGTCCCTGCGCTCGCGGGTGCGCTGGTGGGCGGGGTCGTCGTGGTCCATCTCTTCGGCATCGCGGGGCTGATGCTGCGTGCTGGCCTGTCGCTGCCTGCCGCTGTGGTTGCTGATCTCGCCTTCCTGCCCGGCGACGTGATCAAGGCCCTGCTTGCCGCCGTCATCACCCGTGGCCTTGCCCGCGCGCGACCCTCGCTTGCGTCGGTGCGGGGCTGATCTTCGCTTGCGCCCTTCCTCCTGCGCGCCCATCATGCGCGGGTGGAGATCCCGAGGAGGCTGCCATGCGCGCCCTTGCCCTGTCCGCATTTCTGCTTGCCCCGTTGCCCGCCATGGCCGACTGCCTGCCCGGCGGTCATGTCTTTGACTGCCGGATCGGCACGAAGGTGCTCGAACTCTGCCAGCAGGGCGAGGCGCTGACCTATTCCTTCGGCCCCCGCGGTGCGCCGGAACTTGTGCTGGCCGAATCCCTCCGCAGCGTCGATTATACGCCATGGCCGGGCGTCGGCAGCGCGATCTGGCAGAGCGTGACATTCGTGAATCAGGGCTATGGCTATGAAGTCTGGACCTCGTCCGACCGCAGCGGCGGCGGCCTCGAAGCCGGGGTCAATGTCCTGCAGAACGGGGCCATGATCGCGCAGCTTCACTGTGACCGGGGCAGCGCCAGCGGACCGCTCGATACACTCTACAGCCTCAAGGAATCCGTCGGCCTGTGCCGGGACCACATGGCGCATCGCTGGTCGGCCGCCTGCTGATGGTGCCGCGTTTCGTCCATCTGCGCGTTCACAGCGAATATTCGCTGCTTGAAGGGGCCGTGCCGGTCAGGACGCTGCCCGGTCTTGCCGCCGGGGCAGACATGCCTGCCGTGGCGCTTACCGACACCAACGCGCTCTTTGCGGCGCTGGAGTTTTCCGAACATGCGATGAAGGCCGGCGTCCAGCCGATCATCGGCTGCCAGATGGATGTCGCCTTTCAGACCCCCGAACCGGGTCAGCGCCCGCCTGCGCCCGCGCCTCTGGTGCTGCTGGCCCAGAACGAGGCGGGCTGGCTCAATCTGATGAAGCTCAACTCCTGCGCCTATCTCGATGCAGAAGGCGCGTTGCCGCAGGTGACGCTCGAGGAACTCGATGCTCATGCCGCGGGTGTCATCTGCCTCACCGGCGGACCTGACGGGCCGGTGGCGCGGCTGATCCGTGCGGGGCAGGGCGCGCGGGCCGGGGCGTTGCTCGCCCGGCTGGCCGCCGCTTTCCCGACACGTCTCTACGTCGAACTCCAGCGCCACCCCGGTGAGTCCGGCCTGCCTGCGGCCGAGCGCGACAGCGAGAAGGGCCTTATCGAACTGGCCTATGCGCAGGACCTGCCGCTTGTCGCCACCAATGACGTGCATTTCCCGACGCCCGACCTCTACGAGGCGCATGATGCGCTCCTGTGCATCGCCGAAGGTGCCTATGTCGATCAGCAGGAACCCCGCCGCCGTCTGACGCCGGAGCATCATTTCAAGTCGCAGGCCGAGATGGCCGCGCTCTTTGCCGACCTGCCCGAAGCCATCGACAACACCGTCGAGATCGCCCGGCGCTGCGCATTCCGCGTATCGAAACGCAGCCCGATCCTGCCGCGTTTCGCCGAGAACGAGGTCGAGGAACTGCGCCGTCAGGCGCAGGAGGGCCTTGATCGCCGCCTTGCCGTCGTCCCGCTTGCGGCGAGTCGCGAGGAATACGACTCCCGTCTCGCCTTCGAACTGGGCGTGATCGAGCAGATGGGCTTTCCCGGCTATTTCCTGATCGTCGCCGATTTCATCAAATGGGCCAAGGCACAGGGAATTCCGGTCGGCCCGGGGCGCGGGTCCGGGGCAGGCAGCCTCGTCGCCTGGGCGCTCACGATCACCGACCTCGACCCGTTGCGCTACCAGCTTCTGTTCGAGCGGTTCCTCAACCCCGAACGGGTCTCGATGCCCGACTTCGACATCGACTTCTGCATGGATCGCCGCGAGGAGGTGATCCACTACGTGCAGGAGAAATACGGCCGCGAGAAGGTGGGCCAGATCATCACCTTCGGCGCGCTCCTGTCCAAGGCAGCGGTGCGCGACGTGGGCCGGGTGCTGCAGATGCCCTACGGACAGGTCGACCGCCTGTCGAAGATGATCCCCGTCGAGGGCGTGAAGCCTGTTTCCATCGAAAAGGCTCTGAAGGACGAGCCGCGCCTGCGCGAGGCGGCAGCGGCCGAAGAGGTGGTGAAGCGCTGCCTCGACTATGCCCGCCAGATCGAGGGGCTTCTGCGCAATGCCTCGACCCATGCCGCGGGTGTCGTGATTGCCGACCGGCCGCTCGACGCGCTGGTTCCGCTCTATCAGGACCCGCGCTCGGACATGCCGGCCACCCAGTTCAACATGAAATGGGTGGAACAGGCGGGGCTGGTGAAATTCGACTTCCTTGGCCTCAAGACCCTGACCGTCATCGAGAATGCCGTTGAACTGATCCGCCGCGCGGGAAGGACGCTGAAGGTCGCGGCCGACGGCACACCGCTATACGAGCCGCCCGAGGGCCATGAATACGACATCGGCGCGATCCCGCTCGACGATGCGAAGACCTACGAGCTTTACAGCCGCGCCCGCACGGTGGCCGTGTTCCAGGTGGAAAGCTCGGGGATGATGGATGCGCTCAAGCGCATGAAGCCCACCTGTATCGAGGATATCGTCGCGCTGGTCGCGCTCTACCGGCCGGGGCCGATGGAAAACATCCCCGCCTATTGCGACGTGAAGAACGGACGGCGATCCATCGAATCGATCCACCCGACCATCGACCCGATCATGTCGGAAACGCAGGGTATCATCGTCTATCAGGAAAAGGTGATGCAGATAGCGCAGGTGATTGC
>CAYUBT010000152.1:0-6226 GCA_964443055.1 uncultured Rubellimicrobium sp.
GCCGGAATGGTCGAGGCAACGGAAATGACCGGCAAGGCGGAGAAGAGCTGCCCGCTCCACCGCCCCGAACCGCCACGCCCTGCCTCGCGGCCACGGGACGTCTCGTTCCTGCAATGGGTGCGCTATTTCCGGCAGGATATCCTCTCGGCCCAGCCCGAACGGCTGTTTCGCGCCAAGATGGCTGAATTCCGTACGCCGTTCTTCCACAGCTTCCTGTGCAACGATCCCGATCTCGTCGATCTGGTCCTGAGAGGGCGGCCCGGGGATTTCCCCAAATCCATGCGTCTGTTCGAGGGACTCGCCCCGCTTCTTGGTCATTCGATCTTCATCACCAATGGCGAGGAGTGGCAGCGCCAGCGCCGCATCGTCGATCCCGCCTTCGAAAGCGGCCGGGTCCGCGAAATCTATCCGGCGATGTGGGACGCCGCCGTTGCGGCCGTGGCCCGGTTCGCTCCGGTGGCCGATGACCAACCCTTCGATGTCGAGCCCTACACCAGCCACCTGGCCCTCGACGTGATCTTCCGCACGCTCTTCTCGATACCGGCCGAGAACGAGACCGCCAGTGCGATCTTCACCGCCTTTCGCGAACACCAGCGCTCGCGCCCCCTGGTGAATACAGGCTCGCTCCTGCCGCTGCCGCGCTGGGTTCCGCGCCTGCACGGACGCAAGACGCGCACCACCGCCGCACATATCCGCAGCCTGATCCGCCAGCTGGTCGACGAACATGCGGGACTGATCGCGGCGGGCAAGGCACCCGATGATCTGGCGACACGGCTCATGACCACGCCCGACCCCGAGACGGGGACGGTCTTCTCGGCCGAGGACATGGTCGACCAGATCGGAATCTTCGTCCTCGCGGGACACGAGACAAGCGCCTCGGCCCTGGCCTGGGCGCTTTGGCTGATGGGTCAGCATCCTGACTGGCAGGATAAGGCCGCCGCCGAGGCGTGCAAGGTCATCGACCCCGGGAAAATCTACTTCTCGACCGTGTCGAGGCTGAAAATCGCCCGCGCGATCTTCAACGAGACGATGCGGCTCTATCCGCCGGTGCCGATGCTTCTGCGCGAGGCGGCAAAAGAGGAAATCTTCCGCAAGCGCCGCGTGCCGAAAGGCTCGCAGGTCGTCATCAGCCAATGGCACCTGCACCGGCATGAAGATCACTGGGACAATCCGCACGGCTTCGACCCCGGCCGCTGGAACACCGACGAGGGACGCGAAAGCGCCCGCCGGGCGTTCTTTCCGTTCTCGGCGGGGCTGCGGGTCTGCCCCGGTTCGGCCTTCGCCATGACCGAGGGCGTGCTCACCCTTGCCATGATCCTGCGCCATTATCGCGTCGAGACCGTGCCGGAGCGCCTCCCTGTGCCGGTGGCGCAACTCACCATCCGCGGCCGCGACGGCATCTGGCTGCGCCTGACCCCGAGGGACACATGAGCCGCACGCAGACACCCGCCGCATGGCCCTACTGGATCACCATCACCTTCGTGCCGCTCGCCGTGATGGCGATTCTGAAGGGCGGCTGGTGGATCCTGCTCATTCCCCTCTGGGGCTGGGTGATGATGCCGGTCTTCGACCTGATCCTTGGCCGCGACCTGCGCAACCCGGACACCGAGACCCCGGACAAGGATCTGTTCTGGTTCCGGCTGCTGACCTGGATCTGGTTTCCGATCGAGTTTCTGCTCGTCTTCGGCGGTATCTGGTATCTCGCCAATGTCGCCGACTTCCCGCTGTGGGAGAAATATGCGGTGATGTTCGGCATCGGCGTGACCACCGGCACGGTCGGGATCGTCTATGCGCATGAGCTGATGCACAAGCCCGCCGCGTTCGAGCGCTGGCTGGGCGACCTGCTGCTGGCGATGGTGCTCTATTCGCATTTCCGCACGGAACATCTGCTGGTGCATCACCCCTGGGTCGGCACCCCGCGCGACACGGTGACGGCGCGCTACAACGAGGGCTTCCTGCGCTTCTTCCCGCGCGTGCTCTGGCAGGGCCCGGGCTCTGCGTGGCGGGCCGAACGTGCGATGCTCGCCCGTGCGAAACGCCCGGCCCGGGACCGGCGCAACCCATTCTGGCGCTATGCCGCGCTGCAGATTGCGGCGCTTGTCCTTGCCTTCGCCCTCGGTGGCTGGCTCGGGGTCGGGCTGTTCGCCTTCCAGGCCTTCGTCGCCATCTGGCAACTCGAGCTGACGAATTACGTCGAACATTACGGCCTCACCCGCCGCCACCTCGGCGACGGTCGCTATGAGCCTGTCGGGCCGCAGCATAGCTGGGATTCCACGCATCGGGTCTCGAACCTGCTGCTGATCAACCTGCAGCGCCATGCCGACCACCATATCAACCCGATGCGGCGCTATCCGCTCCTGCAGGCCCATGACGCGACAAGGACGCCCCAGCTTCCGACGGGCTATCCGCCGATGACCGCACTGGCGATGATCCCGCCCGCCTGGCGGCGGCGGATGAACCCGCGCGTGCGCGCCTGGCGGCGACAGCATTACCCGGACATCACGGACTGGTCCCCTTACAAGACGGGGGCGAACCCGATGCCGCGCGGAGCGGGATAGCACCCTTCATCTGTCCGTGAATATCCTCGAGGATCCGGGGGCAGACGGCCCCCCGCAGCTGCAGTCAGGCGGCCTGCGACAGCAGGTTCGCGCGGCACCAGGCAACGAGCGCCTCCTCCTCCGGCGGCAACTCCTGCGACAACCCGTCAGCGAAGGCCTGCCACGCCTCAAGGTTCAGCGCGTTCACGCCGACAAGAACCGGCAGGCCTCGCGTGACTGCCTCGGCGATCACGGGGGAGAGGCCACGACCCTCGGCCTCCTGCCGGCCGAACTTGTTGATGACGACAAGCGCCGCTCCGTCGAGACGGCGCAGCAGCCATTCCGCCGCACTCTCGAGTGCCTCGCCGTCGAGGCGGCAGCCACGCGCGCCGGGGCCGCGATCCTGGCTGATACGGAAGGACGGGCCATCCGGCAGAAGGCGCAGGTCCATGTCGCAGCGACGGTCGGGACGAGGGGTGTTTTCCTGTACCGTGCCGACAACGACGCCGCCTCCGGCCCCCAGCCGCCGGACGAGGCCCGCAAGCAGGAGATCGGTCCGACCCCTGCCTCCGGATGTAGCATGCGCGAGCCGGATCATGCCGCGACAGCGGCGAAGGTCACGCCGCTCATGTCGGCCGCTGCGGTCAGCCGTTCGACGAAGACACGGCTGGCGGCGACCCAGGCCGCTTTCTCCTGCGCCTCGCGCAGATGCGGCAACACGGCCTCGAACGGGAGGACACGGCCTTCCGCCCGTGCATCGAGGCGGATGATGTGAAAACCGTAGCGGCTTTCGACCAGTTCGGATGCGATCTGTCCCTCCTCCAGCAGCTTCAGCGCGGCCTCGAATTCCGGCACCGTGTCGCCGGGGCCGACCTGGCCGAGCATGCCCTCATTGGCGCGCGAATCGCAATCGCTCATCTCGCGGGCCGTCTCGCCGAAAAGGCGCGGCGTCTTGAGCACTCGTTTCAGCACAATCCCCGCCCGCTCACGCGCCTCTTCCCGGACGGGGCCGTCCGGCGGCGCAGCAATGAGGATATGCGCGGGCTGATAGAGTGCGGGGCTGCGGAAGCGTTCGGGATGGGCATCGTAGATCGCGCGGAGCGCCGATTCATCCACCGGATCGGGGGCGATCTCGTTCTCGAGAAGCTGCCGGATCAGCGCCTCCTCGTCGGTCTCCCATTTGCCGGGGGCGAGTTCGATCGGATCGGGTGCGAGCCCGCGCGCCCGCGCCTCCTGCAGCATCAGTTCGCGCAGGGCCAGCGCGCGGGCAGCCGCGCGCCAGGCAAGGCCCGGCTTGCCCCTGGGAGCGGGGTGATTCTGGGCCTCGTCGGCGATCCTCTCGGCAGGGATCGTGACTCCGTTCACGACCACGGGCGGCAACAGCGGTTTCAGAGCCATGGGACTACTCCGCAGGATGCTGGATGGCGGTATCGCGACGGGCGCGAGCGGCGTCGGCTGCATCGCGGGCGGCCTGGTCCGCCGGCAGCGGGCTCAGCCCGCGCGGGCTGGGCCGCGCACCCCGCCGGGTGCGCACGATCTGCCAGCCCGGCCGCCACAGGAACCGCACGGGCGCGGAGATCAGATGGACCAGCCGGGTGAACGGGAACAGCAGGAAGATCGTCAGGCCGAGCAGCACATGCGTCTTCACGATCCAGCTTGCCCCGATCAGATAGCTGGCCGGATCAGCCCCGAAATAGACAACCGCCTGGGCCCAGCCGATGAAGAGCATCATCTCGGAGCCGTCGAGATGCTGGGCCGAGACCGGCAGGGTCGCGAGGCCCAGCGCAAGCTGCAGCGTCAGCAGGATCAGTATGCCGGTATCGGCCACGGTCGTATTGGCCCGGATGCGCGGATCGCTCATGCGACGCCAGAGCAGGATGACCGCACCGATGATCGCCATCAACCCTGCCAGCCCGCCCGAGACCATGGCGAGTACCTGTTTTGCGCCGTGGCCCACGCCGAAGAACTCCCAGACCGAAATCGGCACGAGCAGCCCGGCGATATGGCCGAACAGGATGAACAACACACCGACATGAAACAGCACCGAACCCCAGAAGAACATGCGGGTCCGAAGCATCTGGCTCGACCCCGACTTCCAGGTAAACGGGTCGCGTTCGTAGCGGATGATCGAGCCCACGATCATCACCGTGATGGCGATATAGGGGTATATTCCGAAAAGGAAATTATGCATCGCTTCCTCCTGTCAGCGGGCCGCAGATGCGGGCGGAAGGTCCATACGGGCGAGGATGTCGCGGCTGATCGGGCAGCCTGCGTTCGGGTCGGGACCGAAGGTGACGGCCGCTTCCTCCCAGACCTCGTCGAGCGCCTCGAGATCCTCGGGGTCGTCGTCGGGCTGTTCCAGCAGCGCCTGCGTCTCCTCGCTTTCGACCGTGGCCTCGGCCAGTGCGGTCAGGGCACCGAGGACGGCGGCGTAATCCGTACCGCGCCGCATGAGGCGTTCGTGCAGCGCGGCAATGATATGGCCGGCATCGGCCAGCACCTCGCGCGCCTCGTCAAGTGGTCTAGTCGAGAGATATTCGAGCAGGACCGGCAGGTGATCGGGCAGTTCGGTGCCGTCGAGATCAAGCCCGCCTGCCCGATACATCTCGAGCAGGTCGACCATCGCGCCGCCACGGTCGCGGCTTTCGCCGTGCAGATGCTCGAACAGGTTGAGGCTGAGCGTGCGCGTACGGTCGAAAAGGATGACGTAATCCTCCTGCAGATCGTAGATATCGCCCGTCTCCATCCGCGCCAGCAACGGCGCGAGCATCCCCGGGGTGATGATCCCGTCATCCACCAGAACATCACGGATCGCGGGGATCGCCTGTTGCAGGTCGGCCGAAGGATAGCTCAGCAGCAGCGACAATGCCTTGAAGGTTCTCATGCCCGGTCTCCCGCGATGAATTCCTGCGGGCTGCGGAACTTCTTGCCCTTGAAGATGGTCGAGCCCGAAGAGCCGGTTGAACATCCGTTGCCGTCGGTGAAGCCGCAGCCGCCATGCAGATCGTAGGCGTCTTCCACCAGCTCGCGGTGGGTGGTCGGGATGACGAAACGGTCCTCGTAATTGGCGATGGCGAGAAGCTGATACATCTCGTCGATCTGGTGCGGGGTCAGGCCGACGCGCTGCGCGGCACCGAGGTTGATCACCCCGTCCACCGACCTGGAGCGCATGTAGCTGCGCATCGCCAGCATCCGTTCAAGCGCGGCGACGATCGGCTCCTCGACCCCCGCCGTCAGCAGGTTCGCCAGATATCGTACCGGGATGCGCAGGCTGCGCACATCCGGCATGCCGTCCCTGGCGCTGATCTTTCCCGCTTCATGGGCCGACTGGATCGGCGACAGCGGCGGCACGTACCAGACCATCGGCAGCGTGCGGTATTCGGGATGGAGCGGGAAGGCGACCTTCCATTCCATAGCCATCTTGTAGACCGGCGAGCGGGTCGCCGCCTCGAGCCACTGCTCAGGCACGCCGTCGCGCCGGGCCTGTTCCTGCACCGCGGTGTCGTAGGGGTCGAGGAACACCCCGAGCTGCGCCGGATAGAGGTCCTTCGGGTCCTCGACCGAGGCGGCTTGCTCGATACGGTCGGCATCGTAGAGCACCACGCCGAGATAGCGGATGCGGCCCACGCAGGTCTCGGAGCAGATCGTCGGCTGCCCGGTCTCGCGGCGCGGGTAGCAGAAGATGCTCG
>CAYUBT010000153.1:0-6203 GCA_964443055.1 uncultured Rubellimicrobium sp.
GATGAAGCGCGAGGGCATGGACGACAGCCACTGCCCGAACACGCGGCGATTGCCGGCAAAGCTGATGGTGCAAAGCTCCCGCGCCCGGGTGATGCCGACATAGGCGAGGCGGCGCTCTTCCTCGAGCCCGGGAATGCCGCTTTCGTCCATGCTGCGCTGGCTTGGAAACAGCCCGTCCTCCCAGCCCGGCAGGAACACCGCCGGAAATTCGAGCCCCTTGGCCGCGTGCAGCGTCATGATCGAGACCCGCGCGGCACCGTCGTTCTGGTCGTTGTCCATGACCAGGCTCACATGTTCCAGAAAACCCTGCAGGTTTTCGAAGGCATCAAGCTGGTTCACCAGTTCCTTGAGGTTCTCGAGCCGCCCCGGCGCATCGGGCGACCTGTCGTTCTGCCACATCTCCGTATAGCCGGATTCGTCAAGGATGATGCCGGCAAGCTCCATATGCCCGGGCTCCCCCTCCCCGGCCATGCGCCCCCAGCGGACAATATCGGCTGCGAGCCGCCCGAGCGCGGTGCCGCCCTTGCCCTTGATCATGCCCTGTTCGACCGCGATGCGCGCACCTTCGAGCAGCGGCACGTTGTATTCGCGGGCAATGCCGCGGATCATCTGCTGGGCCTTGTCGCCCAGCCCGCGTTTCGGGGTGTTCACGATCCGCTCGAAAGCAAGGTCGTCCGCCGGGCTCATGACGATGCGGAAATAGGCCATGGCATCGCGGATCTCGAGCCGCTCGTAGAAACGCGGGCCGCCGATCACGCGATAGGGCAGACCGGTGGTCAGGAAACGATCCTCGAATGCGCGCATCTGGTGGCTTGCCCGCACGAGAATGGCGATCTCGTCAAGGTCGAAGGGGCGCATCCCGCGGGTGCCGCCCTGCATCGATTCGATTTCCTCGCCGATCCAGCGCGCCTCTTCCTCGCCGTCCCAATGGCCGATCAGGCGGACCTTCTCGCCCTCCTGCGCCTCGGTCCAGAGCGTCTTGCCCAGCCGCCCGCGATTGGCCGCGATCACGGCCGAGGCAGCGGCGAGGATATGCGGGGTCGAGCGGTAGTTCTGTTCGAGCCGGATCACCTGTGCGCCGGGGAAGTCACGCTCGAACCGCAGGATGTTGCCCACCTCTGCCCCGCGCCAGCCATAGATCGACTGGTCGTCATCTCCCACGCAGCAGATGTTGCGATGCCCCTGCGCCAGCAGCCGCAGCCACAGATACTGGGCGACATTGGTGTCCTGGTATTCGTCGACGAGGATATACCGGAACCGCCTCTGCCAGAGTTCCAGCACATCCGCATGGGCTTGAAAGATCGTCAGGCAATGCAGCAGCAGGTCACCGAAATCGGCGGCGTTCAGTTCGACCAGGCGGCGCTGATAGGCGGCGTAGAGCTCCGCCCCCCTGCCGTCGAATGCGGATGCCTCGGCCGCCGGCACCTTTTCAGGCGTGACGGCGCGGTTCTTCCAGCCATCGATGAGCCCGGCGAGAACGCGGGCGGGCCAGCGCTTCTCGTCCATGTTCGCCGCCGCGATCACCTGTTTCATCAGGCGGATCTGGTCGTCGGTATCGAGGATCGTGAAGCTGGATTTCAGCCCGACGAGTTCGGCATGCCTGCGTAGCACCTTCACGCCGATGGAATGGAAGGTGCCGAGCCAGGGCATCCCCTCGACCACCTCGCCCAGCAGGCGGCCGATACGCGTCTTCATCTCGCGCGCCGCCTTGTTGGTAAAGGTCACCGCGAGAATTTCCTGCGGACGCGCCCGCCCCGTGGCGATCAGATGCGCGATCCGGGCGGTGAGCGCCCGCGTCTTGCCCGTGCCAGCGCCCGCGAGCATGAGGACGGGGCCCTCGGTCGCCTCGACCGCCGCGCGTTGCGGAGGGTTGAGGCCCGCGCGCCAGCCCCCCCCTTGCGGGGCGGGCGTGGCGCGGGCGGACAGGGGGAAGGAGGCGCTTTCGGACATGACGGCAACCTAGCGCGGATCGACCGGGCCCGAAAGCCCCTGTTCCGGGAATGTTCGCCCGGCTTCACATCGGGCACCAGCCTTCGGAATACGGGCCGGGAGGGCCGCAGCCCCCCTCGGCGGCGGACTCATTCCACCGAAATGACGGTCAGGTCTCGTTCCTCGCCACCACGCGTCTCCCAGGTGAAACGCGCGCCTGCGGGCAGTCCGATCAGGGCCACACCGATGGGCGTGGCGACCGAGATGCGCCCCTGGGCGATATCGGCCTCCTCCGGCCAGACCAATGTGCCCGACTGCTCCTTGCCGGACGATTCGTCGCGCCAGGTCACCTTGCGGCCGATGGCGACGATATCGTCGGGCAGTTTCGCGCTCTCGACCACGCGGGCGCGGGCGAGTTCGTCCAGCAGCCGGTCGGCCATTTCCGGCATCCGCTGCATCGCCCCATCGGCCAGAGCCTCGAGATGCGAGAGCTGCGCCGCGTCGATGACGATCTTGGGCCTTGCGGTGCGGCGTGGGCGCGATGCGGTGGTCATGGCTTTCTTCCTTGGGCTTCTTGCCTTGGTCTTGCCGTGCCGGAGGCACTGGGCGCGGGCGGTCTGGTCGGATTGTCGTCGTCAGGCAGGGGATTGCGCGAAAGGCGCGCAGCGTCAGACCCGGATCTTGCGCCGGGTCTTCAATGTGCCGCGAAAGATGCGACGGAATATGGCCTGCAGGGGCGACATGACCAAGAGTTAGGAAGCGCACGGCAACCTGTCAAGCACGGCTTTCACCACCCGGGGCATCGCCTCCATCGCGCCTTTCCCGTCATGACGCATGTCCGCGAAGCAACCCGGATGTCACCACGTTCTGGCTTGCCGCCTCGCCTGTGGCTCCTCGCAATAACGAAGGGAAAGGGGATGGCCACCGCCGCCATCGTCATTGCGAGCGCAAGCGAAGCAACCCAGTCCCCGCGTCTCCGGCCTGCCACACCGGCCGGTGCCTTCTCGCAATGACGGGGGCCGGAAGTCAGCCGGTCGCCTCACCCTCCTGCACGGCGCTGGACGCGTCGAGATAGCGGTCGAGAAGCCCGGCGAAGGTGACGAGGTCCTCATCGCTCCATCCGGCGAAGATCCGGTCGTAGCGCTCCCATTTACGTTCGCGGAACGCGGACATCAGTTCAAGCGCCTTCTGCGTGGGCACAAGCACGGCCCTGCGCGCATCTTCCTGCGCCACCTCGCGGCGCAGATGGCCCCTGGCCGTCAGCTGCGCGGCCAGGCGGCTCGCGCGCGAGGGGTGAATGCCCATCTCCTGCGCAAGCGCCCCGACCGTCGCCTCGGCGGGGCCGGGGCGACCGAGGCCGTGGGTGATCCGCGTCACGGCGGCAAGTGCGGCGAACTCGGCCACTTCGACATCGCTGCCGAGCTGGGCGAGCACGGCGGCGACCAGTTCCCCCTTCACCAGCGCGCGACGCCAGGCAAGGAGCGACTGGTCCACCTCGAGCAGCGCGGCAATCGCCCCGGGCGAGCGGCCCGCGCGTTCGAGCCGCTCGGGCACGCCGCCATGAAGCGCGGGAATGATGCGAAGGGCACGAGTCATGCGTGACGTGATGCACAGCCATATGCTGTTGTCAATTATTTGCCCTCGTCAAGCATATGCGGTCAGCATATGGTTCATCCTTCCGGGTCCGTCCCGATTCCTTTTCAGGCTTTCTTCATGTCCCCCACCCCGACCACGCGGACCGATGCGGCGGAGCCACAGCACAATCTGCCGCTCGTCATCGGCTCGATTGCCGTCCTGCTGCTGCTGGCCTCGCTCGACCAGACCATCGTTTCCACGGCACTGCCGACCATCGTCGCCGATCTGGGCGGACTCGAACATCTGTCCTGGGTGGTCACCGCCTATATCCTGACCTCGACCATCGCCGCGCCGCTTTATGGCAAGCTCGGCGATCTCTACGGCCGACGGAACATGGTGTTCCTGTCGGTAACGATCTTCCTGACCGGCTCGGCACTCTGCGGCCTGTCGATGAGCATGACCTTCCTCATCTTCGCGCGGGCCGTGCAGGGTCTGGGCGGCGGCGGGCTGTTTGTGCTGGCCCTGTCGGTGATCGGCGATGTGGCCAGCCCGCGCGACCGGGCAAAGTTCCAGGGCGTGTTCGCCGGGGTCTTCTCGCTCTCCTCGGTGGCCGGGCCGCTGATCGGCGGCTGGTTCGTCGATTTCGCGAGCTGGCACTGGATCTTCTATGTGAACATCCCGTTCGGCCTGCTCGCCGTCATCGGCTTCGCGCTCGGTTTCACTCCGCGTGGCATCCGGGTGAAGCACCGCGTGGACTGGGAGGGGGCGGCGGCGCTCACGGTCGCCCTCGCCTCGCTGACGCTGGCCACCAGCCTCGGCGGCACGGTCTTTGCCTGGACCTCGCTGCCGTCGCTGGGAATGTTCGCGCTCGCCATCCTCGCCGGTGCCGTCTTCATCTGGTGCGAATCACGCGCCGAAGAGCCGATCCTGCCGCTGCCGCTCTTTCGCGAGAACGTGTTCCGCAACACCTCGATCCTGAGCTTCCTCGTCGGCGCGATCATGCTTGGCAGCGTCACCTTCCTGCCGCTGTATCTGCAGATCTCGAAGGGGCTGAGCCCGACCGCCTCGGGCCTCATGCTCCTGCCGATGACGGCGGGGGTGCTGATCTCGTCCAATCTCGCGGGCCTCTACATGAGCTGGACGGGCCGTTACCGGCTTCTGCCGATCATCGGCCTGGCGGTGGTCACGCTCGCGAGCTTCCGGCTGGGATTCATCGACCAGAACACGGGATTCATCCACTTCGGCCTGATCATCCTGTTTCTCGGCCTCGGCATGGGCGCGATCTTCCCGGTGCTGACGACCGCCGTGCAGAACGACGTGCCCCACCGGCTGATGGGCACCGCCACCGCCGCAGGTGTCATGTTCCGGCAGATCGGCGGCTCGCTCGGGGTTGCGCTGTTCGGCTCGGTCTTTGCGGTGCGGCTGGCGGCGCGGATGGGGGAACATGCCGGCTCCGTCTCACCCATGGGGGAGCTGGGGGCCTCTGCCGCCGCGCTTGACCCGGAACTGCGCGAGATGGTCGGCGCGGCCATCGCCCACTCGCTGAGCCCGATCTACTGGATCGCGGCCGCCCTTGCGCTGATCGGCGTCGTCTTCGCCTGGCTTCTGGCCGAAGTGGCACTGCGCACGACCACCGGCGAAATTCCCGCGAAGGTGACAGACGCTAACGCCGTTGTGAGCACCGACGAAAGCCCCTAGACATTGCTGCGCTCGCAAACACTACCCGGACGAGAGGGGCGCAAGTGGCCGAATTCCAGAAGATCCTTGTTGCCAACCGCGGCGAGATCGCGATCCGCGTGATGCGCGCCGCCAACGAGATGGGCAAGAAGACGGTCGCCGTCTATGCCGAAGAGGACAAGCTTTCGCTCCACCGCTTCAAGTCGGACGAGGCCTATCTGATCGGCGAGGGCCTGTCCCCGGTGGGTGCCTATCTCTCGATCGACGAGATCATCCGCGTGGCCCGCCTCTCGGGCGCGGATGCGGTCCATCCCGGATACGGGCTTCTCTCCGAGAATCCCGAATTCGTGGATGCCTGCACCGCTGCTGGCCTCGTCTTCATCGGCCCCCGTGCCGAGACGATGCGCGCCCTTGGCGACAAGGCCAGCGCTCGCCAGGTCGCCATCGCCGCCGAGGTGCCGGTGATCCCGGCAACGGGCGTATTGGGCGAGGATTTCGATGCAATCCGCAAGGATGCGGCAGAGGTCGGCTACCCCCTCATGCTCAAGGCAAGCTGGGGCGGCGGCGGACGCGGGATGCGGCCGGTCGAATCGGAAGAGGTCCTGGAAGCGCGCGTGCGCGAGGGGCGACGCGAGGCGCTGGCCGCGTTCGGCAATGACGAAGGCTATCTCGAGAAGATGATCGAGCGCGCCCGCCATGTCGAGGTGCAGATCCTCGGCGACAAGCAGGGCAACATCTACCACCTGTGGGAGCGCGACTGCTCCGTCCAGCGCCGCAATCAGAAGGTGATCGAACGCGCGCCCGCGCCCTATCTGTCCTCGGCCCAGCGCGAACGGCTGTGCAACCTCGCGCGCAGGATCTGCGCGGCAGTGAATTACGAATGCGCGGGCACGGTCGAGTTCCTCATGGATATGGACACCGGGGAATTCTACTTCATCGAGGTCAATCCCCGGGTGCAGGTTGAACATACGGTGACCGAGGAAGTCACCGGAATCGACATCGTGCGTGCGCAGATCCTGCTT
>CAYUBT010000154.1:0-6181 GCA_964443055.1 uncultured Rubellimicrobium sp.
TGCTCGACATCGGCTGCGGCTGGGGCGGCATGGCGCTGACGCTCGCGCGCGACTATGGGGCCAGGGTGCTGGGCGTCACTCTTTCCGAAGAGCAGTTCAAGATTGCGAAACAGCGGGCGAAGGAGGCCGGGCTCGAGGATCAGGTCGAATTCCAGCTCATCGACTATCGCAAGGTGAAGGGGCCGTTCGACCGGATCGTTTCGGTCGGCATGTTCGAGCATGTGGGCGTGCCGCAATACCGCACCTTCTTCGGCAAGGTGCACGAGCTACTGACCGAGGACGGGATCGCACTCATTCACACCATCGGCCGCGCCGCGCCGCCGACCTATACAAGCCCGTGGATCGAGAAATACATCTTCCCCGGCGGCTATACGCCGGCACTTTCCGAAACTGCCGTCGCCATCGAACGGGAATCGTTGGTCGAGACCGATATCGAGGTCTGGCGTCTGCATTACGCCTATACGCTCCGCGAATGGCACGACCGTTTCGTCGCCCGCATCGAAGAGGCGCGCACGCTTTACGACGAACGCTTCACGCGGATGTGGCGGTTCTATCTGATCGCCTCGGAAATGGCCTTCGTGCAGGGGCATCAGGTGGTGTTCCAGTTCCAGCTTGCGCGGCGCAAGGATGCAGTGCCGATCACCCGTGATTATCTGTATCGCGACGGGACGGCACCTGCAGCGCAGGTGGCGGAGTAAAACTCAGACGAGCCGCGCGGGAATCAGCCCGCGCAGGGAATTGCCGAGCCAGAGCCTGACATCCGGCAGGTCGGTGGCAGGAAGCACTTCCTCGCGCGCGCCCCCTTCGATCATCTCCTCGCGCAGGATTCCGGGCAGAAGGCCCGACGACAGGGGCGGCGTGCACATCCCCCGCCCCCGGTCGAAGAACAGGGTCGAGAACGTGCCCTCGCAGACCTCGCCCCGCTCGTTCAGGAGGATTGCCTCGTCCACGCCTCCGGGCAGCGCCGCGCGGGCAGAATCATGGCTGGCACGGCGGGTGGATTTGAGGCGCAGCCAGGGATCGGCAGAGTTGAGCCTTTGCGCCGCAACCTGCACGCGCCACTCCGTGGCGGGTGGCGGCAGGGGCGCATGCGCAAGGGCGAACCCGCCTCCAGCGTCAAGCGTGAGGCGCAGGCGAAGGGCCGCACCCTCATGCGCGGCCAGCAGAGCGCGCGCGACCGCTTCGTCGAAACCCCAGCCCAGGGCGGTGGCGCTACGCTGCATCCGGGTCAGATGCCGGCCGATCCGCGCGGCGGGGGCATCGGCGGCAAAAGTCTCGATCAGGTTCAGTCCGGGCGCACGGCCGCCAGCGCGAAGCGGGTCTTCCACAATGCTTCCTCCCATTCGCCCGGGGGGGTCGATCCCATGACGATCCCGCCACCGACATTGAGGGTGATCGCATCACCCTCGAGTGACAAGGTGCGGATCGCGACGGAGAAATCGGCGCTCCCGTCGGGCCCCATCCAGCCCACCGCCCCGCAGTAGACGCCGCGCGACGCGGGTTCCAGTTCGGCGATGATCTCCATCGCCCGCACCTTGGGTGCGCCGGTGACCGAGCCGCAGGGGAAGAGCGCGGGCAGGAGTGTGGCAAGCACGGGCGGTGCAGCCAGATCGGCCTCGATGGTCGAGGTCATCTGGTGGACCGTGGGATAATGCTCCACCGCATGAAGTGCGGGCACCCGCACCGTCCCCGCGCGCGCGATCCGGCCGATGTCGTTGCGCAAGAGGTCCACGATCATGAGATTCTCGGCCCGGTCCTTGGGGCTTTCGCGCAGATCGGCCGCGAGGTGGGCATCCTCTGCGGGATCGGCGCTGCGCGGCCGCGTTCCCTTCATGGGCCGCGCGGTGATGCGTCCGGCTGCATCTAGCCGGAAGAACAGTTCCGGCGAGAGCGAGACGACCACCGGCCCCGTGCCCAGATCGGCGAAGGCCCCGTGGCCGGGCGCACCGGGGGCCCGGAGCGCGCCGTAAAGGCCGAGGTTGCTGCCCGACAGGCGCTGCCCCTGCAGCGGGAAGGTGAGGTTGACCTGATAGCAGTCTCCCGCGGCGATCAGCTCCAGCACGCGGGCGACGGCAGCCTCATGGGCTGCGCGGCTGACCTCCGGTTCGGGCGTGGTGATGCGGGAAAGGGGAGCCTCATGCGCCGCCTGCGTCAGCAAGGGCTGCGCATCCTGCGGCCCGTCAAACACGCCCATGACCAGAAGCGGACCCCGGTCCCGCATGAGCGGCGCAAGGCGGGGCTCGAAGGCGAGCCCGGCCTCATAGGCGATGAACCCCGCAAGCCATGCCCCCGCGGCACGCGCGGCATCGAGGCGGGCAAGTGCGGGCGCGAGGTCGTCCACGCTATCGGCGACCACGACCTCGCGCGGCTGTGCAAAGAGGGCGGGTCGCCCCGAAGGCCCCGCCTCGACCAGAATCATGCGCCTGTCCATGCGGGCGCATTAGCATGTTTTGCGATGACCGGAAGCGGGGACGGGGCAGGGCAATCAACGGCGGGCGGCCATTGCCAAGGCGCGACCGCACGCTAGATAGGAAGGAGGTTCCGGAGAAAACACGCATGATCCGCTACAGTCTCGCCTGCGACAGCGACCATGACTTCGAAAGCTGGTTCCAGTCTGCCGATGCCTTTGACCGGCTTCTGGCGGCCGGAATGATCACCTGCGCGACCTGCGGCTCGGCGAATGTCCGCAAGGCGCTGATGGCCCCCGCGGTGGCCATCGCATCCGAGGCAAAGCCCTCGCTCTCGACCCCTGCGACCGAACTCGAGAAGGCGCTGGTCGAGTTGCAGCGCAGGCTCGAGACAGAATCCGATTATGTCGGCATGTCCTTCGCCGCCGAGGCCCGCGCCATGCACGAGGGTGACAGTCCGAAACGGTCGATCTGGGGCGAGGCGAAGCCCGAGGACGCCCGCGCCCTGATCGAGGACGGCGTCCCGGTCGCCCCCCTGCCCATCCGCCCCCGGTCGCGCCAGAACTGAGCCGCGATCCCCCCTCCGTCATTGCGAGGAGGCGTCAGCCGGTGCGGCAAGCCGGAGACGTGGGGACCGGGTTGCTTCGCTGCGCTCGCAATGACTCAAGGAGTGATGGACCCGGAGCCCTGCGGTGCGGTGCTGCCGCTCGACATTGCCCGTTGCCGCGTTATTCTTTCCCGGTCGGGAGGGGTGCATATGGACGAGCGAAAGCGCGGCAGGCCATTGCCCGACTGGACAGGCGCGCCGCTGCCGGGACCTGCAGTGATGGAGGGACGGTTCGCGCGGCTTGAACGGCTCGACGCGGCCGCGCACGGGGGCGATCTGGCCAATGCATGGCTCGGCCATGACTGGCTCTGGGATTACATGTTCCACGGCCCCTTTGTCGACACGGAGGCGGTGATCCGCCATCTCGAATCCATCGAGGACAGCCGCGATCCGTATTTCTATGCGATTCGCGATCTGGCCTCGGGCCGTGTGCAGGGCGCGGCTTCCTATCTGCGGATCGAGCCGAAGATGGGGGTGATCGAGGTCGGCAATATCTGCTTTTCCCCCGTGCTGCAGAAGACGCCGGTGGCGACGGAGGCCATGGTGCTGATGATGGCCTGGGCCTTCGATTCGGGCTATCGCCGCTACGAATGGAAATGCGATGCGCTGAACCTGCCCTCGCGCCGTGCGGCAGAGCGGCTGGGGCTGAGTTTCGAGGGGGTCTTCCGTCAGCATATGGTCGTGAAGCACCGCAACCGCGACACTGCATGGTTTGCCGCCACCGATCAGGACTGGCCCTCGCTGCACGCGGCCTTCGACCACTGGCTCGTCCCCGACAACTTCGATGCCGAAGGTCGGCAGCGACAGCGGCTGTCGGATCTGACGCATCCGCTTCGGGTCACCCGCGATCCGGCGTTTCAGGCCGGCGGCTGATGCGGCCCGTCCCGCAGGCGTTCATGCAGAAGGCTGCGCAGCCGGGCGAGCACGGCCTGCCGCGAACCGTTCGTCTGCGAAACGAGTTCGGCCGCCGCCTCGGCCAGGGGCCGGTCGCCCGCACTGGCGGCGACGCTGCCGAGGAACTGGCCGATATAGCGCGTGTCGGCCCCGGCATCCTTGTGCGCGAGGAGGTGCGAGGCGCGGGCGAGATCGTCGTGATAGGCGGCGGCGTCGGGGACGACGGGCGCGATGCTGACGCGCCGGGGGCCGCGCGGCCGCCGTTCGGGCGGCAGGCGCGAGAGGATCGCGTCCTGGAAGAAGGCAAGCGACGATAGCGGCTTGGTGAGAAATCCATCCGCACCGGCGGCCAGGGCAACGCCTTCGGCCCAGGGATCTCCGCTCATCCCCAACAGGATGTCTATGCGCGGCTGTGCGGTCGCGAGATCGGAGATCAGATCCGTCCCCGAGCCGTCGGGCAGGCCGAGATCGACGATGACGCAGGCGGGGCGATAGACCCGCAGGTGACGCCTTGCGCTGGCGAGACTGTCGGCCCGCAGGAGCCGAGCGCCCGAACGGCTGCACAGCAGGCGCATGGCCTCGGACGTGAGGCGGCTGTCCTCGACCAGAAGCACGGTGATCCCGCGCAGGGGCCGGTCGGTGGTCGGGCGCGGCGTGGTGGCGGTCAGGATATCCATCGTGTAACCCCCTTGGCAGCGGATGCGTGATCCGCGCCCAGCCTGTGGTGCCCAGGGTAAATATTTCGCTAACCGGGCGGCGGCCCGTGGTGCATGCCCTGTCACCCGCAGGCTGCGGCCCCCATGTGCTGACCCTGCCGGGAGGAATCTGATGATCGGCCGTCTCAATCATGTGGCCATCGCCGTGCCCGACCTGGACGTGGCCGCCGCGCGTTATCGCGACATGCTGGGGGCCGTGCCGGGGCCGGTGCAGGATCTGCCCGGTCATGGCGTGCGCGTGGTCTTCGTCGACCTGCCCAACAGCCGGATCGAGCTTCTCGCCCCGCTCGGACCCGAAAGCCCGGTCGCGGGTTTCCTCAGGCGCAATCCGGGTGGCGGCCTCCATCACATCTGCTATGAAGTCGCTGACATCCGTGAAGCGCGTGACCGGCTGGTCGCACGGGGCGCGCGCATTCTGGGCGAGCCCGCGACCGGTGCCCATGGTCGCCCGGTCCTGTTCCTGCATCCGCGCGATTTCGACGGCTGCCTCATCGAACTGGAGGAATCCGCATGACCCCCGTTGCCGCCATCGTCCTGTTCGGTTCGATCTGGTTCATCGTCTTCCTCACGCTTCTGCCGTTGCGGCTGAAGACCCAGGGCGAGGCGGACGAGATCGTGCCCGGCACCCATTCCTCGGCCCCGGTGAATCCCGCTGTCGGACGCAAGGCCCTGCTGGCCACGGCCATCACCGTGGTCGTCTGGGGCGTGATCGCCGCGATCATCGTCTCGGGCGTGATCCGGGTGCAGGATTTCGACTGGTTCGACAAGATGCGCCCGGCGGTGCGGCAGTAGAGCTATTCGTCGGGCCAACTCGTCAGCGCCTGCGGATCCGGGCGCGGGCGTTCGGGGGGCGTGGAGCCCGCCGTGCCGATATGGATGATACCGGCCACCTCCTCGTGATCAGCCAGTGCCAGCCCGTCTCGCAGGAACGCCCGGTCATAGACCTGCCAGCCGGTCAGCCAGTTCGTCCCCCAGCCCTGGGCCGTGGCCGCCGTCATGAGTGTCATGCAGACGGCTCCGGCCGAAAGGTGCTGTTCGATCAGCGGGATGCGGTCCGTTTCCCTGGGTGAGATGATCACGGCGATGGCCATGGGGGAATCGCGGTATTGCGTCACGGCCTTCTCGACCTTGCGTTCCTCGACGCCGAGCGCCTTGCCGCGTTCCCCGGCAAGCGTCGCCAGACGGTCGAGTGCCGGCCGCGTCAGCACGATGAAGCGCCAGGGGCCGAGCTTGCCGTGGTCGGGCACCCGGGCGGCGGCGGCGATGAGGCGCTCGGTCTCCTCCCGCGACGGAACCGGTTCCGCACGCCGCCGCGCGGGCCGCGAGCGGCGGGTGAGCAGGAAGTCGAGGATGGCGGGAACGGGTTCGGGCATTCGGGGCTCCTTCGCTGGCTGCCCTGCTTAGCCCGCGCGGGGGCAGGGGGCCAGAGGCATGCTTGCCCCCTGTCGCGCCTCGGGTATCCTCGTGCCGGAGGTGGCGGATGGCCAGGCATGACATCGAGGATCTGGAGGCGCTCGCGCAGCCCGGCGCGACATTCGACTTGCGCGTCACGCCCC
>CAYUBT010000155.1:0-6070 GCA_964443055.1 uncultured Rubellimicrobium sp.
CCGAGATGGTGATGCCGGGCGACAACCTGAAGTTCGAGGTCGAGCTGATCGCGCCCATCGCCATGGAGGAGAAGCTGCGCTTCGCCATTCGCGAAGGCGGCCGCACCGTCGGCTCGGGCGTCGTCGCGAAGATCATCAAGTAAGGGTTCTTCGGAACCGGAAAGCGGCGCCGCTCCTCACCGGGCGGCGCCGTTTTCGTTTGGGGATTTGCTTGCCCGGCCCCCCGTTTCATGCCACCCCCGGCTCGCCCCAGCCTCCCGGAGATCTCATGCCCTTTCCCGCGCCCGAGCTTGTCCATCCGATGCGGTTCCCGGATGGCAGCGACAACCGGCAGATGGTCCATCTGAACCGGGTGATCCAGCATCCCAATATCGAGATCGGCGACTTCACCTATCTCAACGACTTCGACCCGCCCGCGGATGGCGACTGGTCGGCGCGGATTGCGCCCTATCTCTATCCCGGCGCGCCCGAGCGCCTACGGATCGGGCGTTACTGCCAGATCGCCCATGGCGCGCGCTTCATCACCGCCAGCGCCAATCACCCGATGCGCGGCATCTCGACCTATCCTTTCGCGGTCTTTGATCATGACCTGTTCGAGGTGTTCCGCGGCGAATTGTCGGCGCTGCCCGATACGGTGATCGGCAATGATGTCTGGATCGGCCACGGCGCGCTGGTGCTGCCCGGTGCGCGGATCGGCAATGGGGTCATCATCGGCGCCGGGGCGGTGGTGGCGGGCGAGATTGCCGATTACGCGGTGGTGGCGGGCAATCCGGCGCGGGTGATCCGCATGCGCTTTGCGCCCGAAGTCGTCGAGGAATTGCTGGCGCTCGCCTGGTGGGACTGGCCGCCCGCGCTGGTGCGCGAGGCGATTCCGGTACTGGCGGGGGCGGATGTGGCGGCTTTGCGGGCGCTCGCACCCTGAGCGTTCAGGGTCCGGGCGGCAGACCGACCAGCGCATCGGCCTCGGCGATGACGGCGTCGAGCGCTTCGCTCAGGCTGTCCCTGGCGGCGGTGATCTCGTCCTGCGAAGCGCGGCGGGGAAGTTCCCCGTCCCAGCGGCGAAAGACGCTGGCGCCCCGGCTGAAGGGCAGGGGAAACAGCATCCTGTCCCATCCCGGCAACCGCCACTGACGGCTTGTCGAATTGGCATGGACAAAGACCGGTGCGCCGGTCTTCCGGGCCCAGTCGAGTGGCGCGGGCGCGAGCTTGCGCGCCCCGCCACGGGCGTTGTCTCCGGGGATGGCGAGAGAAAAACCGTCCTGCAGCGCGCCAAGGACCGTGCGCGCTGCCCGCATCTCGCCGCCCTTGCCGCCCATCCCGATCGGCCGGAAGCCGAAGCGATGCTGCACCCCTCCGGCGATGTGGCCGTCGCGATTGGTGTTGAACAGGGCGACCAGCGGCAATGTCTCGCGCGGGACGAGCGCCGAGCCCATGACCACGCGGCTGTGCCAGAACACGAGGATGACCGGCCCTTGCCGCCGTGCGGCAAGCAGGTCGTCCTCGCCCCTGCGTGTCCAGCGGATGGTCCGGCGGCACAGCCTGATCCAGACGGAGATCAGGGCCGAGGCCACTGTCTGCCCCCGGGTTGTACGGATGTCCGGCTCGAACACTGCCATGGTAAAACCCCTGCAGGAAGGTCCGTGCCCCATGCCAGCGGCGCGCGCGGGTCGCAAGGGCTTGAACGCTGCCCTGTTTCGGACTAATCGGGCGCCCGACAGGGGTATAGCTCAGTTGGTAGAGCGACGGTCTCCAAAACCGTAGGTCGCGGGTTCGATCCCTGCTGCCCCTGCCAGACCGGGATTGCGCTTGAACTTCGGTGCGTTCCGCCCTATCTGCTGTCCGGTGACGCGGCCGGGCGCAGGCTGCCCTGACAGTGCAGGAGTCCCAGATGGCGCGCACGACGCCGATGCAGTTCATCCATCAGACCCGGGCCGAGATTTCCAAGATCACCTGGCCCGAGCGGCGCGAGGTTCTTCTCACCTCGATCATGGTCCTGGCGCTGGCGCTGTTTCTCGCCACGTTCTTCGGCCTGACGGATCTCGTGATCCGCTGGATCCTGCAATGGGTCCTGGGCTTTTTCGGCTGACAACCGGGTGACTTCGGGCGCTTGAACTCATCGAGGCATCAGGGTATGTGGCCCGAACCGTCCCGAAGGCGCGCGGCGAATCGTGTTGCGCGCCGATTTTCTTTGCCGGGGCCGCAGGGGCGAGCGCCCTGAAACCATGGAACAACCGGCTGCGGCCGAATCGGAGCAGGTATCCCAGACGATGGCGAAGCGGTGGTATTCGGTCTCGGTCCTCTCGAATTTCGAGAAGAAGATCGCCGAACAGATTCGCGCCAAGGTGGCCGAGCAGGGCCTCGAAGACATGATCGACGAGGTACTTGTTCCGACCGAAGAGGTGCTCGAGGTCAGGCGTGGCCGCAAGGTCACGACCGAGCGGCGCTTCATGCCGGGTTATGTCCTGGTCCATATGGAGATGTCTGACGAGGGCTATCGCCTGATCACCTCGATCAACCGCGTGACCGGCTTCCTCGGCCCCCAGGGTCGGCCGATGCCGATGCGTGACGCCGAGGTCGAGGCGCTCATCGGGCGCGTTGCCGAGGGCGAGGAAACGCCGCGCTCGCTCATCCACTACGACATCGGCGAGCGGGTGAAGGTGAACGACGGGCCGTTCGAAGGATTCGACGGCCATGTCGAGGAAGTGGACGACATCAATCAGCGTCTCAAGGTCACGGTCTCGATCTTCGGCCGGGCGACGCCGGTGGAACTTGAATTCACCCAGGTCACGAAAGAGACCTGAGGGAACGGCCCCGCGCTGGCGGGGTCCGTGGGAGGCGAGGGGCCGCGGCCCCGGACCGGACCACGCAGACGGACCCCGGACGGCGCGCCGGAACGGGGGTTTGGAGCGGGATGGCCTCAGGGACATCCACTGAAGAGGAGACGGCCGCATGGCCAAGAAAGTGATCGGCTCGCTGAAGCTCAACGTGGCGGCGGGCCAGGCGAATCCCTCGCCCCCGGTCGGCCCGGCTCTGGGTCAGCGCGGGCTCAACATCATGGAATTCTGCAAGGCGTTCAATGCGCGCACTGCGGATCTCGAACCCGGCGTGCCGACGCCGGTGATCATCACCTATTACCAGGACAAGTCCTTCACGCTCGACGTGAAGAGCCCTCCCGCCTCGTTCCTGCTCAAGAAGGCGGCCGGTCTGAAGCCGGTGGGCAAGCGCAACCGAGCGCGCGGTGCCGAGAAGCCCGGCAAGGAGACGGTCGGAACGGTGACCCGTGCCCAGGTGCGCGAGATCGCCGAAGCCAAGATGAAGGATCTCAACGCCAATTCCATCGAGGCGGCGATGCAGACGGTTCTTGGCGCGGCCAGGTCGGTCGGGATCGAGGTGAAGGGGTAAGTCATGGCGAAGCTGTCCAAGCGCATGAAGGCTGCGCTCGCCTCGTTCGAGGGCAAGGCGAATCTCCCGCTCGATGAGGCGGTCGCGCTGGTGAAGTCCGGTGCCTCGGCGAAATTCGACGAAACGGTCGAGGTCGCGCTCAATCTCGGCGTCGATCCGCGTCACGCCGACCAGATGGTGCGCGGGTCTGTCAACCTGCCCAACGGCACAGGCAAGACGGTGCGCGTGGCGGTCTTTGCCCGTGACGCCAAGGCTGAAGAAGCCAGGGCCGCCGGGGCCGACATCGTCGGTGCCGAAGACCTGATGGAGACAATCCAGAGCGGGAAGATCGAATTCGACCGCTGCATCGCCACGCCCGACATGATGCCGCTCGTTGGTCGCCTCGGGAAAATCCTCGGCCCGCGCAACCTGATGCCGAACCCGCGCGTCGGCACGGTGACGATGGATGTCGGCCAGGCCGTGACCGATGCCAAGGGTGGCCAGGTCCAGTTCAAGGTCGAGAAGGCCGGCGTGGTCCACGCAGGCGTCGGCAAGGCCTCGTTCGATGCGACGAAGATCGAGGAGAACATCCGCGCCTTCGTCGATGCCGTGAACCGGGCGAAGCCCACGGGCGCGAAGGGCACCTATCTCAAGAAGGTGTCGATCTCGTCCTCGATGGGCCCCGGCGTGTCGGTCGATGTGGCCTCGGTCTCGGGCGTTTCGGCCTGAGGCGTTGAGACAATGCCGCGCCGCATGAGGCGCGGGCGAGATTCCGGCCCCTTGGGGCCGGATGTTGGCGGGATCGGGGTTCTTCCTGATCCCACCTGTCCGAGACGGAGGGCGGGGGCGCATGCTCTGCTAAGTCCTTCCCGAGACGGGAGCCCAGAGACGAGATTTCCGTCAGGCCATGGCCCGGCGGGCGATCGCGGCCTCGGGTGACCGGCAACGGACCCGAAGACCCGGGAGCCATCTTCCGGGGAAAGAAGAGCCGGGGGAAACCCCAAATTTGGAGAAAACCGTGGATAGAGCCAGGAAAGAGCAGGTGGTCGAGGAACTCGGCCAGATGTTCCAAAGCTCTGGTGTCGTGGTGGTTGCCCGCTACGAAGGCATGACGGTTGCCCAGATGCAGGAGCTGCGCGCGCAGATGCGCGAAGTCGGCGGCTCCGTGCGCGTGGCCAAGAACAGGCTCGCCAAGATCGCCCTGAAGGGCCAGCCCGCCGAAAGCGTGGCTGCGCTGCTTACGGGCATGACCGTTTTCGCCTGTTCCGAAGACCCCGTCGCTGCGGCGAAGGTCTCGGACGCATTTGCCAAGACGAATGAAAAGTTCGTGATCCTTGGCGGCGCGATGGGCGAGACGGCTCTGGACCAGGCCGGGGTCAAGGCCGTGGCGCAGATGCCCAGCCGCGAGGAGCTTATCGCTTCCATCGTGGCCAGCATCGGCGCTCCGGCGGCGAACCTTGCCGGTGCCATTGGCGCGCCCGCCGCGAATATCGCTTCGATCCTCTCGACCATCGAGGACAAGGCGGCCTGAGCAACTGATGCCCCGTCGCGGGAGGCCCTCCCCGACACCGGAACACGCATAGATTGAACGGAAACGGAAAAATGGCAGATCTCAACAAACTCGCCGAACAGATCGTCGGCCTCACGCTCCTCGAGGCGCAGGAGCTGAAGACGATCCTCAAGGACCAGTACGGCATCGAGCCCGCCGCGGGCGGTGCCGTCATGGTTGCAGGCCCCGCCGCTGGCGGCGGTGACGCCGCGGAAGAGGAAAAGACCGAATTCGACGTCGTCCTCAAGGAAGCCGGTGCCAACAAGATCAACGTGATCAAGGAAGTGCGCGCGATCACGGGCCTCGGCCTCAAGGAAGCCAAGGACCTCGTCGAGGCCGGTGGCAAGGTCAAGGAAGGCGTCGCCAAGGCCGAGGCCGAGGAAGTGAAGAAGAAGCTCGAAGAGGCCGGTGCGAAGGTCGAACTGGCCTGATGACGGCTCCCGGCTGCCGCCAGACCTGCAGCCGGATGTGAACAACCAGGCTGGGCCGGCATGTTGCCGGCCCGGCTTGACCTGTCTCGGAGGGGTGCATATCTGCGCCCGTCCCGGGCAGGTAGCGGGTCGAGAGGGCGTCGGTGGGACGGCGCCCGGGCATGGACCCCGCCACCCCTCTCAGGCGATGCGTCTTGCGGCCCCGGCAAGGCGACATCGGGCAGAGACATGCAAAGGTGCTCACACTCATGGCACAATCCTACATCGGCAAGAAACGCCTGCGGAAATACTACGGTCGCATCCATGAAGTCCTTGAGATGCCGAATCTCATCGCGGTGCAGAAGGCATCCTACGACCTGTTCCTCAATTCGGGCGACGGGCCCGAACCTGCGGACGGTGAGGGAATCAAGGGCGTTTTCCAGTCGATCTTCCCGATCAAGGATTTCAACGAGACGGCGACTCTCGAATTCGTGAAATACGAGCTTGAGAAGCCGAAGTACGACGTGCAGGAATGCCAGTCGCGCGACATGACCTATGCCGCGCCGCTGAAGGTAACCCTGCGCCTCATCGTCTTCGACGTGGACCCGGACACCGGCGCGCGGTCGGTGAAGGACATCAAGGAGCAGGAAGTGTATATGGGCGACATGCCGCTCATGACACCGACCGGCACCTTCATCGTCAACGGCACCGAGCGGGTGATCGTCAGCCA
>CAYUBT010000156.1:0-6046 GCA_964443055.1 uncultured Rubellimicrobium sp.
GGCAGGGGATGGAATTCTTCACCAATGCCGAGGCCGACGAGATGTCCGGCCGTGACGCGGATTTCCACCGTCGCGACCTGTTCGAGGCCATCGCGCGCGGCGATCATCCGCAATGGGTGCTGTCGGTGCAGGTCATGCCCTATGAGGATGCGAAAACCTATCGCATCAACCCGTTCGATCTGACCAAGACCTGGCCGCATGCGGATTATCCGCTGATCGAGGTCGGCGTGATGACGCTGGACCGCAACCCGGAAAACTTCTTTGCCCAGATCGAGCAGGCGGCATTTTCGCCGGGCAATACCGTGCCGGGGATCGGGCTGTCGCCGGACAAGATGCTGCTGGGGCGCGCCTTTGCCTATGCGGATGCGCAAAGGAACCGGATCGGCACGAATTTCCACCAGCTGCCGGTGAACCAGCCCAAGGTGCCGGTCAACAGCTACATGTTCGACGGCCAGATGGCCTATCACCATTCCGGTGCCGCACCGGTGCATGCTCCCAACAGCGGCGGCCGCGTCTGGGCCGATGATACCGGCCCGGTCGAGGATGGCTGGGAGGCCGATGGTGCCATGGTGCGCAGTGCCTATGCGCTGCGCGAGGATGACGACGACTTCACCCAGCCGGGCATCCTCGTGCGCGAGGTTTTCGACGATGCCCAGCGCGAACGCCTGGTCGATCAGGTTGCCGGCAGCCTGCTCAGCGGTGTGCGTGAGCCGGTGCTGACCCGCGCCTTCGACTACTGGAAGAGCGTCGACGCCGATGTCGGTGCCCGGATCGAGGCCAAGGTGCGCGCAGGCAGCGCCGACAAGCCTGCCGAAGGCATGGGCGACAACTGACGTCGCGCCGGTCATGTCCCCGCCCGGTCACCCGGGCGGGGGTTTCGGCGCTGTCTGCGGGTGCCATGCCGCAAGGAGAAAACCATGACGACACCCGAGGTTCTTCCCATCCAGCGCGAGGAAGGGGACAGCAAGGGGCGCTACTTCGTCCGCCTCGACGGTGCCGAGGCGGAACTGACCTATTCGCGCGCGGGGGATTCCATGATCATCATAGATCACACGGGAGTCCCCGATGCCCTGCGTGGCCGTTCGGTGGGGCAGGCGCTCGTGCGTCGCGCCGTCGAGGACGCCCGTTCCGAGGGCCGCTCCATTCTCCCGCTGTGCCCGTTCGCAAAGGCACAGATCGACCGCAACCCTGACTGGCAGGATGTGCTGAAGCGCTGAGCGTGACGATCAGACTTGTGGCCCGGGACCGGGGTGAGGCCCGCCGTCAGCGGCCCATGTCCGCCTGAACCTGCGCCAGCGCGTCCTCGAATATGTCGAACATCTCGTCGATCTGTTCCAGGGTGATGATCAGCGGAGGCGAGACCACCGCCATGTTGATCAGCGGTCGCACGATCAGGCCGCGCTCCTCGCAGGCAGCGTCGACCTTTTCCCCGAGCGCGCGCTCCGCTTCGAGATCGGCAGCGCGGCACTCAATGCAGCCCAGCAGACCCATGCCGCGCGCATCTCCCACGAAGTCGAACCTGGTCAGGTCGCGCAGCCGCTTCTGGAAATGCGGGGTGATCCTGCGCACATGTTCGAGGATGCGCTCGTCCTCCATGATCTCGATATTCTTCAGCGCGGCGGCGCAGCTGACCGGATGGCCCGAATAGGTGTAGCCGTTGGTGTAGCTGGACGGCGCGCCCAGATGGGTCATGCTTTCCATTACCCGGTCCGAGATGATGCAGGCCCCGAGCGGCAGATAGCCCGAGGTCAGCCCCTTCGCGCAGGTGATCATGTCGGGCTGGATGTCGAAGACATCCTCCGAGGCGAACCAGTGACCGAGGCGACCGAAGCCGGTCACGACCTCGTCCGAGATGTAGAGGATGTCGTTCTCGCGGCACAGGTCGAAGGTGCGCTTGTGATAGCCCGGCGGCGGCACGATGACCCCGCCCGAGGCGAGGATCGGTTCCGCAATGAATGCCCCGATCCGGTTGGCACCGATCCCGGTGATTGCGCGTTCCAGATCGGCCACCTTGGCGTCGCACCAGGAATCGACGCTCATGCCGTCGGGGCGGCGATAGGGGTTCACGTCGGGCAGGAAATGCACCAGCCTTGTCTCGAAGTCGAAATGGCTCTTGTCGCGTTCCTTGCCGGTCACCGAATGGGCGAGATAGGTCGAGCCGTGATAGCCCTTCTCGCGGGCGATGATGATCTTCTTCTCCGGCCGCCCGCGACGGTTGTTCATGTATTGCATGGTGCGAAGCGCGGTATCGACGGCTGTCGAGCCGCCGGTCGTGAAGAACACGTTGTTGAGATCGCCCGGCGCCATCTCGGCGAGCCGTCTGGCCAGCACGGCCGAGGGTTCGGTCGTGTTGGTGAAGGGCGAGGTATAGGGCAGGCGGATCACCTGTTCGGCGATCGCCTCGGCCATGTCGCGGCGGCCATAGCCGATCTGGGTGCACCACATCCCGCCCGGCCCGTCGATATATCGCTTGCCCTCGCCGTCCCACATGTAGATGCCGTCGGCGGAATCGACGAGCATGTTGTCGTAGCCGCGCCAGTCGTCCAGGGCCGCCCAGGGGTGGATCTGGTGTGTCCGGTCCCATTCGCGCAACGTTTCGGTGTCGGGTTCATTCGGACGTGCTGCCAGCGTCATCCAGTTCATGTCATACTCCTTGCGATCAGAACGGGCCGGGCGGAGTCGCCCGTGAGCGCGCGTTCCGGAAAAACGGCTCGTGCACGACGGCAAGCGGCACGATACGCCGATCCCATTGGCCCTCCTGGTTCACGTAGATCTCGACCCAGAGGTTGTCGGTGACGGTCTTGCCGTAGGGGGTCTTGAACTCGGCCAGTGCGATGTTGCGCTTCGTGGTAGGCGACCAGACGCCCGAGGTCACGTGACCGACTTCCTTTTTCTTGCGATGATAGATCAGCGCCCCCTGTGCGGGCTTGAATCCGGCAATGTCGATCCTTGCCAGATGATGCCTGCAGCCGGTCGCCTGCTGTTCCAGCAGGGCGCGGCGACCGTTGAAATGGCCCTTGTCGAAATGCACGAGCTTCCCGAAGCCCAGTTCGATCGGGCTGCGTCCGCGATGCAGGCGGACGGCGGCATGTGCGGGCTGGAAATCGGCCCCGGCAGCGATGAAGCCGGCCTCGATACGGCAGATGTTCAGCGCCTCGTAGCCGATGGCGCGGATGCCCCGGTGGTGCCCGGCGATCCAGAGCCGGTCCCAAAGGTCTGCGACCCTGTCCCAGGCGGTCCACAATTCGTATCCCAGATCGCCGGTGAAGCCGGTCCGCGAAATCAGCAGGCCCGGCTCGATCTCGGCCATGTCGAACGGTTTGAGGGTGACGGCGGCATCCAGCCCGGCATCGGCCAGAAGCGAGAAACTCGTCGGGCCCTGAAGTGACAGACCGGCAATCTCGTGCGATTCGTCGCGGATGCCGGCATCGAACCCCCAGGCCGAATCGAGCAGCCAGCCGAACATCGGTTCCTGACAGCAGAGACGGAAATCGGTTGCGGAGAAACGGAACAATGTGCCGTCGTCGATCAGCATCCCCTCTTCGTCGCACCACATGGCGTAGCCCACGCGGTTGTCGCCGATCCGCCGCGCATCGCGCGTCACCAGCCGGTTGACCACCGCGAGCGCGTCCGGGCCGGTGATCCGGTATTTGTGCATCGGCGAGATGTCGAACAGGGTCGACTGGTTGCGGATGGCGAAATACTCGAACTCCGTGGTGTCGAGCACGGCGGGCGAGATGTAGCCTGCCCAGTTGGTCCAGCTCTTGGCGCGGCTCAGCGCCTCGAGCCGCGAATGAAGCGGCGTCGGGATGAGGCCGAGGGCGACGGTGCCGGGGGTGGCTTCAGGCATCAGAGCACTCCGTCCCTGAGCAGTTGACGCGCGCTGTTGCGGCCCGGCAGGCTGGTCACGTCGCCGCCGGGGTGGGCAGAAGCCCCGCACAGGTAGAGGCCCCGCACCCCGAGGCGGTACTGCGCAAGCCCGCCCGCAGGGCGCAGGGTGAGGATCTGGTCGATGCCCATCTCCGCATGGTGCCAGTGGCCGCCCGGTGCGCCGAACCTTTCCTCGATGTCCGAGGGCGTGAGAAGCTGCGCCGCCTCGACCTTGGTGCCCAGCCCGGGCATATGCGCCTCGAGCCGCGCGAGTACGGTGCCGGTGAGGCGATCCCTCGCATCGTCATTCCACCCGTCCCCGGGCGTGTGCGGAACGTGCTGAACATTCACCGACAAGACATGCCGGCCATCACCGGTCGAGGGTGACATCACCGCTTCAAGCACCGGCTCGGCGGGCAGTTCGCCATATTTGACGGGGTTGAACGCGCGCTCGACCGCCAGTGCCGAAGGCGCGACCAGAAGCCGCCCGGCGGCGAGGTCATCGGTCAGCCCCTCGACGGGTGGTACGGCCCCGAGAACAAGGTTGAGCTTGGCCACCGTCCCCCTGCAGCGCAGATTTCGCGCGCGCCGCACGGCTTCAATGTCGAATTGCGCGATCCCGGCCATCACCATCGTCTGCAACGGCCCGGCCGAGGACAGCACCGCACGCGCCGGGATCGTCGTGCCGTCGCGCAGGGCAACCCCCGTGGTCCTGTCATTCTCGATCAGGATACGGGCGACATCGCAGCCGGTGCGGACCTCGGCCCCGGCGGCGCGCGCAGTCTCCTCCAGGGCATCGCAAACGGCACCCATTCCCCCCTCTGGCAGGCGCACCTTGCCACCGCTGCCCAGCCGATACATCAGGTTGAACACCGTCCCCGGCGAGCGGGGGCCGACATGATTTCCGCGCACCGCATCGGCACAGATCGCGCCCGCGAGCGGTCCGTCCGGCATCTCGTCGAGTACCAGATCGTGCACGTTGCTCAGCACGATGCGCAGCAATTCGCGCATCTCGCGCTGGCCAAGCCGCTTCAGATCAAGGCCGAGCCGCGCCAGCGTCGCCAGTTCGCCCATCGCGGCAAGGTCGGCGAGCCCGCCGTCCAGTTGCGGCGGAGATTTTGGCGACAGCCGTGCAAGGAGCGCTGCAAACCGGCGCAGCCGTGTGGCCAGCAGGGCGAAGGCGGCCGCGTCGGGATGGGCCGCGCCATCGGCAAACCGCGCAGTGTTGCCCTCGATCACCACATGCCGGCCATCGGGGGCCAGCGAGACGGTCGGCAGCGGTTTTGCTTTCAGAAGGTCACCGAGCCCCAGGTCCCGTGCCACCTTCGCATCGAGGTTGTAGAGCAGATGCGCGACCTCGGGCGCTCTCACGCCCCCGGCAAGCTCGGCGTTCCGGGCCATGCCGCCCGGACGGTCGCCCCGTTCCAGCACGCAGACCGACTTGCCCTTGCGCGCCAGCGTGATTGCGGCGGCGAGCCCGTTGTGTCCGCCGCCGATCAGTACGACGTCGAAGGCTCCGGCCGCGTCAGGCGGCATGGTCGGGCATCCTCTTTCCCTTGCCGAGCCCGCGCAGGATTTCCCGCGCGGCATTCGCGCCCGGAGCGGCCATGACGCCGCCGCCGGGATGGGCGGACGAACCGACCAGATACATGCCCCTGATCGGCGTGCGATACTGTGCGTAACCCGGGACCGGGCGGTTGAAGAGCAGTTGATCGAAGGTCAGCTCGCCCTGAAAGATGTTGCCCTCGGTCAGGCCGACCTCGTTCTCGATATCCCACGGCGTGCGGATTTCGGCATGAACGACGCGGTCGCGGATGTCGGGCATCGCCTGCGCGATCTTGTCGAGGACGCAGTCGGCGAACGCCTTTCTCGTGTCGTCGGTCCAGTTCGCACCCGAACGCACCCCGTCCACCTCCAGATCATAGGGCGCGTATTGCACGAAGACCGTCATCATGTGCTTGCCGGGCGGTGCCATCGTCGGGTCGATCTGGCTGGGAATGAGCATGTCGAAATAGGGCTCGGCCGACCAGCGCCCCTCCTTCCAGTCGTCATAGGCGCGCTCGAGCTCACCCAGCGAGGTCGAGCAGTGCAGATCGCCGCGCAGGAACGGCGCCCCCTTGGGCGCGGCCGGAATGGCGGGCAGCGCGTCGAGCGCGATGTTGAGCTTTCCCGAAGA
>CAYUBT010000157.1:0-5973 GCA_964443055.1 uncultured Rubellimicrobium sp.
GCGGATGGGGCTGACGCACGGCACGAATCCCCCCCGCCCCCCGTTCTGGGGCGGCTTCCGAATCCATCCGGTCGAAATCGAGTTCTGGGCCGATGGTGCCTTTCGCCTGCACGACCGTTTCCGCTGGTGCCGTGATCCTGGCGCCCCGGACGAGTGGGAGATTGCCCGACTCAATCCATGATTGTGTCAGGGACAGCACAGATTGCTTGCGGCTGTCCGGGAAGTGTGTTGCAGATTGTTTTCCTGCCTGTCGAAGAGATGGGCGAAACCTGTATTCTGGACCTGTAACATGCCGTCAGACGATTCCACGCTAGTGATCCATGGTCACGTGAAATGGTTTGATCCTGCAAGAGGATACGGTTTCGTCGTGGCCGAGGGTGGCGGGCCGGACATTCTTCTGCATGCCAATGTGCTGCGCAATTTCGGCCAGAGTTCGGTGGCCGACGGGGCCGGGATCGTGCTCGAGGCGCAGATGACCTCGCGCGGGGTCCAGGCTGTCGCCGTCACCGAGATCGTGCCACCCGCGCAAGCCTCCGGCCCGGCTGCACTTCCCGATCTGGCCGGGTTGAGCGAAGGCGAACTGGCCGCCTCGCCGCTCCTGCCTGCGCGCGTGAAATGGTTCGACAAGGGCAAGGGCTTCGGCTTTGCGAATGTCTGGGGCGATTCGGCGGATATCTTCATGCATATCGAGGTTTTGCGCGCCTCGGGCCTGGCCGATCTCGGCCCCGGCGAGGCAATCTCCCTGCGCATGATCGAGGGGCGGCGCGGCCTCATGGCCGTGGAAATCCGCGCCTGGGAGGCTGCCATCGGCGCGCACGGGGACGACGCGTCGTGAAAGTCGCGCTGTTCGCACTCGTCCTTGCCGTCGCAAGCGCGGGCGCGGTGGCGGCGAATGGCTGCCGTGACGACCGTGTGACCGTCTCGGGTGACTGGGGCCGCGCGGCCTTCACCGTCACCGTCGCTGATGACGCGGCCGAACGGGCGCAGGGGCTGATGTTCGTCGAATCGATGCCCACGACGACGGGGATGCTGTTCGTTTACGATCATCCGCAGAGGGTGGCCTTCTGGATGAAGAACACGCTCATCCCGCTCGACATGCTGTTCGCCGGACCTGAAGGCGAGATCCTGCATGTGCATGAAAACGCTATCCCTCATGACGAGACACCTGTCCCCGGCGGGGACGGCGTGCAATTTGTGCTCGAGATCAACGCGGGCCTCGTGTCCCGGCTCGGGATCGCGCCCGGTGACGTGATCACCCATCCCGCCATCGGCACGACCTGCGCGACGAGCTGACAGCCCCGCATTCGTCATTGCGAGGAGCCGGAGGCGACGCGGCAAGCCAGAGACGTGGGGACGACTGGCTTGCTTCGCCGACGCTCGCAATGATGGGAACGGGCCTCTTCCCAAATCATCTGCGCCCGCGTAAACGGGCGCTGTCGGGGCGTAGCGCAGCCTGGTAGCGCATCTGCTTTGGGAGCAGAGGGTCGGGAGTTCGAATCTCTCCGCCCCGACCACCCTCCCGCCTGGTGCATAGCGGTCTTGCCTGTGGCTCGTGCGGCACATCCTGCGGCAGGGTGGCGGCCGCGGGAAATCTTTTGCCGTCCGGCGCGCCAGTTCATGCTCTGCACCGGCTTTCGGGGGCAAGTGTGCAGGGATGCTGCAACTTGCATCGCACCGGTCCGCCCGGTGAATCGCCGCTTGCGCCCCGGCCCTGCATCCCGGGAAAAGGTCAAGGGAGCGGATGTGAAAATTCCTCCTTGACCGGGACTGCGACAGGGCGCAGGTTGTGCAGGCTGTCGGGCTGCCTACAAGATGTGGTGTCCGGCAGGAGAGGGACTTGGCAGGATCATCGGGCTGCAGGACCGCCTTTCGGGCGGACCGGGCCCCCGTGTCTGCTGGTCGAAACGGTAACATACGCCGCACAGACGGCGCGGGAGAGGGAACAGGCAGCATGCGGATCGAGCGGCATTACACCACCGAAAGCATCGGCAAGGATACGGATGCGGCCTATGCTGCCCTGACCTGGCGCGGGGTGACTTCGGAGATACGTAATCCCGACGGCTCGACCGTCTTCCGGCTCGACAATGTCGAAGTGCCTGAAAACTGGAGCCAGGTGGCCGCCGATGTCATCGCCCAGAAGTATTTTCGCAAGGCGGGCGTGCCCTCGGCCACCAAGCGCGTGAAGGAAAAGGGCGTGCCCGTCTGGCTGCAACGCTCGGTTCCGGCCGAAGGCGCGACGTTCGGCGGCGAAACCAGCGCGAAACAGGTCTTCGACCGGCTCGCGGGTGCCTGGACCTACTGGGGCTGGAAGGGCGGCTATTTCACGGCCGAATCGGATGCGCGCGCCTATTTCGATGAAATGCGCTACATGCTCGCCGCGCAGATCGCCGCGCCCAACTCGCCGCAATGGTTCAATACCGGGCTGCACTGGGCTTACGGCATCGACGGACCGGCGCAGGGCCACCATTACGCCGACCACGCGACGGGTGAGGTGCGGCTGTCCGAATCCGCCTATGCGCGCCCGCAGCCGCATGCCTGCTTCATCCAGTCGGTGGCCGACGACCTCGTGAACGACGGCGGGATCATGGATCTGTGGGTGCGCGAGGCGCGGCTCTTCAAATACGGTTCGGGCACCGGGACCAATTTCTCGTCCTTGCGCGGCGAGGGGGAGAAGCTCTCGGGCGGCGGCAAGTCATCGGGCCTGATGGGTTTTCTCAAGATCGGGGACCGCGCGGCCGGCGCGATCAAGTCGGGCGGCACCACACGGCGCGCGGCCAAGATGGTGATCGTTGACGCCGATCACCCCGATATCGAGGAGTTCATCGACTGGAAGGTGATCGAGGAGCAGAAGGTCGCGAGCCTGGTCGCGGGATCGAAGATGCACGAGCGGATGCTCAATGCCGTCTTCGCCGCCCTGCGCGAATGGGACGGGCTGGATACGGACCGTTACGATCCTGCGAAGAACCCGGCCCTGCGCCGCGCCGTGCGCGAGGCCAAGCGGGCAGCCGTGCCCGAATCCTACGTCAAGCGCGTGCTTGATTATGCGCGGCAGGGCTTCGACCATGTCGAATTTCCCACCTGGGACACCGATTGGGATTCGGACGCCTATGCGACTGTTGCGGGCCAGAACTCGAACAACACCGTCCGCGTGACCGACGCCTTCCTGCGCGCGGTCGAGGAGGATGATGACTGGGAACTGCGCGCCCGTGTGGGCGGGGCGGTGACGAAGGTGCTCAAGGCGCGCGGCCTGTGGGACAAGATCGGCCATGCCGCCTGGGCCTGCGCCGATCCCGGCATCCAGTTCCACGACACGGTGAACGCCTGGCACACCTGCCCCGAGGACGGGGCGATCCGCGCATCGAATCCGTGCTCGGAATACATGTTCCTCGACAATACGGCCTGCAATCTGGCCTCGATGAATCTGCTGAAGTTCCTGGGCGAGGACGGGATTGACCCGGCCGCCTATGTCCATGCGACGCGGCTCTGGACCGTCACGCTCGAGATTTCGGTGATGATGGCGCAGTTCCCCTCGCACGAGATCGCGCGACTGTCATGGCAGTTCCGCACCCTCGGACTGGGTTACGCCAATGTCGGCGGCCTCTTGATGAACCTCGGCCTGCCCTATGATTCGCGTGAGGGCAGGGCGCTTCTGGGCGCGCTCTCGGCGATCATGACCGGCGTCTCCTATGCGACCTCGGCCGAGATGGCGGGTGAACTCGGCCCGTTCGCGGGATTCGAGCGCAACCGCGAGCACATGCTGCGTGTGATCCGCAACCACCGCCGCGCCGCCCGCGGCGAGGATTCGGGCTATGAAGGCATCGCGCTGCCGCCGGTGCCGCTCGACCACGGGGGCTGCCCGGACCACAACCTGGTTTCCCTTGCCGAATCCGCCTGGGACGAGGCGCTCGCGATGGGCGAGGCGCATGGCTACCGCAACGCCCAGACGACCGTGATCGCGCCCACCGGCACGATCGGTCTCGTGATGGATTGTGACACCACCGGGATCGAGCCCGATTTCGCGCTGGTGAAGTTCAAGAAGCTCGCGGGCGGCGGTTATTTCAGCATCATCAACCAGAGCGTTCCCGCCGCATTGCGACGGCTGGGCTATCCGGCAGGCCAGATCGAGGAGATCGTGGCCCATGCCGTCGGTCACCGCACGCTGGGCAATGCGCCGGGGGTGAATCATACCGCGCTGATCGGCCACGGTTTCGGCGCGGCCGAGATCGAGCGGATCGAGGCGGCGCTCGCCAATGTCTTCGACATCCGTTTCGCCTTCAATCCCTGGACGCTCGGCGAGGATTTCTGCCAGCGCACGCTCGGCATCCCGGCCGAGAAGATGGCCGATCCGGGCTTCGACCTGCTGCGTCACCTGGGCTTCACCCGTGCGCAGATCGAGGCGGCAAACGACCATGTCTGCGGCACGATGACCCTTGAAGGCGCGCCGCATCTGAAGGAGGAGCATCTGCCGGTCTTCGACTGCGCCTCACCCTGCGGGCGCAAGGGCACGCGGTTCCTGTCGGTCGAGAGCCATATCCGCATGATGGCCGCCGCCCAGCCCTTCGTCTCGGGCGCGATTTCCAAGACGATCAACATGCCCAATTCGGCGACGATCGAGGATTGCCTCGCCGCCTACACGCTCTCGTGGAAGCTGGGGCTGAAGGCCAATGCGCTCTACCGCGACGGCTCCAAGCTCAGCCAGCCGCTCGCCGCCTCGCTGGTCGAGGACGACGATGAGGCCGAAGAGATTCTCGAAACCGGCTCGCTGCCCGAAAAGGCCGCGGTGGTGGCCGAGAAGATCGTCGAGAAGATCGTCATCCGGGAGGTCCGCGAGCGCGAGCGCGAGCGGATGCCGCAACGGCGCAAGGGCTATACGCAGAAGGCCATGGTCGGCGGCCACAAGGTCTATCTGCGCACCGGCGAATATGTCGACGGGCGGCTGGGTGAGATCTTCATCGACATGCACAAGGAAGGCGCCGGCTTCCGGGCGATGATGAACAATTTCGCCATCGCGATCTCGGTGGGCCTGCAATATGGTGTTCCGCTCGAGGAATTCGTGGACGCCTTCACCTTCACCCGGTTCGAACCGGCCGGAATGGTGCAGGGCAACGATTCGATCAAGCAGGCGACCTCGATCCTCGACTATGTCTTCCGCGAACTGGCCGTGAGCTATCTCGACCGCACCGACCTGGCCCATGTGAAGCCCGCGGGCCACAGCTTCGACGAGCTGGGCCACGGCAGCCACGAGGGCAGGGCCGACGAGAATGTCGCGCCGGTCAGCGACGAGGCCGCGACGCGCTCGCTCGCCGTACTCAAGCAGATCTCCTCCTCGGGTTACCTGAGGAAGCGCCTGCCCGAGGAGCTTATCGCGCTGCAGGGCGTGTTCGAGGATCACCACGACCACGGCCCTGATGCGCCGGTCATGGCCGCGACGCTGCGCGAGGTGACGACGAGCACCACGCTTGCTGCCGGATCGCTGGCCATGAGCGCGAGTGCCCGGGCCCGGGCCCGGGTCCAGGGGTTCGAGGGCGATCCCTGCGGCGATTGCGGCAATTACACCCTGGTCAGGAACGGCACCTGCATGAAGTGCAACACCTGCGGCGGCACGAGCGGGTGCAGCTGATGGGGACACTGCTCACAATTGCGATCTTGAGTGCCTTTTTTAACTGGCTCGTACCGAAGATTCTCGACCCCCCTGTTGGGGTCGGGAGGCAGGTTGGTCAGCGCATTATTCGAGCAATAATGCCATTTACGATCGTTCGGCGCGCTTATTTGGAGGACCTGGAGCATCGCTCTCGTGGTTTCGAGGCGTTTCTTAAGGCCACAGACGAGTATGAAGAATATCGTGAAAATAAACTCCGGAAAGGTGGTGCGGGGGCAAAGAAATGGCTCCAATAAATTTCAAAGCTGATAACAGAATATCAAATGAGCAACGTGCGTTGCTCAGAGAGTTCTGTAGCTCGCTTGGAAATGAGC
>CAYUBT010000158.1:0-5966 GCA_964443055.1 uncultured Rubellimicrobium sp.
GCGAACCGCTTTTGAAACTCGACGACATCCGCATGAATTTCGGCGCTGTCCAGGCGCTGAAGGGGATCTCATTCTCCATGAATCGCGGCGAGGTCATCGCCCTGCTCGGCGACAACGGCGCGGGCAAGTCGACGCTGGTCAAGATCATCTCGGGCGGACTGACCGCGACCTCCGGGCGGATGACATTCGACGGGCAGCCCTATGCGCCACGCTCACCCACCGAGGCCAAGGCGCAAGGGATCGAGACGGTCTATCAGGACCTGTCGCTCTGCACCAATGTCGATGTCGTGGCCAATTTCTTCATGGGCCGCGAGCTGACGCGCAACTTCCTCGGCCTCAAGCTGCTGGACGAACGCGAGATGGAGCGCCACACGGCCAAGGCGCTTGATGAGGCGGGCACGCGCATCCCGTCGCTGCGGACGAATGTCGAGCATCTCTCGGGCGGGCAGCGCCAGGCGATCGAACTCAACCGTTTCGTCCACTGGGGCGGCAAGCTCGTGCTGCTCGACGAACCCTTCGCCGCACTCGGCGTTGAACAGACGAGGCGCGGGCTCGAGATGATCCGCCGCGTGGCGGCGCAGGGAATCGGGGTCATCATCATCACCCATATCATGCAGCAGGCGCTCGAAGTCGCCGACCGGATCGTCGTCATCCGGCAGGGCGTAGTCGCGGGCGACGTGCGGGCGGAAGATACGAATGCGGACTCGGTGATCGCCATGATCACCGGACAGAGCGCGGCCGGCACCGGACAGGCCGTGGACGCATGACGAACAATTCCGGTTCACGAGGAGGAAGGAACCAATGAAAAGAAGAACGTTGACGATCGGTGCCATGGCCCTCGCGGGTGCCATGACCATCGCCCAGGCGGGCTTTGCCCAGGACAGCAAGGGCACGGTCTATTATCTCGTGCCGACGCTTCTGGACGAATTCCAGACCGGCTCGATCACCGCGCTCGAGATGTTCCTCGGCCAGGTCGGCTATGAAATGGAGACACTGAACGCGGACAACAAGACCGACCTGCAGCAGACCCAGATGAACGATGTCATCGTGCTGGCACCCGATGCGATCATCCTTGCTGCGGTGGACTTCAACGCGCTGGCACCTTCGGTGACCGCGGCGCGTGAAGCGGGGATTCCGGTCGTGATCTTCGACCGCCAGATCGACTCGGTCGAATCCGACTTCACCTCGGTCGCGGGCACCATCGAGATGGGCTATACCGCCGCCGCAGAAGTGCAGCGTCTCCTGACCGAGCGCAACGGCGCGGTCGAAGGCAAGGTCCTCCAGATCCTGGGCGATCCGGGCGACCCGTACACGCTCGACATCCAGCAAGGCTTCGAGGAAGTCATGGCCGACTTCCCCGATGTGACGATCATCACCCATCCGGCCATGCAGTGGGAGGCGTCGAACGCCGGGACCATCGCCGCGAACCAGATCGTGACCGATCCCGACATCGACATCATCTTCAGCCATGCCGCGCATCTGTCGGTCGCGGTCGTCGCCGCGCTCGAATCGGCGGGCAAGGCACCGGGCGACATCTACGTGATGTCCTCGAACGGCGCGCCGGTCGGGCTCGACCTGATCCGCCAGGGCTGGATGCAGTCCGAAGTCGAGCAGCCGCTCTATGCCCAGGCTGCCGCAGTGGCGATGTTCATGGACAAGGTGGTGAACGGCGAGGAAATCGTCGATGGCGACTATGACGTCATCGGCCTGCCCTCGGTCGTCTCGCACGAGGCCTGGGGTCCGACGATCAAGATCCCCGGCGCGGCGATCAACTCCGAGAATGTCGACAACCCGACGTTCTGGGGCAACCTGCAGCCGCCCGCAGACCCGGTCACCCCGGTCGAATGAGATCCTCCGCCCCCGCCCGAATCCGGGCGGGGGCATCCATAACCTTCTTTTCCAAGGAACAGGCCGCCGATGTCACCCGGTCAGCGTCGCGCGCTCGAGTTCGTGCTCGACAACCTCGTCTGGTTCATCCTGCTCGTGGTTCTGGCGATTTTCTCCGCCTTCGTCCCGAACTACTTTCAGCCGCAGATTTTCGTCAACATCATCGAACAGTCGACCGTGCTCGGCGTCATGTCGATCGGCCTCGCCATCGTCATCATCGCCGGCCACATGGACCTGTCGATCGAATCCGTGGCCGCACTGGCGGCGATGGCCACCGGCATTCTCTTCGCCAGCGCCGGAATCGGCATCGACCTGCAGATCAGTCCCGGCTGGCTCAAGGTGCCCGTCTCGATTGCCGCCGCTCTCGCGGTCGGAGCGCTCATCGGCGGGATCAACGGCCTTCTGATCGTGAAGATGCGGCTCAATGCCTTCATCGTCACGCTGGCGAGCTTCATCTGGGTGCGCGGCCTTGTCGTGGCCTTGTCCGGCGGCCGTTCGGCGCAGGGCCTCGCCTCGGAAATCCGCTGGTTCGCAATCCAGCGTGACCCGCTCTTCGGCCTGCCGCTCACGGCCTATATCGCCATCTTCTGCTTCATCGGCTTCTCGATCATGATGATGAAGACGCGCTTCGGTCGCCACATCACCCTGATCGGCGGCAACGAGACCGCCGCCTTCCGCGCCGGGATCAAGGTCAACCGCGTGCTGATCATCGCCTTCATCATGGCGGGGATGATCTCGGCGCTGGCCGGATGGCTGCTTGCGATCCGCACGTCGGGCGCGACCGCCAATCTCGGCACCGGCATGCTGTTCCAGGCCTTCGCGGCAGTGGTCATCGGCGGTGTGAGTCTCAAGGGCGGGATCGGCGGCGTGCCGGGAGTCTACGCCGGGGTGCTGCTACTGTCGTCGATCAACACGGCGATCAACCTGCTGCATCTGCCCGCGGAATATACCCAGGTCATCCAGGGCCTGCTGGTGCTGGCGGCGGTGCTGCTGGATACAATGAAACATTCAATACGAAAGAGGCTGTCATGAGCGGTCGTCTGCAGGACAAGGTCGCCATCGTCATCGGTGCGGCGGGCGGCATCGGTCAGGGTGTCGCCGAACGCTTCGCCGAAGAGGGCGCGCACGTCATCATCGGCGACGGTAAGGAGGCCGAGGGCCGGGACGTGGCAAAGGCCATCGGCGGCGAGTTTCTCGCGACCGATGTCTCAAGCTACGAGGATGTGAGAGTTCTGGTGGACTTCGCGCTCGAACGTCACGGACGGCTGGATATTGCCGTCCAGAATGCCGGCATCTATCCGTGGCAACTGATCGAGGACACCTCCCCCGAGGACTGGGATCGCGTGCTCGGCGTGAATCTGCGCGGCTGTTTCAACGTGACCCATGCCTCGCTTGCGCCGATGAAGGCGCAGGGGGCGGGGCGACTTCTTTTCACCTCGTCGATCACCGGGCCGCGCGTGGTCGGGCCGGGACATGGCCATTACGCAGCGTCCAAGGCGGGAATCAACGGGCTGATCCGCGCCGCCGCGCTGGAATACTCGGCCTATGGCATCACGGTGAACGGGATCGAGCCGGGCAATATCCTCACCGAGGCGATCAAGGAGCATCGTGGTGCGGCCTATATCGCCGACATGGAAGCCTCGATCCCGCTCGGGCGGCTCGGAAGCACGCGCGACGTCGCCAACGCCTTCCTTTTCCTTGCCTCTGACGACGCCTCCTATATCACCGGCACGACGATCATCGTCGATGGCGGACAGATCCTGCCCGAGGGCAACGATTTCCGCATCGAGGTGAAGAACCTCTGAGGCGGAGTCTCGGGCATGAAGACTGATGTGGCGGTTCTCGGAGCCGGGATTGTCGGCGTCAGCGTGGCAATCCATCTGGCGAAGCGCGGGCGTTCGGTCGTCCTTGTCGACAAGGGCGAGGCGGGAGGCGAGACGTCCTTCGGCAATGCTGGCCTGATCCAGCGTGAATGCGTCGCGCCCTATGCCTTTCCGCGCTCGTTCACGAAGCTCGCCTATTACGCGCTGAACCGCTCGCTCGACATGCGCTTCGCCTGGAGCGCATTGCCCGTGCTCGCCGGGCCGCTCGCGCAATACTGGTGGCATTCGCGGCCCTCGTCCTATCGGCAGATCGTCGAGGATTACGCGAAGCTCATCGCCCATTCGGTCACCGAGCATCAGCCCCTGATCGACGAGGCGCAGGTCGGGTCGCTGATCGAGCGCAAGGGCTGGCTGGATGTCTACCGCACCCGCGGAGAGTTCGAGCGTGAGAGCCGGGAGGCCGAGGAATTCACCGCCTATGGCGCGGAACACCACATCCTCGACCCTGACGGGCTGGCGCAGATCGAGCCCGCGCTGTCCCCGGTCTTTGTCGGGGCGATCCACCGCACCCAGCCCTGGACGGTGCGCGATCCCTTTGCGCTGAGTCAGGCCTATCTGCGCCTCTTCAAGTCGCTGGGCGGCCGGTTCCAGCGTGGCAACGGCATGACCCTGCGCGAGAACGGCGAGTCCTGGGAGGTGCAGACGGATACCGGCCCGCTCGCGGCAAGGGATGTGGTCGTGAGCATGGGGCCGTGGTCGGAGGACCTGTTTCGCAAGCTCGGGCGGCGGCTTCCCCTGTTCGTCAAGCGCGGCTACCACGCGCATTACCGCGCGCGTGACGGCGCGGAGCAGAATTTCGCGATCCATGACGAAGCGGGTTTCGTCGTCGCGCCAATGGCCGCCGGATTGCGCCTGACCACCGGCGCGCAGTTCAAGCGCCGCGACACGGAGCCGGACCCGGTGCAACTGACGGCCTGCGAACCCTTGGCTCGCGGAGGCTTTCCCCTGGGCGAAAGGATTCCGGGCGAGGTGTGGATGGGGTCGCGCCCCTGCACGCCGGACATGAAGCCGATCATCGGCCCGGCCCACCGTCGTGGCCTCTGGGCCGCGACGGGACATGCCCATCACGGCCTGACGCTCGGCCCCGCCACCGGGCGGCTGCTGGCCGAGATGATGACCGGCGAGACACCCTATATCGACCCCGCCCCCTACCGCATGGACCGTTTTCGCTGAGGGCAGGAGAGATCCGGTGCCGCTGTTCCTCTCCATAGGCGAGCCGATGATCGAACTGTCGCAGGCTGATGGCGACCTGTGGCGGCTCGGCTTTGCCGGCGATGTGCTCAATACCGCCTGGTATGCGCGTGCCCTGCTCGGGCCGGAGTGGGAGGTCGGCTGCCTGACCCGGCTGGGACCGGACCCCTTCTCGCCGCGCATGATCGCCTTCATGGAGGAGAACGGGCTCGTCACCCGGTATATCTCGCGCGATCCCGAGCGCAGCATCGGCCTCTACTCCATCGAGCTGCACGAGGGCGAGCGAAGCTTCGCCTATTGGCGCGGGCAGTCCGCCGCACGGCGGCTTGCGGACGACCCCGAGGCGCTCGAGGCGGCGGTCGGGGCCGCGGATGTGATCCACTATTCTGGCATCACGCTGGCGATCCTGCCGCCCGCGGGGCGGGTGCGGCTGATTGACGCAGTGACGCGCGCCAGAACGAGGGGCGCACTCACCTCCTTCGACCCCAACATCCGCCCCGCGCTGTGGGAAAGCGCGGATACGATGTGCGCAGCGCTGATGGCCGCCGCCCCCTCCGCCGCCGTCGTCCTGCCCTCATGGGACGACGAACAGACATGGTTCGGCGACCGTGACCTTGCCGCCTGCATCGCCCGGTGGACAGGGGCCGGTGCGGGCGAGGTCGTTGTGAAGAACGGCGGCGGGCCGATGATGGTCTCGGGCGCGGGCGATGGCCGGCAGATCGAGGTCACTCGCATCACCCCGCTGGATAGCACCGGGGCCGGCGACGCATTCAATGGCGGCTATCTGTCGGCGCGGCTCGCGGGCCGGTCACAACCGGAGGCGGCACATGCGGGTCATGCCCTGTCGCTGCAGGTGATCGGACGCCCGGGCGCGCTCGTGCCCATGGACGAGCTTGACCTCGGCTGACCGCGCGGCGTTTTGTCTTATCACGGATTCATGCTTGGACATGACGCCCGGAAGCAGTAGCCTTGGCGTGCCGGGGAAGCGAATGCGGCAACGAGTTG
>CAYUBT010000159.1:0-5806 GCA_964443055.1 uncultured Rubellimicrobium sp.
GAGCCGCAGGCGACGCGGCAAGCCAGAACGGCGGGATCACCGGGTTGCTTCGCTGGCGCTCGCAATGACGGGGCTGTCGCTCAGTCCTTCCTTGCGGCTTTTGCCGCCTTCAGCCTTGCGAAGAAGCGCCGGGCGAAGCCCTCCTTCACCTCCTGCCGGGTGCGGGCGATCGCCATCGCGCCCTCTGGCACGTCGCCCGTGATCACCGAGCCGGTGGCCGTCATCGCCTCGTCGCCCACGCTCACCGGCGCGACCAGCACCGTGTTCGAGCCGATGAAGGCGTCGCGTCCGATGCGGGTGCGGTGCTTGAAGACCCCGTCGTAATTCGCGGTGATCGTGCCTGCGCCGATATTCGTGTGCGGGCCGATCTCGGTGTCGCCGATATAGCTGAGATGGCCGACCTTCACGCCCTCGCCGATCTGTGCGTTCTTCACCTCGACGAAATTGCCGACATGGGCATCGCCGTCGAGTTCCGCGCCGGGGCGCAGGCGCGCGAACGGGCCGACGCGCGCGCCCTGGCTGATGTGGCAGCCTTCCAGATGACAGAAGGGCAGGACATGCGCGCCCGATTCGACCGTGACGCCGGGACCGAAGACGCAGGGTCCCTCGATCAGCGCATCGCGGCCAATCACCGTGTCATGGGCGAGAATGATCTGGTCGGGGGATTTGAGCGTGACCCCGTCCTCCATCAGAGCCGCCCGGGCACGCGCCTGGAACAGCGCCTCGGCACGGGCGAGGTGGCTGCGGGTGTTGATCCCCATCGTCTCGGACTCGTCGCATCGCACGACCGTGGCGCGCAGCCCTTCATCGCGGCCGAGGGCCACGACATCGGTGAGATAGATCTCGCCACCGGCATTTTGCGGGGTGGCCCGGTCCAGCAGACGCAGGAGCGTGGCCGCATCCGCCATGACCACGCCCGAATTGTGCAGGGTGAGCGCGCGCGTGGCGTCATCTGCATCGGCCCATTCGATGATTTCCAGCAATTCATCGCCCCGCGTGACGAGGCGGCCGTAACGCTCTTCGGGGCGGCTCTCGAAGCCCAGCACGACGATATCGGCCCCGGCGCGTGCCTCCTGCATGCGGCGCAGGGTCTCCCCGCTCACGAAAGGCGTATCGCCGTAGAGGACGAGCGCGTCGCCTTCCGTCCCCTCGAGCGCATCGGCGGCGGCAAGCACCGCATGGCCCGTGCCTTTCTGCTCTTCCTGCAGGGCGATCACGGTTTCGGGCCAGTAATCGCGCGCGGCGCCGACCACGGCTCCGGCCCCGGTGCCGGTGACGACGATCAGCCGTTCGGGTTCGAGCGACAGGCCCGATTTCATCGCATGGACGACAAGCGGTGCGCCTGCGAGCGGGTGCAGCACCTTGGGCAGGTCGGAATTCATCCGCGTGCCCTGGCCTGCGGCGAGGATGATGACATTGACTGGCACGGATGACCCCTGTTCGACCCGGCCCCTTCTAGCGGCAGGTGCGTATCGCGCAACCCGCCAGGGCTTCACTTCGCCCGACGGATCGTTACAGGAGGCACATGCGCAGTGTCATCTTCGATCTTGACGGCACCCTTGCCGATACCAGCGGCGATCTTGTCGCAGCCGCCAACGCGACATTCGCGGGTCTGGCGCTTTCGGTGCGGCTTGATCCCGTGGCCGATGCGGGCGTGGCGATGCGCGGCGGGCGGGCGATGCTCGAGCTTGGCTTCGCACGCGCGGGACGGCCGCTCGAGGATGCGATCCTGATCGAGGCCTATCCTGGCCTCCTGGACCATTACGCGCGCGACATCTGCCGTCATTCGCGCCTCTATCCCGGGGCGATGGACGCGGTGGAAGAGCTTTCCGCCATGGGCTACCGCGTCGGCGTCTGCACGAACAAGCCTGAGGGGCTGGCCGAATCACTCCTGCAGGCGCTCGGCGTGCGCGACTCCTTCGCAAGCCTCGTGGGCGGAGACACGCTGCCGGTGCGCAAGCCTGATCCCGCGCCCTTCATCGAATCGGTGCGGCGGGCGGGGGGTGACCCGTCGCGCGCCTGCCTCGTGGGCGATACCGACACCGATCATGGTACGGCACGGGCGGCCGGGGCGCCATCGCTGCTCGTCACCTTCGGACCCGGGGCCGAGGCGGTGCGTGCGCTCGGCCCTGCGCATTTCATCGACCATTTCACCGACCTGCCCGCGACTGTCGCGGCGCTGGATCTCTGAGATGACGCCGGAGCGCCGGGGATGAGCGCCGCCGTGGCCGGTCGTCCGGCGCTGATCTTCATCTTCGTCACGGTGCTGCTCGACGTGATCGGCTTCGGCATCATCATGCCGGTGATGCCCGCGCTGATCGAGGAGATCGGCCAGACCGGCGTGAGCACCGCAGCGGCCGTGTTCGGCTGGATGGCGGTCGCCTTCTCGCTGGCCCAGTTCGCCTTTGCCCCGCTGGTGGGGAGCCTCTCGGATGCCTTCGGGCGCAGGCCGCTGCTACTGCTGGCCATCGGCGGTCTGGCGGTGGACTATGTGATTTCCGCGCTCGCGCCCGATCTGTTCTGGCTGTTCGTCGGGCGGATCGTCGCCGGGATCTGCGGAGCCTCGATCGTCATCGCCAATGCCTATGTCGCCGATGTCACCCGGCCCGAGGACCGGGCACGGGCGTTCGGGATGCTCGGGGCGGCCTTCGGCGTCGGCTTCATCCTCGGTCCGGCGCTTGGCGGGCTTCTGGGCGAGTTCGGCACCCGCGTGCCGTTCTGGACAGCAGCGGCGCTGGCGGCGCTGAACCTTCTGTTCGGCTGGTTCGTCCTGCCCGAATCTCTGCCGCGGGAGCGCCGCCGCGCCTTCGACTGGCGGCGCGCTAATCCGTTCGGTGTGTTCCGGGTGTTCGCCTCATACGGCAATGTCCTGCCGCTGCTGCTGGTGCTGGGGATCTATTTCTTCGGCTCGACCGTCTATCCGGCGATCTGGGCCTTCTGGGGCACCGCAAGATTCGGCTGGTCGGAGGGGATGATCGGCGCGACGCTTGCGCTCTACGGACTGTGCTCGGCCGTGGTGCAGGGCGGGCTGTCGGGTCCGGCGGTCAGGTGGCTGGGCGAATATCGCGTGATCCTTCTCGCGCTCGGGCTGGGATCGGTCATGGCCGTGGCTTACGGAATGGTCGGCTCGACCGTCGGGGTCCTGGTCCTGACCCTGCTGCATGCGCCCGAGGAACTGGCCTTTCCGGTCATGAACGCGATCCTGTCGCGCGCGGTGCCCGACAATGCCCAGGGCGAACTGCAGGGCGGACTCTCGGCCGTGACAAATCTGGTGATGATGAGCGGGACATTGTTCTTCTCGCAGGTTTTCGCCCAGAGCTTCGACCCCGCGCGTCCGGCGATGACGACCGGAATCCCCTTCCTTGTCGCTGCCGTCTTCATCGTGGTCTCGCTCACCCTGTTCCTGCGGCTCGGCCGCGTGCGGGTGATGGGGCACGGGTGATGGCACCGGGCGCATGTTGCAGTGATGTTCGCATCCATCCCTGACGTGATGCGACGATCTTGAAGGAGGTCACGGACGGCACCCGGTCCGCGAGAATCCGGCACATACCGTCATTGCGAGGAGCCGCAGGCGACGCGGCAAACCAGAGACGTGGGGAACACCGGCTTGCTTCGCTGGCGCTCGCAAAGACGAAGGGAGTGCGACATCGCCCCCCATGGCAACCCAACTTAATGCTTGGAAAAATCCCGATCTATGGCAAGGTTGCGGGAGATCACTCAGGGAGCCAGACGCATGTCAAGCCACCGAGCGCCCGGAATCGTGTCCGGTCGCCTTCCAGACGACACTCTCGCACGCAACTTTTCCGACTACCCCCCGCCCCTGAACCCGCATGAGGCATCGGTGGCGGCGGATCGCTGTTACTTCTGCTATGACGCGCCCTGCATCACGGCCTGTCCGACCGAGATCGACATCCCGATGTTCATCCGCCAGATCGCGACGGGCACGCCGGATGCGGCGGCGATGACGATCTGGGACCAGAACATCCTCGGCGGCATGTGCGCGCGGGTCTGCCCGGTCGAGCAACTCTGCGAAGGGGCCTGCGTGCGTGAGGAGTCGGAAGGCAAGCCGGTCGAGATCGGGCGGCTCCAGCGTTACGCGACCGATCACGCCATGGAGAGGGGCCAGCCCTATACCCGCCGCGCACCCACCGGAAAGCGCATTGCCGTGGTCGGTGCGGGGCCTGCGGGTCTGGCGGCGGCGCACAGGCTCGCGCGGCACGGGAACGACGTGGTCATCATCGACGCGCGGCCCAAGGCGGGCGGCCTGAACGAATACGGCATCGCCACCTACAAGACCACGCAGGATTTCGCCCGGCGCGAGGTCGAATGGCTGCTCGAGATCGGCGGGATCACCATTCAATCGGATACCGCGCTGGGCCGCGATATCACGCTGGAAGAGCTGCGCCGCGATTATGACGCGGTGTTCCTCGGCATGGGGCTGGCCGGGGTCAACGCCCTGCGTGCCAGCGGCGAGGCGCATGAAGGCGTCATGGATGCGGTCGATTTCATTGCCGCGCTGCGGCAGGCCCGCACGCGTTCCGAGGTGGCCATCGGTCGCGACGTGGTGGTGATCGGCGGCGGCATGACCGCGATTGATGCGGCGGTGCAGGCAAGGCTGCTGGGGGCAGAAAACGTCACCATGGTCTACCGTCGCAGTCAGGCGCAGATGGGCGCCTCGCAGCATGAACAGGACCACGCAACCAGTGTCGGCGTGAAGATCGTCACCAATGCGATGCCTCGGGCCATTCACGACACGGGTTCGGCGCTTGAAGTCGAGTTCGAATATACGAGCGACGGCCCGGATGGGTTACAGGGCACCGGCGAGGTCTTTCGTATCCCCGCCGATCAGGTGTTCAAGGCTATCGGCCAATCCATCGAAGGCGTGCCGGATGGGCTGCGCCTCGAGGGCGGCAAGATCGTGGTGGACAAGAACCGCCGCACCTCGATTGCGGGGGTCTGGGCCGGGGGCGACTGCGCCGTCGGAGGCGAAGACCTGACCGTCACCGCCGTGGCCCATGGCCGTGACGCCGCCGAGGACATCCATCGCAGCCTGTCCGCGAACGCGGGCTGACGGGAGAGGGGCGCGCCGGGCCGCGCCCGCAGGAAACAGGCCGTCCCCGACAGGGCGACGGCGGGGAGGAGAGACGCAAGTGGCAAATCTCGCGACGAATTTCATCGGCATCAAGTCACCCAATCCGTTCTGGCTGGCCTCGGCGCCGCCCACGGACAAGGAATACAACGTCCGCCGCGCCTTCGAGGCGGGCTGGGGCGGCGTGGTCTGGAAGACGCTCGGCACCGACCCGCCGGTGGTGAACGTGAACGGCCCGCGCTACGGCGTGGTGCATGCGGGCGACCGGCAGGTGATGGCGCTCAACAACATCGAACTGATCACCGACCGCCCGCTCGAGGTGAACCTGCGCGAGATCAAGTCGGTCAAGCGCGACTACCCGGACCGCGCGCTGGTCATCAGCCTGATGGTGCCCTGCGATGAAGACTCGTGGAAGGAGATCCTTTCCCGGATCGAGGACACCGGCGCGGACGGGGTCGAGCTGAACTTTGGCTGTCCGCATGGCATGGCCGAGCGCGGCATGGGGTCCGCCGTGGGACAGGTGCCCGAATATATCGAGATGGTGACGCGCTGGGTGAAGCAGCATTCGCGGATGCCCTGTATCGTGAAGCTGACGCCCAACGTGACCGACATCCGCTATCCTGCCGAGGCCGCGCTGCGCGGCGGTGCCGATGCGGTCAGCCTGATCAACACCGTCAATTCCATCACCAACGTGAATCTCGACACCTTCTCGCCCGA
>CAYUBT010000160.1:0-5784 GCA_964443055.1 uncultured Rubellimicrobium sp.
AAGCCAAGCAACCCGGAAAGCCCCACGTTTCTGGTTTGCCGCGTCGCCCTCGCCTCCTCGCAATGACGGGATCCGGGGGAATCCTGCGGACCGATTACCCGCCCATGACCCCGTTTGCAGTCACCACATCAGTCCGGAAGGAAGGTGTGAACCCCACCGCAAACGCGTTCGGAGGGCCGGCCATTGGTAGCGTGGGGCGGACTTGAACCGCCGACCCCGGCATTATGAGTGCCGTGCTCTAACCAGCTGAGCTACCACGCCTGACACGGGCGCCCGATTAGAGTGGGCAGGACGGACTGTCAAACCGTATTTGCCTGCTCAGACCCGGTGATACGGTGCCCCCGCAAGGATCGTCGCCGCGCGATACAATTGTTCGGCCAGCATCACTCGCACGAGAAGATGCGGCCAGACCATCGGCCCGAATGACAGCAGCCGTCCGGCCTGCGCACGCAGGGCGGGATCGACCCCGTCCGCACCCCCGATGACGAAGGCGAGATCACGGCCGCCGTCGCGCCAGTCGGCCAGCCAGCGCGCGAAGCCGGGGGAATCGGGCGTCTCGCCCCGCTCGTCCAGCACGCAGAGCGCCGCGCCTTCGGGAATGGTCCGCGACAGCAGCGCCGCCTCGCCCGCCATGCCGCCGCCCTTGCGGTTGTCGACCTCGGCCACCTGCGCGGGACCAAGGCCCAGTGCCCGCCCCGCGCGGTCGAAGCGTTGCAGATAATCCTCGACGAGTACGCGTTCGGGGCCCTGCCGCAGCCGGCCCACGGCACAGATCGTGACGCGCATCAGCCCTGCGGGGCCGCAGCGCCCCCGGCCAGCCACATCTGTTCCAGCTGGTAGAACTCGCGCACTTCGGGGCGGAACACATGGACGATCACATCGCCCGCATCAATCAGCACCCAGTCGCCGGTCTCGCGTCCCTCCGTCCGCACGTTCACGGCCGCGCGGTGCTTCACCCGTTCGGCGAGATGTTCGGAAATGGCCAGAACCTGACGCGCCGAACGGCCCGAGGCAATCACCATCCAGTCGGCCATGTTCGAGCGGCCGCGCAGGTCGATGCGGGTGATGTCCTCGGCCTTGTCGTCCTCGAGCGAGTCCATCACTATGGCGATGAGACGCGAGGAGGCGTCCGGTCCGGTCTGTTCAGGCGGGAGCGCGCCGGTCACGGGCGCGGGCGACGTTGCGGCAGGTGCCGCGCTGGAGTTGGGTGGCAGATCGTCGTCCTCCAAGAGCGCGCCGCGCAAGACCCCGGCGCCGGGCCTGTCCTCAAGATAGCATCGCACCCGGTCCCGAACAACCTTTGCACCGCAAGTTCCGGGGTTCCGGAACGATCACGCCTATCGCCATTGCGAGCGCAAGCCAAGCAAGCCAGTCTTCCCACGTCTCCGGCTTGCCGCGTCGGCTTTGCCTCCTCGCAATGACGAAGGGCAATATGAACTTCACCGCAACACGCATTCGGGACCCTGCCGTGAGATCACGCAGCCGGCGGTGCTTGTCGACCGGCCCGGCTGCGCATAGGTTCCGCCCATGAGCCGGTTCCTGCCCCTCCTGCCCTCGCCGCCCCGGGTCAATGTCCTGCGCCTGCAGGGAAGCATTGCCGCAGGCGGCCGCAGCCTGTCGGACCGGGGGCTTGCGCAGGTGATCCACCGCGCCTTCACGAAGGGCAGACCCGCCGCCGTCGCCATCGAGGTGAACTCGCCGGGGGGTTCGCCGGTGCAATCCTCGCTCATCGCCGCACGGATCCGGCGCATGGCCGAGGAGAAGCAGGTTCCCGTCCACGCCTTCATCGAGGATGTCGCCGCCTCGGGTGGCTACTGGCTGGCGAGCGCCGCCGACCGGATCTGGGTCGATCCGGGCTCGATCATCGGCTCCATCGGCGTGATCAGCTCGGGATTCGGTCTGCAGGACCTGATCGCGCGGATGGGGGTGGAGCGGCGCATCCATACCGCCGGCGCGTCGAAATCGCAGCGCGATCCGTTCCTGCCCGAGCGCGAAGAGGACATCGCCCGCCTGCGGGTGATGCTGGACGGCCTGCACGAAGGATTCATCGCCCAGATCCGTGACCGGCGCGGCTTGCGCCTGACCGACGATCCGGCACTTTTCACCGGCGAATACTGGCTCGGCCCCCGCGCAATCGAGCTTGGCCTCGCCGATGGAATCGGGCATCTCGTACCGAAGATGAAAGAGATTTTCGGGCCGAAGACGCGATTTCGCCGCTTCGGCCGCAAGCGCGGGCTGGTCGCGCGGCTGGGGGGCGCAGTGACGGACCACGCGCTCGGTGCCATCGAGGAGCGGGCAATGTTCGCGCGTTACGGGCTTTTGCCATGATCCTGAAAGCCGCCCTGTTCCTGCTTGTCGCCGTCTCGATCCTTGCGATCATCGGCCGGGTGCGCCTGCCGGGGATGCGGCGCGACGGTCGTTTCTGCGCCCATTGCGGCCGTCCGAAGATCGGCCGGGGCCCCTGCGACTGCGGCAAGGGCTGAGGATGCGGGCCCTCGTCACTGGCGCCGCGCACAGGCTGGGGCGCGCGATGGCGCTGCATCTGGCCGCGCGCGGCTTCGACGTTGCCGTGCATTACGCGACCTCGGGCGAGGCGGCTGCGGGAGTGGCGGGGGAAATCCGCGCCATGGGTCCGCGGTCTGCCGCCCTTCAGGCCGACCTGCTCGACGAGGCGCAGGTGACGCCGCTCGTCCTACGGGCCGCCGAGGCGCTGGGCGGCCCGCTCACCCTGCTGGTGAACAATGCCTCGGTCTTCGACTATGACAATCTGGAGTCGACGACCCGGCAAGGCTGGGACAGGCATCTGGAATCCAATCTCCGCGCGCCCTTCGTCCTCATCCAGAATTTCGCACGACAGGTGCCCGCGGAAATCTCCGACGCGCTGGGTGAGCCGCAGGCCCGGGCCCTTGTCGTCAACATGATCGACCAGCGCGTCTGGAAACTCACGCCAGAGTTCATGAGCTATACACTCGCCAAATCCGCGCTCTGGACGCTGACGCAGACAGCGGCGCAGGCACTCGCTCCGCGCGTGCGCGTCAATGCCATCGGCCCCGGTCCCACCTTGCGCGGCGCGCGCCAGAGCGAGGAGCATTTCGCCCGGCAGCGCGCGGCCACGGTTCTGGGACGCGGCTCGAACCCCGACGACATCTGTGCCGCGCTCTCCTATCTGATCGACGCTCCCGCCGTGACGGGGCAGATGATCGCGGTGGATGGCGGCCAGCATCTGGGCTGGCGCACTCCGGACGTGCTGGGGGTGGAGTGACACCGCGGCCAAGTTACGCACCGCCCGACCGACCGCTCACGGAACCGTGCAAGATTGTCCGCAATTCCAGATGGTTACAAATTCGTCATACATATCTTGCGTGAGATCAACAGCTTATCGAATCACGCGCGTGGGGTGAATCTGACGGAAGCCTGCCGGATTCAAGGGAAAATCCGGCGAACACGCATTCTGCCCACCATGTTATCCACAGGCGCGCATGCCGTCCGGCCCTTGCATCCGCGCCGGGTCCATGACTCGGATGAAGGGAATCGGAGACTCGTGCCATGACCGACGACAGTGCCCTCACCGGCCATGCGGTGATCCAGTCCTACCTGCGCCAGCTTGACGGCAGCCCCGGTGTCTACCGGATGCTCGAGGCCGAGGCGCGGGTGCTCTATGTCGGCAAGGCGCGCAACCTGCGCGCGCGGGTCTCGAGCTATGCGCGCCCAGGCGATCACAGCCCGCGCATCGCCCGGATGATCTCCGAGACCGCGTCGATGATGTTCCTGACGACGCGGACGGAAACCGAGGCACTGCTGCTCGAGCAGAATCTCATCAAGCAGCTCAAGCCGCGCTACAATGTGCTGCTGCGCGACGACAAGTCTTTCCCCAACATCCTGCTGACCGGCAACCACCCCTTTCCGATGGTGAAGAAGCATCGCGGTGCCAGGAAGGAAAAGGGCGACTATTACGGCCCCTTCGCCAGCGCGGGCGCGGTGAACCGCACGATCAACCAGCTGCAGAAGGCGTTCCTGCTGCGCTCCTGCACCGATTCGGTTTTCGCGAGCCGCACCCGACCCTGCCTGCTCTACCAGATCAAGCGCTGCAGCGCGCCCTGCGTGGGCTATATCAGCCAGGAGGATTACGCAGCTTCGGTCGCCGACGCCAAACGCTTCCTTGAAGGCAAATCGACCGACCTGCAGGAAAACCTCGCCCGGCAGATGCAGGACGCCTCGGACGCGATGGAATTCGAGCGCGCGGCAGCGCTGCGCGACCGTATCCGCGCTCTGACCTCGGTGCAGGGCGCACAGGGCATCAATCCCCGCTCGGTGGCCGAGGGTGACGTGATCGCGCTGCATATGGAGGGCGGGCAGGCCTGCGTTCAGGTCTTCTTCATCCGCGCGCATCAGAACTGGGGCAACCACGACTACTACCCCCGCCTCACTCCCGATGCCGATGCGGGCGAGGTCATGCAGGCATTCGTCGGCCAGTTCTACGACCAGCGCGAACCGCCGCCGGTGATCCTGCTCTCGCACGGGCTCGATGATCCCGACCTGATGGCCGAGGCCCTGACCGGCAAGCGCGGGCGCAAGGTGACGATCACGGTCCCGCAGCGTGGCGAGAAGGCCGAACTGGTCGGGGGTGCCTTGCGAAACGCGCGTGAAAGCCTCGCCCGGCGCATGTCGGAGAGCGCCACGCAACTGCGGCTGCTGGACGGGCTGGCCGGAACATTCGACCTCGACTCCCCGCCACGCCGGATCGAGGTCTATGACAACTCGCATATCACGGGCACGAATGCCGTGGGCGCGATGATCGTCGCGGGGCCCGAAGGGTTCGAGAAGAGCCAGTATCGCAAGTTCAACATCAAGGGCGAGGGCATCACCCCGGGCGACGATTTCGCCATGATGGAAGAGGTGATGACCCGCCGATTCACCCGGCTTCTGAAAGAAGACCCGGACCGTCAGTCGCCCCTGTGGCCGGACCTGCTGCTCATCGACGGCGGCGCGGGCCAGATCGCGGCGGTGGACCGGATTCTTGCCGATCTGGGCATCGAGGATCTGGCCGTGATCGGCGTGGCCAAAGGTGTGGACCGCAACCTCGGGAAAGAGGAATTCCACCGTATCGGCCATCCGGTGAAGGCGCTCGCCCATAACGACCCGGTGCTCTATTTCATCCAGCGCCTGCGCGACGAGGCCCACCGCTTCGCCATCGGAAGCCATCGGGCGCGGCGGTCGAAAGCCATCGGCGTGAACCCCCTCGACGAGATCACGGGCATCGGCCCCGCCCGCAAACGCGCCCTGCTCGCACATTTCGGCTCCGCCAAGGCGGTGGCCCGCGCCGATCTTGCCGACCTTCGCGCCGTGGCCGGCATCTCGGAGGGCATGGCCGAGACGATCTATGCGTTCTTTCACGAGAAAGGGTGAGAGCGAAGGCGCGGCCGGTGCGCCGGGTATCCGGGTTGCTTCGCCGATGCTCGCGATGACGAGGGGCCCGCGCGCCGGCATCCTCCTCCTTGCAGCAGGACCGGCCATGACCTAAACCGCCTGCGATCTGACATACGAGGGATGTTCATGCGTCTGTCGCGCTATTTCCTGCCCGTCCTCAAGGAAAACCCGGCCGAGGCGCAGATCGTCTCGCACCGGCTCATGCTGCGCGCGGGGATGATCCGCCAGCAGGCCGCGGGGATCTATTCCTGGCTGCCGCTCGGCCTGCGCGTGCTGCGCCGTATCGAGCAGATCGTGCATGAGGACCAGAAGCGCGCCGGGCATATCCCGCTCCTGATCCCGACCCTGCAGCCCGAT
>CAYUBT010000161.1:0-5777 GCA_964443055.1 uncultured Rubellimicrobium sp.
CGGAAGGCTTCTTCGGTGGATTGGTCCATCTTCGTCATGCCGAAGATTCCGGCGGCCGAGATGCCGACGAGCAGCAGGATGAGAAGGCCGAAGCCGAGAATGAGTTTCAGTCTGATCGTGAATCGCATGGCGTTGTTCCTGCTTTGGAGATCAGTTGGCCGGACGCAGCCGCCCGCCCGGTCCGGACAGGTCGGCGGCGAAAATGGCGTCGAGGTCGGGAAGGACGATGAATTCATCGTCCTGGCGGAAGAGCGCGCGGATGTAGTCGGGCCGCCAGCGCATGCCCACACTGGGGGGCGGCTCGCGGCAGGCGTCGGAGAGGGTCGTCACCTCGCGCACGCCGTCGGTGCGCAGGCCGACGAGGGTCGTCTCGCCCGCGATCGGCATCTCGATGACGACGATCCGCGCTTCGGGAGAGTTCCGGCTGCGGGTCATGCCGAAGGCGAGGCGCAGATCGGACAGCGGGATGACGCGGCCGCGGAAATTGATGACGCTTTCGACGAAATGATCCGCGCCCGGCACGCGCGTGGCGGGGATCATGTCGAGGATTTCCTGCACGGTCGTTGCCTCGAGCGCGAAGACCTCGCCGTGAAGATCGAAGGTCAATACCTCGAGTCCCGCAGAGGTGCCGCCGTCGGTGCCCGGCTGTGGCCTGGGTGTCGTGGTTGATTCCGTCATGCTGTCCTGCGCATCCGCGCCTCCTCCTGCTGGCCTGCCGCGACCAGATGCGCGACATCGAGAATGAGGGCGACGGACCCGTCGCCGAGGATGGTTGCGCCCGAGAAGGTCTCGATTCCGGCGTGAAGCCGCGAGAGTGACTTGATCACCGTCTGGTGGTTGCCGATGATCTGGTCGACGACGAGCCCAACCCGTTCCGTGCCGGTCGAGACGACGACCATCTTCTGATGGGGGTCGGGCTCGGTCCCGGTCGCGAAGAGGTCGCGCAGGCGCAGAAACGGGACGAGCCTTTCGCGCAGCGAGATGAAGGCGCGCCCCTGCGAGCGCCGGTCCTGTTCGAGCGGTAGTTCAAGGCATTCCTCGACCGCGGCGAGGGGGATGACGTAGCGTCCCTCACCCACGCGCACCAGAAGCCCGCCGATGATCGCCACGGTGAGCGGGATCCGCAGGGCGATTTCAGACCCTTCCCCGGGCGTGCTGCGAAGGTCGATGCTGCCGCGCAGCGACTCGATCGTCCGTTTCACCACATCCATGCCCACGCCCCGTCCGGAAAGGCTGGTGACGGCGGCGGCCGTCGAGAATCCGGGCTGGAAGATCAGTTGCAGCAATTCGCCGTCCGAAAGCGCCTGCCCGGGCAGGACGAGCCCGGCCTCCTCGGCACGGGCGCGCAGGCGGGCGCGGTCGATTCCGCGTCCGTCGTCGATGATGCGGATGATGACCTCGCCGCCCTCCTGCCGGGCGGAGAGACGGATGCGGCCTGCGGAGGATTTCCCCGCCGCCCCTCGTTCGGACGGGGATTCGAGCCCGTGGTCGACGGCATTGCGCACCAGATGGACGAGCGGGTCGGCCAGCCGTTCGATCACGGTCTTGTCGACTTCGGTATTCTCGCCATCCGTTGCCAGTTCGATCGCCTTGCCGGTTTCATGCGCGAGATCATGGACGAGGCGGCGGAAGCGGCCGAAGAGGGTCGAGACCGGGACCATCCGCAGCACCATCATCGTGTCGCGCAATTCGCCCGAAAGGCGCTCCATCTCCTCCGAAATGGCGCGCAGGGGCAGGTCGTCGCGCGCGGTGGCAACCTGGCCGAGCCGCGATTGCGCGATCACAAGTTCGCCCACGCGATCCATCATCTCGTCCAGCCGCTCGGCCGGAACCCGGACATTTTCGGCCGGTCTCGACCAGCGCGAATCGGCAGCCGGGTCGGCCGGGCTCCCTGTCGGGGCCGGGCCGAGGGCGACGTCCGGGCCGACGGGAGCCGGCTGATCGGCCGGGGGCAGGGAGTCGATACGCAGATCGACCGTGTCCATGACGAAGATGAAGACATCGTCGATCGCCGCGCGCGGAGCGGATGTGCGCAGCTCGACCTCCCAGCCGACATGCAATTGCATCGGATCGAGCGCCTCGAGCGGCGGCAGGGCCGAGAGATCGGCTCGCACCCTGGCCTCGCCCAGATCGCGCAGTTCGGTCAGGAGCGCGAGCGGGTTGGTGCCGTTGGCCATGGAGTCGGGCGGCAGGCTGAAGCGCAGACGCCAGCCCGTGCCTGTCGGCGCGGACGTGTGCTCGAGCGACGCGGCGGACCCGGCCCTCTCGAGCGCGGCCCGGAGCGCGGCCAGGAGGGTGGCACCATGCTCTTCCTGCCCGGGCGCGCCCGGTGCGTCGACGAGCGCGCGCATGTGGTCGCAGGCACCCAGGACCGCGCCCGCCACATCCGCCGTGACCGGCGTATCGCCCCGGCGCAGGGCGTCGAAGGCGGATTCGCAGTGATGCGTGAAGGCGGCGAGCGCGTCGAAGCCGAACATTGCGCCCGACCCCTTGAGCGTGTGCAGGCCCCGGAACACGGCATTCACCAGTTCGCGATTATCGAGATCCTGCATGAGATCCAGAAGACCCTGTTCGATCTGCTCGAACAGTTCTGCCGCCTCGATGCGGAATGTTTCGGTCGGATCGGGTGTCATCTGCCAAGGACCTTTCTCGCCACTTTCACGAGTTGCTCGGGATCGAAGGGCTTGGTCAGCCAGCCTGTCGCCCCGGCGGCGCGGGCGCGCTGTTTCATGGTCTCGTCGGATTCGGTCGTCAGGAAGACGATCGGCACGCCGGCATGGGCGGGCATGGTGCGCATCGTCTCGATCATGGTGAGTCCGTCCATGACGGGCATGTTCAGATCGGTGATGATGAGGTCGAAGTTCCCGGCATTGGCCCGTGCGATTCCCTCGGCACCGTCGGCGGCTTCGGCGAGCCGGTAGCCCGCCGCCGTGAGCGCGATGCGGATGGCGGCCTTCACGCTCGCCGAATCGTCGACGACAAGAATTGCGGCGGTCATGTCATGTCTCCGCCGGGCCGGATGGCCCCCGTTTCCGCGAACCCGCCCAGGGCGATGGCGCGGGCCAGACCCCCGCCCGGCGGGAACGTCAGCCGCAGCCGCCCGCCAGCCAGGTGCGCGCTGAGCCTTGCGGCCAGCAGGATCTGCACGAAGCTGATGTCGACCTCATCGTCGTCCCTGAGCGTGACGGCGAGGCGGCTGTTCTGCGCCAGTGCGGCAAGGATACGCTCGCGGATCCCGGCAGCGTGGCGCAATGTCAGCGGCCCGCGCAGTTCCAGCTCTGCCTCGTCGCCTGCATCCATGACCGACCCCTGCGGCTGTTTCCGGTTCCGGGGCCAGAAAGCCATGCGCGCCTTAACAAAGCGTTGGCACCGCAGCGGATCCCGCCCCGCCTTGCGAAGGATTTTAGGGAAATCGCCGTGATCGGGGCTGCAGCCGTTCACCGGATGTTATGGTTTGCGCGCGACTCTGCCCTCGAATGCAGGAAAGGCGGCCGGTGGCTGAAACCAGGATTTCTCCCGTTCCCGTCGCCCGTGCGACGCTCGACCTCGCGCAGGCGCTTGATGAGACGCGCAGCCGGGTGGAGGAACGGTTTCTCGAAGGGGGTCAGGTGCTTGCCGCCGCGCTGGGCTCGACCGCCACCATGCGCGATCTGCTTGGCGAGGTCCTTGCCGCGCTCGACGGGGAGGTCGTCGCCGCGACGCTCGCCGATCTCGCGCTGACGGTGCGGCGGCTGCATGAACTCCCCGCCCGTCAGGCGGCGCAGCACCGGCTCGTGAACATGCTCGCCACGCGTGCGGGGGTGCTGCAGGCGCGGGTCGCCGACATGCAGGAAACGCTGCGTTACCTGCGCACCGTGGCCGTGACGGTCAAGATCGCGGGGGCCGAGGCGGCGGAATTCGACGGATTCGCTAACGACATGCTCGCCCGGATCCAGGCGGGCCGGGCGCAGGTCGATGGTTTCGCCGCCCGTCTCGGCCTGCTGCTCGGCCAGGCCCGGGTCGCGGCCACGCTTCATCGCCGCCTGCGTGACGACCATGCGCGCGCCATCCCGCTGCTCACGCGTGAGCTTGAGGAAAACGCGCATCACATGACGGATTATCACGCCGGTCTGCGCGATCTGGCGGCAGCACAGGAGGCCCTGGTGCGCGAGACCGAATCGCAGGTCGCCCGCACGCTTTCAGCGCTGCAGATCGGCGACATAACGCGGCAGCGGATCGAGCATGTCCATGCGGGTCTCCTGCTGCTCGCAGAGGCCGCACCCGCTCCGCCTCCGGGTGCGGCCCGTCCCGTCCTGGCCCTCCTGTCGCGGCAGCTTGATGATCTCGTTGTCGAATTCCGCAAGGGCGGCAGGACTGTCGCGCAGGGCCTCGCCGCGCTCTCGGCGGGCATGACGCAAATGCTCGCGCTCGGCCGTCAGGCTCGCGGGGGCGACGGCACCGAGGCGTTCCTCCCGGCGATGGAACGCAGCATCCTTGCGGCCCGGACCATCGTCACCCGGATCGAGGGTGCGGCACGGCGCAGCGACCTGGTCAGCCATGATGCGGCACGGATCGCGGGTGAGCTGGCCGATGCGGTCGGCGCGATCACGGCCATCCGGTCAGAAATCCAGTTCATGGCGATCAACACCAGCCTGCGCTGCCGCCGTCTGGGCGATGCCGGCCGCGCGATCGTCGTCGTCGCCACCGAACTGCGCAACTTCGCGGCCCGCCTCGAGGATGAGGCTGCCGCACTTCTGGCTGAGCTGGAGGCGCTCGCCGAAGTTGTCCGTCCCGCGCCAGGATCGGAGTATGCGCTGCCGCCCGACACGTCTCTGGATACGGCGCTCGGTGCGGCGCTCGACAAGATCCGGGCCACGCAGCGCCGGATGCAGCAGGATCTGCGGGCGCTGGCGATGCAGGGCGAAGAGCTTGCGGGCGATATCGGCCATGGCGTGGCCCGGCTCGATTTCGAGCGTGAACCGGGCGATTCACTTGATGCTTCCGCCGCGCGGCTTGCGACGATGGCGGGTGCGCAACCGGCGGTGCCTGCCCCCGAGACCGCCACAGTCAATCGCATCATCGAGCAGATTCGCGCAAGCTACACGATGGCCCGCGAACGCAGCCTGCATGACGGGTTCCCTGGCGGCCAGTCCGAAGCACGGGCGCAGGCCACCTCGAGCGACCGGCCCCCGACGGCCGACAAACGGATGGAGGAGGAGGACGATCTCGCGGCAGTGCTGTTCTGACGCAGTGCTGCAGCGATGCCGGGGCCGCAGGCAGGTCCGGGCGGGCCCCGACGCCAGAGCCCATATGGCGCGACAGGCGCACCGATGGGGAAGACGGACGCAAGGCCGGACTGCAACCGGCGCCTGCCATATCCGGCGTGATGACGCTCACAGGCAGCCGGGATCCCCCCTGCTCGGGGGACCGGGCCACTGTGTCGACCTTCTCGCCGTCACTGCTCCGCCCGGATCCCCCAGGGCATCGAGCGTCTGTTGCAGTGAGGTTCACATCCTTTCCTGAACGGATGTGGCGATTACGGACGGGGTGGAGGGCGGCATTCAGGCCGCAAGAGTCCCTCGGGCCCCGTCATTGCGAGGAGGCGCGGGCGACGCGACAAGCCAGAACGGTGGAAAGCTGGGTTGCTTCGCTGGCGCTCGCAATGACGGGAAGAGGCACCCCCCTTCCCCCATCGTCATTGCGAGGAGGCCTCAGCCGACGCGGCAAACCAGAACGCGGGACATCCGGGCGTCTCGTAGCCGCCCGAGGCCTCGAACACTGCCCGCCCGTTGCAGGAA
>CAYUBT010000162.1:0-5766 GCA_964443055.1 uncultured Rubellimicrobium sp.
GAATGATGCGGGGCGGGACGTGATGGGCAAATGGGGGCTGCGGCCCCCCTTTTCATGTCAGCCCATATAACCCGCCTCGCTCAGCACCGCGCGCACCTGCGCCTCGGGGGCGGTGGTGGTGATCCTCGCGCGCCGCTGCTCGAGATCGGCTTCCACAAGCGCGCCCGGGTCCAGTTCCTGCACCGCCGCCGTCACCCCGCGCACACAGCCGCCGCAGGTCATTCCGGGCAGATCGAGTTCCAGCATCTTCCGTCCCTTTCGGATATGATGCGAAGGAGATGCACCCTCCCACAGGGGGAAGGTCAAGGGGCGGCGCTGCATGATCAGGACTCCGGATCCACCATTCCCTTCGTCATTGCGAGCGACCGCACCGGCGGACGCCTCCCTCATCGACCGGCCCCGGCACCCTCGATTGACATGCGCGGCGTGAATATGTGTATACATATGATTGACCGTACTCTTCAATATGTGCATACATATGCCAGCAATAGGCGCTCAGGGGGGCGGAGTCGTGACGCAGGGCATGCCGGGCTGGCTGGAGACGCAGTTTTCCTGTGCGGGAAAGCGTGTTCTGGTGACCGGCGCGAGCCGGGGGATCGGGCAGGCGCTGGCCGAGGGATTCGCGCGGGCGGGGGCCGATCTGATCATCGCGGCGCGCGACATGACGACGCTTGACGACACCGCCGAGCGGATCACTTCTGCTGGCAGCAAGGCGCAGCGGATCGCCTTCGACCAGCGCGACATTGCGGGGCTTTCGGCAGCCCTGGCCGATGTCGGCCCGGTCGATGTGCTCGTCAACAATGCCGGGGTCGAGGATGTGCGTCCCTCGCTCGACGTGGACGAGGAGCTCTGGGACAGGATCGTCGACACCAATCTCAAGGGCGCGTTCTTCGTCGCGCAATCCGCCGCGCGCTTCATGGCCGCTGTCGGGGGCGGGGCGATCATCAACCTCGCCTCGCTCACCTCTTTCGTGGGGGTGCCGACCGCCACGCCCTACGGGGCCTCGAAATCGGGCGTGCTGGGGATGACGCGGGCGCTTGCCGTGGAATGGGCGGGGCAGGGCATCCGCGTGAACGCCATCGCACCGGGCTATTTCCACACCGCGCTCACCGACGCCTTCTATCAGGACGAGGCCTGGGTCGATCGGATGACCGCCGCCGTGCCGATGGGGCGGCTTGGTCAGCTTGACGATCTGGTGGGGGCGGCGCTCTTTCTTGCCTCGCCCGCAGCTTCCTATGTCACCGGGCAATGCCTGATCATCGACGGAGGCTTTCTTGCCTCGATCTGAGCGCGACTCCCGCATCTGCACGAGGGGACTTTCCCTCTGGCGCGGATCATTCCAAAAGGGGCCGCCCCGCATCTGCCTGCAGGAGACGAGATGACCGCCACCGCAAGCCCGCTGGCCGCTAAATCCGCAGCCGTCGCCGTGCGCGAGGTGACGATGGATTTCGGCAAGGGCATGCTGGCCGTGGACCGGGCGAGTTTCGAACTGGCACACGGGCGGTTTCTGACGATCCTCGGCCCATCGGGTTCGGGCAAGACGACGCTTCTGCGCATGATCGCAGGGTTTCAGAAACCGACCTCGGGGCAGGTCACTGTCGGCGGCCGTCCCGTGGGTGCAGAGCCGCCGCACCGCCGTTCGATCGGCATCGTCTTTCAGAAGCTGGCGCTGTTTCCGCATATGACCGCCGCGCAGAACGTGGCCTTTCCGCTCAAGATGCGCCGCTTCGATCCGGCCACGATCCCCGGACGGGTGCAGGAGTTTCTCGAACTGGTCCGCCTCGGCGGCCTGGGCGACAGGCGTGTGCAGGAACTGTCCGGCGGGCAGCAGCAGCGCGTGGCCATCGCCCGCGCGCTGGTATTCGAGCCCGAGCTTCTGCTTCTGGACGAACCCCTTGCCGCGCTCGATCGCAAGCTGCGCGAGGAGATGCAACTCGAATTCCGCCGCATCCAGCACGAACTCGGAGTGACCACGATCAACGTGACTCATGACCAGCGCGAGGCGCTCGTGGTCTCGGACGAGATCATCGTCATGGATCAGGGCCGCATTCAGCAGCATGACCAGCCGGTCGCGACCTATCGCTCGCCCGCCAACGGTTTCGTGGCGGGGTTCCTCGGCGTCTCGAGTTTCCTGCACGGCCGTGCCGCCGAAGCGGGGATCGAGATTGCCGGGCAGGTCGTGCCGGGCCTTGTTTCCCCCGGTCTTTCCCCCGGCACCCCGGCGCGCGGGGTGATCCGGGCCGAGCAGATCCGCATTGCGCCGGATGGCGATGCCCCCGAAAATTGTGATGTCACGATCAGCGGAGAGGTCATCGACATCATTTTCGAGGGCGAAAGACTGCTTTACATCGTGCAATGCGGCCTGGGCGACGGGGGGGAGGCACGGATCGAGTTTCAGGTTCACCATCACGACCCCTCGATGCCCGACCCGTTCGAGGCTGGCGCGCCCGTCGCCATCGGCTGGCGCGCGCAGGATCTGAGAGTTTTCGGCGCCGAGCCGGGACGGGACTGACAGCAACACGGACCAACAAAGGAGAGATGACATGAAGATGACATTCACCCGCCGCTCGCTTCTGCGCACCGGGGCCGTGGGCGGCGGCGCGGCGGCGCTGACCATCCTTCCGGCCTTCCGCGCCCTGGCGCAGGAGCCCGCGAAACCTGCCGAACTCATCGTGCGCGCCTGGGGCGGCGAATGGGTCGAGTCTCTGAAGAACGGTGTCTCCGATCCGTTCACGGAACTGACCGGCATCGCCATCCGCCATGACCTGACCGAAGACAACGAGATCCAGCCCAAGATCTGGGCCGCCGTGGCACAGGATCGCATTCCGCCGCTGCATGTGAACTGGGACACGACCACCAACGCCATGAAATCGGCGCTGCGGGGCGTGACCGAGGATCTCTCGGACCTGCCCAATCTCGCGAACACCACGGATCTCTCGCATCCGGTCGGTGTGGACGGTTTCCCCATCGTCAATACCTACGGCTATGTCTATGTGCTGGCCTATCGCCCCGAGGCATTCCCCGACGGGCCGCCGACCTCCTGGCACGCCATGCTCGATCCGAAGTTCCGGGGCCGCATCGCCATGTATAACGACGGGATCGGGATGCACTTCCCGGCCCAGGTCGCGGGTGGCGGCAGCGTGGACGACATCCCCGGCAATATGGATGCCGCCTGGGATTTCTTTGCCAAGATCAAGGAACAGGCCCCGCTTCTGGGCGAGGATCCCGATTTCACCACCTGGTTCCAGAACGGCGAGATCGACATGGCCTGCACCATCTCGACCAATGCCATCGGCGCGCAGCGCACCGGGATCGACATTGCATGGACGGTTCCCGAGGAAGGAGCAACCTTCAACACCGACGGTCTCTGGGTCCCGCGCGGCCTGCCCGAGAACGAACTCTACTGGGCGAAGGAATACATCAACTTCGCCATCTCGCAGGAGGCGCAGCAGGTCTGGCTCGACGGGCTCGGCCTGCCGGGCGTCGTTCCCGGCCTGACCCCGCCCGAAGGGCTGGAAGGCGATCCCTCCTACCCGACCACGGAGGAGGACTTCAGCCATCTCATCCGCATCTCGGACCTGGTGCAGGTCGAGCATGAGAGTGACTGGTTCGCGAAGTTCAAGGAAATCATGCAGGGCTGAGCCCCTGCGTGCGTCTGCGGCCCCCCACGGGGCCGCAGGCAGCGGGGTGTGATGATGCGGGGCCGCCATCCCGTCATTGCGAGGAGCCGAAGGCGACGCGGCAATCAACCCTTCCGGCGGTTGGATTGCTTCGCCTGCGACCCGCAATGACGAGGAGGGTGAAGCCACGCATTCGCCACCGCATCACCGCGTCGGGAAAGGTTGAGAAGATCATGACGGCACCGGTCAGGAGCCCCGAAGGATCATGACGCGCAAGTCAAACGGGGCCCGGTTCCGCTATCCGTTGCGCTGGCGCGTGATGGATGCGCTCGAGCGGGCGCTCGATCTGCTCTGGCCCGCCCGGATGTCGCGCTTCACCGGGCTTGCGCTGATCCTGCCCGCGATCCTGCTCGTGGGAATCCTCGTCATCGGCCTCTGGCAGATCGGTGACAGTTCGTTGCGCACGCTCGACCGCAATACATTCATGCTTTCGGACGAGCTGACCCTCGACAATTATTACACTGCGCTGCAATCGACGACCTATCACCGCGTGATCGGGCGTTCGGTTCTGGCGGCGGCGCTCACCGTCGTCTTTGCGCTGATGCTCGGCTTTCCCTTCGCCTACATGATGGTGCGCACCCGCAGCGCGCTGGCGCGCAAGGCGCTGCTCATTACCCTGTTCCTGCCCTTCTTCATCGGCCAGGTGGTGCGGGCCTATGGCATCCTGATCATGCTGGGCTCGTCCGGGATGGTAAACCAGGTGATCGGCCTTGTCGGGGTTCCGCCGCAACGGCTTCTGTTCAACTTCCCGGCGGTCGTCTTCGGCGAGGTGCAATACATGCTGCCCTTCGCGGTGCTGATGCTCGCCCCCGCGCTGACGGCGATCCCCGAAGAGGTGGAGACTGCCGCCGCCTCCCTCGGCGCGCCATGGTGGCGGACCCTCTGGCATGTCACGCTGCCGATGGCCCGGCCGGGGCTGATCGGGGCGGGGCTGATCGTCTTCACTCTGACGCTGACCGATTTCGCGATTCCGGCGATGCTGGGCGGCGGGTCGCAGGATTTCATCGCCAATGCGATCTATGACCAGTTCTTCCGCACCTCCGATCAGGGGCTCGGCTCGGCGCTGGCGCTGATCCTCGTGGCGATCGGCTCGGTCTTCGTCGGTGTCACCGTCGCCATCTTCGGCGCTGGCACCCTGGGGATGGGGGGGCGCAAGTGATCAGTTCCGGGCAGAATCGTGTCTTCTGGGCGCTGGTGTGGTTCTCGATCCTGATCCTGTCACTGCCCACACTCATCGTCGTGGGTGCCTCCTTCACGGCCGGGAGCATCATCGCCTTCCCGCCCGACGGGCTGTCGATCAAATGGTATGAGAAGATCGCGCTGGCGCGCGACCTGCGCGCGGCTTTCTGGCGCTCGCTGCAGGTGGCGCTGATCTGCGTGGCCGTCTCGGTCCCGGTGGGCACACTGGCCGCGCTCGCGCTGACCCGCTACCGGCTGCGGCTGGCGGGCGCGCTGCAGGTCTACCTGCTTCTGCCCTTCACGATTCCGCTGATCGGCTCGGGGATCGGCATGATGCTGGTGTTCGGCGAATGGGGCATCCTCGGGCGCATCTGGCCGGTGGGGGTCGCCTGTGCGGTGATCAACCTGCCTTTCGTGATCTGGTCGGTCTCCTCCTCGGCCGCGTCGCTCGATCCCGATCTCGAACTTGCGGCGGCAAGTTGCGGGGCAGGGCGGCTCGAGACCTTCCTCCATGTCACCCTGCCCGGAGTCATGCCGGGGATGATCACCGGAGGCCTGCTGATGTTCGTGCTGGCCATGACGGAATTCCTCGTCAGCCTGCTCCTGACCGATGCGCGGATCGTCACGCTGCCGGTGCTGATCTACAATTCGATCCGCTCGATCATCACGCCCGACCTTGCCGCCGTCTCCTCGGTCTTCGTGGCGCTGGCGCTGCTGGCGGTCTGGCTGCTCGACCGGCTGGTCGGGCTGGAAATCTTCCTCAAGTCGAAATGACGGCCAGCGGCCGGAAAGGAGCCCATATGTCGAAGGTCAATGTCCGGAGTCTTGCCGACCTCTCGTCCGAGGCCCGCGCCGGACTCGTCCGGCGGTCGGAAAGCGACCTGTCCTTCTTTCTCGAACATGCCGC
>CAYUBT010000163.1:0-5756 GCA_964443055.1 uncultured Rubellimicrobium sp.
CGGCCCGCTCCGAGAGCCAGTCCACGATCTTGCCCTTGCCCTCGTCACCCCATTGGGTGCCGATCACCGCGACATTCGTCATCCCGCCCGCCTCCGGCTGCAAACCGCGCCCGTATAGCAAGGCGGCGGATGGGGGGGAAGGTCGCGCGACGGGTGGCTCGGGGCTCGGAAAGCGTGTTGCTGTGACGTTCATGTGCCCCCTGAAGTGATGTGGTGACCCCGGACAGGGAGGCGGAGGGGTGTTCGGTCGGGAGGATGCCTGCGAAATCCCCGTCATTGCGAGGAGCCGGAGGCGACGTGGCAACCCGGAGCGCCGGGGATTCCGGGTTGCCTCACTTTCGCTCGCAATGACGGGATAGGCCGGACTCCCCATATCTCCGGGGTGCCACGCCACCCGCAACCTGTCGAAATGACGGGGCTACATGATCCGCAACACCGTCTCGAGCCGCTGCCATTCCGCCTCCGGTCCCGGCAGGCCGAGGCGCAGCCATGCGGGAGCATCGGGAAAGACCCGGCTCCAGACATGGGCCCGGGCGAGGCGGTCCTGCGCCTCCTGCGCATTACCCGCATCATAGAGCCGGAAGAGCCCGGTGCCCCCGACCAGCCGCCAGCCTGCGGCATGGGCCAGCGCATCCATCCGCACAGCGTCACCGGCAAGCGTGGCGCGCATCGCCTGCGCCCAGCCACGGTCCGCCAGCGCCGCCGCCCCCGCCCCGATCGCCGGGCCCGAGACCGGCCATGGCCCGGCCAGCGCGCGCAGGCCCGCGATCAGGGGTTCCGGTCCGAAGGCAAAGCCGAGCCGCAGCCCCGCGAGGCCCCAGAACTTGCCGAAGGACCGCAGCACCAGCGCCCTGCCGCCTCCGGGCAGAAGCGAGAGGCCCGGCGCGACATCACCGAAACTCTCGTCCACCACCAGCAGCCCGACATCAGCGGCGAGCGCCCGCAGATCACCGGGCGCATGACGCCGCCCGTCGGGATTGTTGGGATTCACGACGACGGCCAGATCGGCCCCCGCAAGCGCCGCAAGATCACGCGCCTCCGCCACCGCCCAGCCCTGCGCCGCGAGCGATCCGGCATGTTCGTTATAGGTCGGCGCAAGCACGATCGCGCGGCCGGGCGGGCGCAGATGCGGGATCATCTGGATGGCTGCCTGCGCCCCCGCAAGCGCGATCCCGTCAAGGCCCGGATGCACGCCCCAGGCCCGCCGCGCCGCATTGAGCAGGCCCGCGTGATCGGTGCGCGTGGGCAGGCGCCGCCAGGCGGCTTCGCTGACGGGCGGCATTGCCCACGGGCGGCGGTTGATGCCAGTGGAGAGGTCGATCCAGTCTGCCTCGCGCCCGCCGAACCGGGCAATGGCCCGGTCGAGGTCACCGCCGTGGTCGCGCATCATGCCGCCTCCGCCTGCGGCGCGAAACTGCCCGCAAAGACGAGACCGGCCTCCTTCATCGCCTCCTCGCCATGGCGGGGCGGCGCATCGGCCGGAAAGACCAGCGCCCGCGCCGCACCCGAATGCGACATGGCAAAGCCGAGTGCCCCCAGATCGCGGGCAAGATCGGGCGTCGGATCATCCGCGGGCCCGCGCCGGGCAAGGCACCGCAGCGCGCTTTCGGCAGCCAGCGCGGCGCACCATCCGGCGTCATCGCGGCGTTGCCATTGGGCAACGAGATCGCTGATGTCGTCATAATCCGCATCTGTCGCATCCGTGCGGGTCGGCGCACCAAAGAACCCCGCGACCAGATGCACGGGCGGCGGGGAGGCAAGCTGCATCAGCACCCTGCCCTCGCGTGAAGCGAACAGCATCCGGTTGGGCGCGGCAAACATGAGCGGATCGCTCGCCCCCTCGGCCTCGACACAGGCCCGCGCCAGTGCCTCGGGCGGTCCGGCGAAACCGGCCAGACGTGCCAGCGCCACGAGTGCGGCGGTGCTCACCCCGCAACCGAGACCGGGGGCGAAGGGCGGCTCGAGCGTGATCTCCCCGCCAAGACGCAGGCCGAGCGCGGCAAGGAACGGGGCGACAGTGTCCTGCGAAAGGGGCGAGGCTTCGTATGCCGCGCCGATCTCCGGCATATCGCCCGCGCCGGGGCGGTGACGCGCGCGCAGGACCAGCCCGCCGGGCATGAGGGTGACGAGCGCAACCGGACCCCCTGCCCTGATCCTCCCCTGCAGCCATTCGCCGAAATGGCAGGGAACCTCGATCTCACGCTCAGCCATGGACGACCCCGATGCGCAAGCGCCGGGCCAGAAGGACCGCGCCCCAGGTGACAAGGACAAAGGCCAGCGTCAGTCCCGGCAGCCCGGCTGCGCTCAGGAGATGCGCAAGGGCCAGATGTGCGGGCACCGTCACCAGCGCCGCGGCCAGGGCCAGCGCGACGGTGCCGCGCCCCGGCGCAAGCGCCACCGTCCCGAGCGAGATCGCCGTAAGAATGCCGTTATAGCCGAACAGCCCCGCGCCCACCGCGCCCGGATCGGCACCGAGGACCAGCGCCAGAACAGCGCCCCCCGCACTCGCCGCAAGCGCAAGGCCGAAGGCGCGCGGCGAGGCCAGCGCCAGCCCCGCCGCGACCAGCAGCCCCGGCAGGAGTCCGTGAAGAAAGAACACCTGCGCGAATCCGTTCACGACGCCCCTCAGGACAAGGAGCATACCCGCGCCGCCGTCATGGGCCCCGGGGACGAGCGGCCCGCTTGCGACATGGACCAGCGCCAGCACCGGCAGGGCCACGAGATTGAACGGCGCGGTCAGCACCGGCAGGCGGATCGCGGCCAGCGCGGACGCGAGGCGCAGAAAGACGAGCGCCGCAAGAGCAGGCGCGGCAAGAACAAGCATCGCCTGCACGAGGGGCGGCAGGCCCGCTCCGGGAAACAGCGCCATGGCGATTCCCGCCAGCGCCCCGTTGAAACCGTGAAGCCCCGCATGGACATCCGCACCGCAGATCCGCGCGATCCCGGTCGAGACCATGGCTCCGGCAAGTGCCGCCAGCGCCAGCACCGGCGCGCCGACGACAAGGGCGAACAGAAACACTGCCCCGGCCCGCACATCCGGCTGGAACATCACCTGCCCCAGCCCGCGCAGGATCGCCCCGGCGGCAAGCGCCAGCCTCATGTTCCCCTGTCGTGAAACTCCGCTGCCCATCCACCGGCCCCGCCAGCATTCCCGGGCATGGATACAGCACCGCCCGCCGCACGCAATGCCCGCTCCCTCAGCGCCAGGGCGCCCGGTCCATCGCGCCTTTCGTCATTCCGAGCGAAGCGAAGCAAGCCGGTCCTCACGCTGCTGGCTTGCCGTACCAGCCGCGAATCCCGTCGTCTCCTCATGAAAGGGCCGCGCACGGGTGGCCGTGCCCTCAGGGACTGGACCCGCAGCGGCATCGTGTAAAGGCCCGGGGTTTCGCCCGGTTGCGGGCTGCAGGAGGACGAACCGGCTGCGTTCAGATCAGGCCGAAACCCCGCGCCCGCGCCGCCGCCTGGGCATTCGTTGTCGCGCCAAGCTTGTCCCTGGCCCCGCGCAGACGCTGTTTGACCGCACCCTCGCTCACACCGAGCGCATGGGCGACCTGCTTCAGCCGCATCCCGTCGCGCACCATCGACAGGGCCTCGATTTCGGCGGGCGTCAGGTTGTCGGGCGGCTTTCTCTCGGCATGGAGCGCCGCGACGCAGGCATGCAGGCGTTCCATTTCCTCCAGCGTGTATTCGCGGTCCCGGCGCAGGAAGCTGCCGAACGAGCGCTCCCCGCCCTCATCCTCGTCATGGATCGAGACCGACACACCATAGCGCAGGCCGTGACGACAGGCCTGCGCCAGCACACCGCGCGGATCGGGCAGGTCGATTTCGCTCCAGCGGATGACGCCACGGTTCTGGTACGACCAGCGGATCACCGGATCGAACAGCATGAAACGCCCGCGCGTGTAGCAATCCACCCAGTCGGACGGCAGGCCGTTCACCTCTTCGAGCGGAAAGGCGAATCCGACGCGCAAGGCAAGATAATGGCCGGCCGGTGCCAGGGCGCGTATATCGTCAGGGTCCACGATCACGACTGCAGGACTCCGACAGAGCCGCGACAGGAACACGCATGGCATTGAAGCAGGACGCTGTCACCGGGACGCCGCCATTCGGCAGTCGCGGGGCAAAGACCAAGGCGCGGTATTGAAACATGACCATGCAATCGTGATTCTGGGCGAATCGCCGGGCTGCCGCGCTCCTTCCGGATTTGCCATTGCCTTGCACATGCGTTTCACCGCCCCCACCTACATGTTTCTGACATATCCGCCGGAATGGCGCGCTACCTGTTCACAAACGGGATATGTGTCGGCCGACCCGACGGTTCAATGGAGAACGGCGCATAACGGGCATGTAAGCCGGGCCGATCTGTCGAAAGGCGACGATTCGGGCATCTTCGCTCATTCTGCCCCGTTCGGCATGGCCCATGGCGTGACCGTCACCGCCGACGAGGACGACAGCCGCAGCCTTGCCTTGCCCTGCGCCGCCTGTCGGTGACGGTGGCCGTCCCCGGGCGCGGCGGCAACCCCGTCTTCACCTCTTCATGTCTTCCTCGCTGCAGATGGAGGACGCGCATGGACATGCAGACAACGACATCCGGCCCCGACCGCCGTCGCAAGGCGGCGATGGTGGTCCGGCTCCTGGCCGCCGACGGGCAGAAGCTTGCCCTCTCGCATCTGCCTGAAAAAGTGCAGCTCGACCTCACGCGCGAGATGGCCACCCTGCGACTGGTCGACCGCGACACGCTCAACGCGGTGGCCGAGGAATTCGCACAGGAACTCGAATCCGTCGGCCTCGCCTCGCCCGGCGGAGTCGATGCGGCTCTTGCCGCGCTCGACGGCCAGTTGTCGCCCGATGTCCAGAAGCGCCTGCAGCGAGAAGCGGCGCTGGCGCGCGGGATCGACCCCTGGGACAGGCTGGCCGCACTGCCCGCTGCCGATCTCGCCCGCCTGATGCAGGAGGAGGGGACCGAGATCGCGGCCATCGCGCTGTCGAAACTGCCGGTGAAACGCGCAGCCGAGACACTCGCCCTGCTGCCGGGAGATCGCGCGCGCCACATCACCCATGCAATGTCGCAGACCGCCTCCGTTCTGCCCGGGACCGTGGCCCGGATCGGCCGCGCGCTGGCGGCGCAGCATGCCGACGACTCCGAGCCCGCCTTCCCCGCCCGGGCCGAGGCGCGGGTGGGCGCGATCCTCAACTCCAGCCGTCCGACAACCCGCGACTCGGTGCTCGATTCACTTGACCTGGCCGACGCGGAATTCGCCGAACAGGTCCGGCGCGAGATCTTCACCTTCGGCAACATCCACGAGCGAATTGCACCGCTCGACATTCCGCGCGCGATCCGGGGCATCGACAATGGCGAACTCGTCGCCGCGCTCGCGCATGGGCTGGCCCGTGGTGGCGACGACGCCTCGGCCGCGAATTTCATCCTCTCGCACATGTCCCAACGCCTCGCCGACACCCTGCGCGACGAAATCGCGGATCGCGGCCCCGTCCGCCGCCGCGAGGGAGAGGCCGCCCAGGCCGCCATCCTCGGCACGATCCGCGACCGGGTCGACACAGGCGAGATCAGCCTCACCCTTCCCGAGGAGGACGACGACTAGACAGCCCCGCGCCACCCTGCGGGCTCCGAACACATGTCCCGGCATTGCGGGGAGGAGGAGCCGGTGCGTCAGAAAGCCGGGTTGCTTCGCTGCGCTCGCAACGACGGAAGGAGCGATGGGCCCGGCTCCGGACTCCCCGCCGCCCTGGCGGTCGGC
>CAYUBT010000164.1:0-5728 GCA_964443055.1 uncultured Rubellimicrobium sp.
ATCAAGGTCGATGCGCATGAGGACGGCCCGTCCATCCAGATGCAGAAGCGCGACGAGCGCGACCGCGGTCCGCGCGGCGACCGGCGCTGAGGAAAGGAGTTCGAGACATGGCAACCAGACCCTTCTTCCGCCGCCGCAAGTCCGATCCGTTCGAGGGCAAGGACGCCCCGGTGATCGACTACAAGGACACGCGGCTCCTGCAGCGCTACATTTCCGAGCGCGGCAAGATCGTCCCCTCGCGCATCACCGCCGTGGGCGCGCGCAACCAGCGCAAGCTCGCCCAGGCGATCAAACGGGCCAGGTTCCTCGCGCTCCTGCCCTATGCCACCAAGTAAGGAGCGCCTGACATGGAAGTGATCCTGCTCGAACGCGTGGCTCGCCTGGGCCAGATGGGCGATGTGGTGAACGTCCGCCCGGGCTTTGCCCGCAATTTCCTTCTGCCCCAGGGCAAGGCCCTGCGCGCGTCCGAGGCGAATATCGCCCGGTTCCAGGAGCAGAAGGTGCAGCTCGAGGTCCAGAATCTCGCGACCCGCAAGGAGGCCGAGGCCCTGGGTGAGAAGCTCGACGGCCAGAGCTTCGTCATCATCCGCTCCGCGTCGGACGGTGGCGCGCTCTACGGGTCGGTGACCCCGCGCGACATCGCCGAGGCCGCGACGGCGGAAGGCTTCACGCTCGATCGTCGCCAGGTGATCCTGAACGCGCCGATGAAGGAGCTGGGGCTGCATGAGGTGACCCTGCGCCTGCATCCCGAAGTCGACATCACGGTGACGGTGAACGTGGCCCGTTCGCCCGAAGAGGCCGAACTACAGGCCTCGGGCAAGTCGATCCAGGAACTGGCCGCCGAAGAGGAAGCGGCTGCCGAACTGGATATCGAGGCGCTCTTCGACGACATCGGCGGCGCGGCGAGCGACGACGGCGAGGAATAAACCGCCTCGCCCCGACCTCCGGGCCATCTAGACAGGGCGCGCTCCGGGGCCGGGGCGCGCCCTTCCTGCTGCGCGGTGCCGGCCGGGCCGCGGCGGCGGGTCCGGAGATACGGCGCGGACCCGGGACACGAAAAGGGCCGCGAGGGCTTCCCCGCGGCCCTGTCGCCTGCGGTGAAGCGGCGGCGGGAGCCCGGCTCAGTTGCCGGTGGTCTCTTCGCCCTGCAGCGCCTCGTTCACGGAATCCGCCAGATCGTTGAGCGCCTCGGCGGCAGCATCGCTCGCGGCATTGGCAGCCTCGTCGACGGCCTGCTCCATGGCGTTGCCGGGTTCGGCGGCAGCCTCGTCGTCGGCGGCGGCGTCTGTCGCGGCGTCGTCTGTCGCGGCGTCATCAGTAGCGGCGTCGTCAGCTGCGGCGTCGTCGGTCGCGGCGTCGTCGGTCGCGGCTTCTTCAGCAGCTTCGTCCTGCACCTCGCCAACGGCTTCCTCGACCGCCTCCTGGGTCTCCTCGACAGCTTGCTCGACCGCTTCGGCGGCTTCCTGCGCAGCGGCTTCGGCCTCGGCAGCGGCAGCCTCGGCAGCGGCCTGCGCCTCGGCTTCGGCGGCGGCAGCAGCTTCGGCGGCAGCAGCAGCCTCAGCCTCGGCCGCGGCAGCAGCCGCCTCGGCTTCGGCAGCTTTCTGTGCCTGATCCGCTGTGTACCACCACCAGCCACCGCCGATCACGATGATCACGACGATGGTCCAGATCCAGCCTCTCGTACTCATGGCCCTATCCCTTCAGAGCAACCGGCCCATATCCCCGGGCCATTGTCGCAAGGATATGTCAGAAAACACGGTCATTGGAAAGAGTTTGTGTGCGAATGCAGCATCCTGCCGCCCCCCGCGCACGGGGTTCAGGATCCGTCACTCCTTCCGTCATCTCGAGCATCGGCAAGGCAACCCGGATGTTCCCAACGTCTCTGGCTTGCCGCGTCGCCTGCGGCTCCTCGCAATGACGGTGATGGGGAAGGGACGCTGCCGCCCCGTCATTGCGAGCGCAGTGAAGCAACCCGGATTCCCCACGTCTCCGGCTTCGCACCGGCCTCCGGCTCCCTGCAATGACGGGATGCGCAGCGACCCTTGAATGCCCGGCCCCGTCCGTTTATTTTCAGTCATCACTTCCCGTTGAACAAAGGAACAGGACCATAGGACGCAGACCGCACGCCGCACCTCCGGTGCGTGACACCGGCCCCCGCACGAACGAGCGCATCCGGGTGCCAGAAGTCCGCCTCATCGGCGCAGATGGGGAAAATCTGGGCGTGATGCCGCCCGAACGCGCGCTCACTCTCGCCGAAGAGGCCGGGCTGGATCTGGTCGAAATCTCGCCCAACGCGGCACCTCCCGTCTGCAAGATCATGGATTACGGGAAATACAAATACGAAACCCAGAAGAAAGAGGCCGAGGCCCGCAAGAGCCAGAAAACCATCGACATCAAGGAGGTGAAGTTCCGGCCCGGGACCGACAGCCACGACTATGATGTGAAGATGCGCGCGGTCTTCCGCTTTCTCGACGATGGCGACAAGGTGAAGGTCACCCTGCGGTTCCGCGGGCGCGAAATGGCCCATATGGAGCTTGGCCGCCAGTTGCTCGAACGCATCGCCGAGGATGTGAAGGAGCAGGGCAAGGTCGAGTCGATGCCCAGGCTCGAGGTGCGGCAGATGGTGATGATGATCGCGCCGATGCGCTGATTGCCTGGGATTGCCACGCCCGGATGTTCAGGCCCGCCGCCAGGGGCGGGCCTTCATTTTCGCCAGCAAGCCGTTTTCGTCAGTAATTGTATTCCGTGATGATCAGCTGCCCCGGATTGCGGCGCGAGCCGTCCCAGGAGCCGATCCAGATGTCGTAAAGCCCGGTCTGGGGATTCTGGAAGGTGATCGCGGGATTGAGGCCGCGATAATCGTCATTGTAATACCAGTCGCCGTTTGGAGCCGAGATGAGCAGAATCGCATCTGCCTGCGCGGTGACGGCGATGGTCAGGGGGTAACCGCCGCCCTGATAATAAAGGTCGAAGTCCGGGCGGGGCGCGACGAACCCGTCCCAGTTGAAACCGCAGCGGCGCAGATTCGCGGTCCCGCCGGCGGTGATGTTGCGCACATAAGGGTCCGGCTGGAAGCCCGCGGTGATCTGGATGCTCCCGAAATAGGGCTGCTGACGCCAGTCCGGGCAGGCGTCGGCAGCAGTGGCCGCAAGCGCGAGGGCTGCAGAGAACAGAAGGCTGGAAACAGCTTTTCGAATCACGTCATGCTCCTGTGCTGACAGTGGGTTCACCTGCGTGAATGATTCAGATTGTGGGAAAAAACGTCTTTCGACAAACCCCCTGTTCGGGGGAGATCGGAATATTTCATTCATGTGATGGTCGGGAACACGCCCGGACCCCCGTCATTGCGGGACGGCATCCGCCGGTGCGGCAAGCCAGAACGTCGGAAAGCCGGGTTGCTTCGCTACACTCGCAATGACGAGGGGAGCGATGGACCGGAGCCCCGGGGGGTGTCCCGGGCCCCGTCTCAGGGCGCGATGAATTCGCGCCAGCGGCGGATGAGGTAGTTGTGCTCGGGCATGATCGTCGACCAGACGGTGATGCGTTTCATCCGGTCGCGATAGCTGCCGCCCGCCCGGACCTCTCCTCGCAGCGGGAGGAGAACGCCGTCCGGTCCGGGCAGGTCCGCGGCGGCGGGCTTGCCGGCATACCAGTAATCCCATTCGGCCGGAGAGAGATGCTCCTGCAGCGGCCCGGCAACCGTGACGTAATAGCCGCGCCGCGCCATGATCGCCCCGGGCACGCCGCCAAGCCACCAGTTGAGATAGGCATAGGCCATCTCGAGCACCTCGCCCTCGACCGCCGCCGAGATGCATTGTCCCGAATGCCAGCCGCGCGAGCCCTCCCGCGGGTCGGCATAGACGAAGTCGAGCCCCTGCCCGCGCAGGTGAAAATAGGCAGGCGACCACAGCGAGCCGATTGCCGTCGCAGAGCCCTTCATCAGCCGCAGCGCTTCCTCGTTCGAGTCCCAGTAGCGCCCGAAATGGCCGGTGCGCCTGCGCGACATGAGAAAGGCGAAGAGTTCGTCAATCTCCTCGATGGTCAGATTGCCCGGATCACGCGCGTCGATGATTCCCGCCGCACGCGCCGCCAGCGCCAGTTCGACCGCGCTTCCGGCCGGGTCGGCCCCGAGCGCGCAGCGGCCGTGCCAGGCATCGTCAAGAAGCCAGGCCCAGCTTTCGTCGGCTCCCGGGCCGTAATGCCGCGCCACCTCGGGCAGATAGACGAAACTGTCGGCGTTGTAGACTGTCGGCAACATCGAGATCCGCGCCGCCCCCGCCCCGTCGCGCGTTCCGGCAAGCTTGCCGTCGGCATGGACATAGAGCACGTCGCCGGGTCGCGAGCCCGCTCCGCGCCAGGCGACTTCGACCGCGCCCGCGGGCACGACGTCGGACCAGCGCCGGATGCGCGTGGTCTCGATCGGCTGGATCGCCCCCGCCGTCCACATCAGATCGACCGAATGGAACCACTGGTCATAGATGTCGTAGCTCTCGGGTGCCGTGACCCCGCGCCGCAGGCAGTCCACGCCGTCGAGCACCTCGAACTGCAGCGCGAAGCCCAGATCCTCACGCGCGCGGCGGCAGACTTCCGGGGTCAGCGTGGCAGAGGTGCCGATGATTCTGAGCACGGGTTCCGACATCGCCAGCCTTTCAGTGAACAGGGGTCATGTAGGGCACGCGATGCGGCGGCGGCAGTTGCGACAGCACCCGCAGCCGGGCGAGAATCAGCCCTTCGGTGCGCCGCAGATGCTGGCGCAGGCGGTCGCTGGCCGCGCCGGTCTGGCCCACCAGCAGGAGCCGGAGAATCGCCGCGTGGTCCCTGAGCCCCGGCAGATCGTCGCGCAGCGGGAAATGCTGGCGGAACAGGCGGGACACCAGAATCGAGAGCTGGTTGCGCCGGATCGAGCCGAGCAGCCGCGAATTGCGCAGACCGTCGAAGATCGTGTGCGACATCGCCATGTCGATCGCATCGATATCGGCTGCGCTGCAGGCCGGGAAGGCCCCGATGACCTCCTCGACCCGGCCGAGCAACGAAGCGAGCCATTCCCGGTCGAGATCGGGCGCGACATGCGCGAGTGCGGCGGGCTCGAGCAGCAGCCGCAGTTCGATCGTCTCGTGCAGGTCGCGCGCCGTCATCTGGCCGACGATCCAGTGCGACTTGCGATCCTTCTCGATCAGCCGCCGGTCCATGAGCCGCCAGAGCACCTCGCGGGCAACGGTGCGGCTGACGGCATGGTAGTCGCCCAGCCCGCTTTCCTGGATACGGTAGGTTCCGAACGGCATGCAGGCGCTCACCTCGTCGACAACCTGCGCGATGATTCGCTCCCAGCTTGCCGAACGGTCCAGACCGTCACCTTCGCGCTGCAGGATCTCCTGCAATTCGCGCGAGGAGAGCGGCACCCCGGCCTCGTGGCCGTTGCCGACTACATAACCCTGCCCGCGTGCGGTGCGGATCAGGCCGCGCTCGGCCAGAAGCGCGAGCGCGCGGCGCACGGGCGCGCGGCTGGTCCCGAGTTGCTGCGAGAGCCGTGCCTCCTTCAGGACCGTGCCCGGCGGCAGTTCACCACCGGAGATCTTGGCCTCGAGAAGGTCGTGAACGGTGACATAGAGATACGGCGCAGCCGGACCGGCATCGCTGGTCCTGGTGTCCGATGTCTCCCCGTCACCCTGCGTTGCCATGCCCCTCCCCCGATCCTGCCCCCGGTGCCCGTTCGGCGCGTGACCCGTTC
>CAYUBT010000165.1:0-5697 GCA_964443055.1 uncultured Rubellimicrobium sp.
GCCATGGCAAAGCTCAGGATGCAGGCGATGGGATTGGCCTTGCCCTGCCCGGCGATGTCGGGGGCCGATCCGTGGACGGGTTCGTAAAGCGCCTTCGGCCGCCCGTTGGCCATCGGGGCACCAAGGCTGGCCGATGGCAGCATCCCGAGGCTTCCGGTCAGCATCGCCGCAAGATCCGAGAGCAGGTCGCCGAACAGGTTGTCGGTCACGATCACGTCGAACTGTTTGGGCCAGCGGGTGAGCTGCATCGCCCCCGCGTCGGCATACATATGCGACAGCTCGACGTCCGGGTATTCGCGGTCATGCACCTCCTGCACGACCTGACGCCACAACACGCCCGATTCCATCACATTGGCCTTCTCCATGGAGCAGACCCTGCCCGAGCGCTTGCGGGCGAGTTCAAAGGCCGAACGGGCAACGCGGGCAATCTCGCCCTCGGTGTAGCGCTGGGTGTTGATGCCGACGCGCTCGTTGCCTTCGGTGAAGATGCCGCGCGGTTCTCCGAAATAGACGCCCGAGGTCAGTTCGCGCACGATCATGATGTCGAGCCCGGCCACCACGTCGCGCTTCAGCGACGAGAAATCCGCGAGCGCGTCGAAGCATTGCGCGGGGCGCAGGTTCGCATAAAGGTCCATCTCCTTGCGCAGGCGCAACAGCCCGCGTTCGGGTTTCACGCTGAAATCGAGATCATCGTATTTCGGTCCGCCGACCGCGCCCAGAAGCACGGCGTCAGCCTCTTGCGCGCGCGCCATTGTCTCGTCGGTCAGGGGCGTGCCATGCGCGTCATAGGCACAACCGCCGACCAGATCCTCGCTCACGTCAAAGGTGATGCCGCGCTTCACGTCGAGCCAGCGGATGACCTTCTTCACCTCTTCCATGACTTCGGGGCCGATGCCGTCGCCGGCGAGGATCAGGATGGACGGATTGGCCACGGCGGGGCTCCCTCGGGTCTGGGTGGATGGGTCGCGACCTAGTCAAAGGGGGCGGGACGGTCAAGGAGAGAGCTTTTCGTTGTGCATCTCCGGGGAGCGCAAGACTGGCAGCCATTTTTGCGCGAGATGCTTCATTCTTCCCCGGTATCGGCCCGCCCCGCCTTCACCGCCGCCCGCGCCCGCTTGGCCGCCAGCCGCCGCTCGATGGAGCCGCGGGTCGGGCGGGTGGCGATGCGGCGTTTCGGGGCGACCAGGGCGGCGCGGATCAGCTCGGCCAGTCTTTCGCGGGCAATCTCGCGGTTGCGGGCCTGGCTGCGGGTGTCCTGAACGAAGAGCACGATGGCCCCGTCGCCGGTCCAGCGCGAACCCGCCAGCCGCCGCAGCCTCGCCTTCACTGCGTCGGACAATGCGGGCGAACGGGCGGCTTCGAAGCGCAGCTCGACGGCGGTCGAGACCTTGTTCACATTCTGCCCGCCGGGCCCTCCTGCCCGCACGAATTGCTCGGTCAGTTCCCAGTCGGCGATGGCGATGTCGTCGGTGATATGAAGCATGGATGACATGTGCTGACGATCAAGTCGAAAGGGCCGCACCTTGCGATGCGGCCCTTCGAAAGTTCAGGAGGCGGGGTCGGTTAGACGTATCCACCCTGGGTTTGAGACTCTGAGGGCTGCCTCAGAAACGCGCCCCCCGGACTGTCCCGACACCTCTCTCCAATGACCTTCTCGACACTGGATCACCTCCTTTCGCTGGGTTGAAGATGGGGGCACCGTGGCATGGTCGGGATAAATGTCAAATGAAATTCCGGGCGGGCGGTGGAAGGGTCGGGGAGTGAGTCTTTCAGGACTCGTCATTGTGGGGAGGAGGAACCGACGCGGCAACCTCGACGGCTGCGTGAGAGAGGGCGGGGCAAGTGTGTTGGTCAGGCCCTGATCTGATATGCTCTCCCGTCCCGGATCATGGCGTTGCTTCGCCTCCGGCTCGCACTGACGAGGCCAGTCATGCGGTCCGCGCGCCGAGCACCCTCGCCACCACCAGCCGGAACGGCAGGAGCGCCACAATCGCGATCACCAGCTTCACGCCAAGGTCGGCAAGACCGAGCGAGATCCACATCGCCGCCTCCGGCCCGAATGTCAGGAGCGGCGTTCCCTCCTGCGCCCATTCGACCGCCACATTGGCCCATGCGGGGAAGGCCGGCGACAGCGCGGCGGAAAAGGCCGTGGTGAAGAAGACCGCCGTATCGACGACCGAACTTGCGGCCGATGCCACCAGCGGCGCAATCCACCACGCCTGCCGCCGCAGCCGGTTGAAGATGAGGATGTCCGATGTCTGCGAGGCGAGAAAGGCCACAGCCGAGGCGACCGCGACCCGCAAGGTCACCGCCGGGCCGAATTCGAGCATCACCTGCGTGCCGATCAGCGAGCAGACGATCCCGGTGGCAAAGCCCGCGAGCACCACCTTGCGCGCGGCGGCGGTGCCGTAGAGGCGGTTCATGATCTCGGTCACGAGAAAGGCGAAGGGATAGGTGAAGGCCCCCCAGGTCAGCAGCCCGTCGAGCAGCAGGAACTGCACGAGGATGTTCGAGGCCACGACGATCACCGTCATGGCAATGATACCGGGCAGGAGGCGCATCACGAGGTCCGTTTTGACAAGGTGGCGGCAACTTGGCCCCAGCGGGGGCGGCTCCGTGTAGGCCCGGTGCCGGGTCGGGTCAATCGGGGGTGTAGCCTGAACCGCCCCCCATCGTCATTGCGAGGGGCGGGGGAGTGACGACGTGGAACCCGCGCATCACGGCAACCCGGCATCCGGGCCTTGCCGGTCGGGGATGCGGTATTCCACCAGTTCGGTGCGCTGCAGCGCGTTCTGGTTGTCGTCCGAGACCATGGTCAAACGCAGTCCCGCGCCGTCGTGCCAGACGGCAATGCCCTCGAGGTTGTCATGGCTGCCGATCCGCGAAACGAGATGCTCGCGCTCGTCGCTGCCGTCCGGGCCGAAACTGCGCACCCGGCTGCGGAACCCGAGTCCGGCGAAGTCGCGTTCAAGGATATAGAGCCGTCCGTCCGGCCCGAAATCCGCGTCCGTCACCAGAAATGCGCCGCGCCGGGGGATCGTGAGGGGGATGTCCCATGTGCCTCCCTGGAAGCGGTAGACCGGGAACGGCCAGGCCGGGCGGCCGGAACGCTCGGGGATCGTGTAGATTGCGCCGTCAGGACCGATGGTGACGGATTCGAGCGCGGCGTTGGACTGCATCCCGGCGAAATCGGGATGGGAGGGCAGTTCCTCGGGTATCCCGTGCAATCCCTCCTGCCGGGTCACGCGGGCCCGGCCCTCAAAGCTGATGTAGAATGTCCCGCCGTCGGTGCGGGCCAGCCCTTCGCTGTCGGATTCCTTGCCGGTGAGGGGCTGGCCGTCCTCGCCCTGAAGCCGTGTACGGTCCGTGACCTCCACATCGTCGATCAGACCGTCTGCGTTGCGGGACAGGCGGGCCTCGACCATGAGCGCGCGGTCGGACAGGAATGTGGCCATCTGCCCGTCGTCACTGATCACGAGCCCCGAGAAACCGCCGAGTTCGCGCTCGCCGGTCACCCAGGTGAAACTGCCGAGCCATTGCGCATCATGCGCCTGTGCCGCGCCGACGGTCGCGAGTGACGCTGCAATCAGCGCGGCCGGAAGGCGCAGGCAGTGCATTGCTCAGTTGCTGTTCAGCACCGCGAGGCATTGCGCCGGCAGTTCATTCATGAGGACCGGCCCGCGCGGCGGCGGGGGTGGCGGCGCATCCGGGTCGGGCGGCGGCGGGCTGATGATGTTGTTGACCCATTGCTGCGCCTCGGCGCAGCCGTCACCGGCGGGGACCGGATCCTGCACGACACAGGAAGGCTCGCCCGCCGGACAGGCGAGGCGGATATGGAAGTGCGTGTTGTGGCCGCTGAGCGGGCGGATCTTCGACAGCCATGACCTGTCGCCGGTGGCGTTCTGGCACATCGTGACCTTGGCCCCGGGGAAGACGAAGATGCGTTCGACGCGGGAGTCCTGGGCGGCATGGCGCAGGATCGCCTCGTGCTGGGGTGACCAGTTCGCATTCGTGAAGGCACCGCCGCGCCGGTCCATGGCGATGGAGGAAATGCTCTCGCGTTCGGCCCGTGTCAGGTTCAGCCGTTGCGGTGGCAGCATCCAGATATCGGCATCAAGGCCGATCTGGTGGCTTGCGTGCCCGGTCAGCATCGGCCCGCCGCGCGGTTGGCTCAGGTCGCCGATATAGAGCCCCTCCCAGCCCGGCTGGGTGGCGGCAAAGCGCGACAGATCCTGCAGGAACGAGATAAGTTGCGGCGCGCCCCAGTTGCGGTTCCGCGACAGGCGCATTGCCTGCCATGTCTGCCCGGTCTCGGCCAATTGCTGCGCCCCGGCGAGGCAGCCGCGTGAATAGAAGCCGACGACCTGAGAGCCTTGCGACGACGGGTCGGAGGCCGCGCCGAACAGGTTGCGGGCGACGCGCCTGTCCTCGGCATTGCCGGCCGACATGCTGGCGAGCACCTGATCCGAACTTTGCTGCGATGCGGCCCGGGTCGAGGTCGCGTTCGGTGCCCCTCCGCCGCAGGCAGCCAGAAGCAGGACGAGCGCGGCGGTGGCGGTCTTGCGGATCATGCGTCTCTCTCCCCCTCGGCCTTCACGAAACGTAGCAGGAAAAGCGCTGCGAGGAAAAGCACGATCACGGGGGTTACGCCCAGCCGCACCGAACCCGTCGCCGCGGTTGCCAGCGCCACCAGAGCGGGGGCGAGAAAGGCGGTCGCCTTGCCCGAAAGTGCATAGAGGCCGAAGGCTTCGGTCGGGCGGTCGGGGTCGGAATGCAGCACCATCAGCGTGCGGCTCGCGGCCTGCACCGATCCGCCTGCGCCGCCGATCACCGCGCCGCAGATGTAGAAGATGATATCCGGCAGGCGCGATCCCTCGGCCAGCGCGATCCCGAAGATCTGCTCACGCGACATGCCCACGACGATGGCACTCACCACGATCAGCGCCCAGACGGAGGTGATGACCACGGGTTTCGGCCCGAGCCTCGCGTCGTAAAGCCCGCCGATCCAGGTGACCACGGCGGCGGTGATCGCACCGACGATGCCGAACACGCCGATTTCGATGATCGACCAGTTCAGCACGAGCACGGCATAGACCCCGCCGATCGCATAGATCCCGTTCAGCGCATCGCGGTAGAACATCGACGACAGCAGGAAGCCCCCGAGCGAGCGGCGGCGCAGGAGCGAGCGCAGGGTCCGGCCCAGTTCGCGCGTGACCTGCCGCGGATTCACGCGAACCGGCACTGTTGCGGGTTCGCGCACCCACAGGAAGAAAGGGATCATGAAGACCAGGCACCACAGCGCGATGAAGGGGCCGACCGCCCGCGTTCCCTCGCGCAGTGCCGGGTCGAGCCCGAACGCCGGGGCGAGGCCAAGCAGCGTCACGCCCTCGGCATTCTCGGCCAGCAGCAGGAGCATGACGACCAGCGACAGCACCCCCGCCCAGTAGCCGAACGCCGCGCCGGAGCCGGAGATGCGCCCGACCTCCCGCTCGTTGCCAAGCGACGGCAGGATCGCGTTCGAGACATTGGCACCGCCCTCGGCCGCGAAGATGGCCACGCCGAACAGGACGAAGGCGGCCCACAGGCCGCGACCGTCTGGCATGAGGAACCACAGCCCGGCAGAAGCGAGGATGTAGAGCGCGGAGAACCCGGCGATCCACGGGATATTCTGTCCTGAGGCATCGGCCCAGGCACCGA
>CAYUBT010000166.1:0-5695 GCA_964443055.1 uncultured Rubellimicrobium sp.
CGCGGCGGGAGCAAAGCTCCGGATTCCATCCCTCCTCGTCATTGCGAGCGCAAGCGAAGCAACCCGGAATCCCAACGCTCTGGCTTGCCGCGTCGCCTCCGGCTCCTCGCAACGACGGGGGTCGCGGCCCCGGCAGCAGGTTGCCGCACCGGCCGCGGCCCCGTCCCGCTCACGCGCCGGGCCAAGTGTCGCCGATGCGGTAGCCGCGCGGGAAGGGGTCGTCCGGGTCGAGGACGAGCTGGCGCAGGTCGGTGATCCAGGCGCGGCCTTCCACCGTCGGGATGATGGCGGGGGTGCCGGCAAGGTCGGTCTCCCCCTCGATGCGGCAGTGAAAGCGGGTGCCGATGATCGACTCGCCGGTGAAGCCGTCGCCCGTCCTCATCCGGCCGCGCGCATGCAGCACCGCCATCCGGGCCGAACAGCCGGTGCCCGTGGGCGAGCGGTCGAGCTTGCCCGGCTCGATCGCCACCGCGCTGCGGCCCGTGAGCACACCCTCCTCCTCGCGCAGGGGGCCGGTGAACTGGCAGAAGGACACATGCCGCCAGTCGGGGTTCTGCGGATGGGCGAAACCCGCCTGTTCGGTCGCGGCGGCGGTGAGCCTCATGCCCATGGCGGTCAGGTCCTGCGCCTCGTCCGGGGTGAGCGCAAAGCCCATCGACGCCGCATCGACCAGCACGAAACTGTCACCGCCATAGGCGATGTCGACGGTCAGGCTCCCCAGCCCCTCGACCTCGATCACCGCATCGAGGCGATGCGCGAAACTGGGATGGTTGGTGATGCGCACCGACTGCGCCTTGCCATCGCTGCACCGGGCGACGACCTCGACCAGCCCGCCGGGGGCCTCGATGGCGAAGCGGGTTTCCGGCTCCTGCATCGGCACGATCCCGGCATCGAGCAGCACGGTCGCCACGCAGATCGAATTCGAGCCTGACATTGGCGGGGTATGGACTGGCTCCATGATGATGTAGCCCGTCACTGCGCGCTTGTCCTTCGGCGGCACCAGCAGGTTGATGTGGCGGAACACGCCGCCTCGCGGCTCGTTCAGGATCAGGTCGCGCAGCGCCCCGTCCTGCGCAATCCAGCGCGACTGCGCCCAGAGCGTGTCTCCGGGCGGGGGCGCGACACCCCCGGTGATGACATCGCCCACCTCGCCCTCGGCATGGCAGCCGACGATCTGGATCATGCGGCCTGTGCGCATCGCCGCCTCTCCCTGCCTGCCCGCCGCACCGACAAGCGCGGCACGGTCACGGAATTTCCGACCCGGCGGGTTCGAGCGCCGCCGGATCATGCTGATCATGCGCACCGGACGCGATCTGTCCAGCCGGGCGAGCGGGATCCGGGGGCTCCGAACACATGTTGCGGTGACGTTTGCACCCTTCCCTGAAACGATGTGGTGACCTTGAACAGGGCCGTAGACGGCATGCGGTCCGCGAGAGTCCCCCGAATCCTGTCAGTGCGAAGAGACGTCAGCCGGTGCGGCAAGCCAGAGACGTTGGAAAGCTGGGTTGCTTCGCTGACGCGCGCAACGACGAGGACGGGGGCGATCCTCCCGCCCGCGCCGTCACCTCCGCACAACAGAACGGGCCTTGCGACGGCGATGACCCGCCCGAGGCTTTCCCGCCGTCGCCGCTTCTGGCAGGGTGCCGGAAACGGGCGGGGCAATGTACCTTCGCCGGGACAGAGGCGGCACGGACGAATGGCGACCAGATTCATCGGATGTATGGGCGTCTTGCTCCTGCTGGCAGGCACGGCTGCCGCGCAGGACGCCCCCCTGCGGCCGCAGCTCCGGCCCGATCACACCGGAACCCCGGCCGAACCTGTCGTGACCACCGTCGCCACCTCCATCCCCGCGGCCCCCCGGATGCCCGATGCGCAGGCGCTCGCCCCGCCGCAGGAGCCCACGATCGGGCCCGAGACCCATCTGCCGCTGCCGCGCTTCGTCTCGCTCAAGACCGATGACGCCAATGTCCGGCGCGGCCCGTCGCTGTCGCATCGCATCGACTGGGTCTTCACCCGCGCGGGAATGCCGCTGATGATCACCGCCGAATACGGCAACTGGCGGCGTGTCGTGGACCGCGAGGGGCTGGGCGGCTGGGTGCATTACGCGCTTCTTTCGGGGACGCGCACCGTGATCCTCGAACACGACATGCAACCGCTGCACACGCGCGCAGATGCGGATGCGCCGGTGAACGTGCTGCTTGAGGCCGGGGTCATCGCCCGCATCGACCGCTGCGCGCCGGACTGGTGCCGCATCTCGACCGGCGGCTATCGCGGCTGGGTACCGAAATCGGCGCTCTGGGGCGTGAACGGGGACGAGATCCTCGACTGACGACCCGCCACATGGCAGAACGGCGCCCCCGACCGGAGCCGTCCCGCCATGACCCGTCCGCCCGATCCCGTGCGCAATCGCCGCCTCGACCTGTCGGCCGGGGTTGCCTCGGTCACGGTGGCGTCTGTCCTCATCCTGCTGAAGCTCTGGGCCCTGGCGCAAACAGGGTCGCTGTCGGTGGCGACGGCGCTGGCCGATTCCGCGCTCGATCTGGCGATGTCGCTGGGCGGCCTGACGGCGATCGTCTATGCGTCCCGCCCCCCCGACGAGGATCACACCTTCGGCTATCACGCCGCCGAGGATATCGCCGCGCTCACACAATCGGCGCTGGTGCTCGTCTCGGCCGGGGTGATCGCGGTGGCGGCGCTCCTGCGGCTGCTGGCATCCGACCCGCCGCCGCTTGCGGCCGAAGGCGCGGGGGTGGTGGTGATGCTGGGCTCGAGCGTGATCACCCTGGGCCTCGTTCTGTGGCAGCGGCGGGTGACTCGGATCACCGGCAGCCGGGTCGTGGCGGCCGATTCGCTGCATTATCTGGGCGACCTGGTGCCCAATCTCGGCGCGGCGCTGGCGCTCGCGGCCTCCGGTCTCTGGGGATTCGTGCGGATCGACGCGGTGGTCGCCCTGCTCGGGGCGGCGCTGATGGTCTTCGGTGCACTGCATGTGCTGAAAGCGGCCTTCGACGCGCTGATGGACCGGCGCGCCGATCCGGCCATGATCGAGCGGATCGGTGCCATCGCCAGCAGCTTTCCGGGGGTGCTGGGCTGGCACGACCTGCGCACCCGTGTCTCCGGGCGGCAGTTGTTCGTGAATCTGCATGTCGAACTGGACGGGAGGCAGTCACTGGACGAAGCCCATGCGGTCTGCGCGGCCCTGCGCCGCGCCATCATCGCCGCGCTGCCGCAGGCAGATGTGATGATCCATGCCGATCCGGTCGGGGTCACCCGCCACCCGGATGATCCGCGTTCGCAGTGACGGGCCGATGCCTCAGCCCTGCCGACCCCGCAGCTTCTGTTCGAGCGCGCGAAGCGCAAGCGACAGGCTGATCGTCAGGGTAAGATAAAGCAGCGAGACGACATTATAGGTCTCGAAATAGCGGAAGTTCCCCGCCGAGATCACCTTGCCGAGTTGGGTGATGTCGGTGACGCCCAGCACCGAGACGAGCGAGGAATCCTTGATCATCGCGACGAAATCATTGCCGAGCGGCGGCAAGATCAGCCGGAAGGCCTGCGGAAAGACCACATGGCGAAACCGCAGCCAGCGGGAGAGGCCGAGCGCGGTCGCCGCCTCGATCTGGCCCTGCGGCACGGCCAGGAGCCCCGCGCGGAACACTTCGGCCAGAAAGGACGCATAGGCGAGCGTGAGCGCGATCACCGCGCGCCACAGCAGCGGAAAGTCGCGCCCCCGTATGGGCTCCAGTTCGAACCATGCCCCCATCCAGTTCCACAGCGACACAAGCCCCGGCGAAAGCACGAAGGCCACATAGAGCAGCAGCACGATGATCGGGACGCCGCGCATCACCTCGACGTAAAGGCGGGCGGTCTGGCGCAGGAGATAGAAGCGCGACAGTTGCGCCATGGCAAGCGCGAGGCCCAGAACGCAGGCCGCGCCATAGGAGACAAGCGTGACGATGACGGTGATCCACAGCCCCCTCATCAGGCGCGAGAGGACATCGGCGTAGATCTCGCTCGTCAGCACCCGGCCGAAGAACCAGAGGCCCGTCACCACGATGATGACGAGCCAGAGGGGAAATTCGCGCCGGGGTTCGGAAGGCGGCGTCATGAGCCGGGGTGCCTGGCCCTATTCGCCCATCTTGTAATCAAGGAACCAGCGGGTGTTCAGCGCCTCGAGCGTGCCGTCCGCATGCATCTCGGCCAGTGCCGCATTGAAGGGCTCGACCAGATCGGAGCCCGGCGGGAAGATGAAGCCGAATTCTTCGGTCCCGAGTGGTTCGCCCACGATCCTGAGCGCACCTTCGGAGGCCGAGACATAGCCCTCGCCTGCCGTGCTGTCGGTCAGGACCAGATCGACATCACCCGCACGAAGCGCGGCGACGGTCGCGCCGAAGGTCTCGAACAGCTTGATGCGGGGGTTGGCCTCGTCCCCGTCCAGAACCTCGTAGACGCCGACATAGAAGGGCGTGGTGCCGGGCTGGGCGGCCATCAGCAGATCGTCATCGGCGGCAAAGGATGCAGCATCATCGAAGCGATCCTCGTCGCCACGGACGAGCATCAGCATCTGGCTGACCATGTAGGTATCCGAGAAATCGACGACTTCGGCGCGATCCTCGCGGATGGTGATCCCGTTCATGGCCATGTCGACCTGACCTTCCGAGACGGCGGGAATCATCGCGTCCCAGCTCATGTTGTCATAGGTGACGGCGAGATTGAGCCGCCGCGCGATCTCGGCCACCGCATCATATTCCCAGCCGACCTGTTCGCCCCGGGCGTCGATGAACTGCAGAGGCGGATAGGTGTTCTCGGTGGCGACGACGATCTCGCGGCCATCCAGATCGGGCAGGCCCTGAGCAAGGGCACCGCTGGCCGCAAGCGTGGTGACGGCTGCGGCAAGGATCAGCTTCTTCATCTCTCGTTCCCCTCCGGGTTCATGCGTTTTGGCGCGAGTATGGCCCCTGCCGGAGTGATGGCAAGGGGGCTATCGCGCGCGTTATCCCTCGTCATGGCAGGCGTCAACGAAGCGGCCCGGAACCCCGAAGCTCCCGGTTGCCCCGTCGCCTTCGGCTCCTCACGATGGCGGGCACCATCACTCCGTCCCGCAGACCGGACAGGCAGGGTTGCGCTGCAGCCGGATCACGCGGGCCTCGGCATCGAGCGCATCCCAGATCAGCAGCCGTCCGCGCAGAGGCTCGCCCGCGCCGGTGATGATCTTGACGGCCTCGGCGGCCATCATCGTGCCGATGATGCCCGGCAAGGGACCAAGCACTCCCGCCTCGGCGCAGGAGGGGGCGAGCCCCGCAGCGGGTGCCTCGGGAAAGATGCAGGCAAGGCAGGGTGCGCCACAGGCCGGATCCCAGACCGACAGTTGCCCTTCCCATTGCGAGAGCATCCCGCCCACGACCGGAATCCCCGCCGCGACAGCGGCAGCATTGATGACCAGACGGATCGGGAAGTTATCGGTGCCATCGAGGATCAGATCGTATTTTGAAAAAATCTCCGGGGCGTTTTCGGCATTCAGCCGCAAGTCATGTTCGATAATGTCAATATGCGGGTTGAGTTCACGCAGTGCGGCCACGGCGCTGGCAGTCTTTTTCTGGCCCAGACTCGCGGTCTGGTGGATCACCTGCCGCTGCAGGTTGCTCGTCTCGACCACAACGTCATCGACGATTCCGATCACGCCCGCCCCGTCGGC
>CAYUBT010000167.1:0-5689 GCA_964443055.1 uncultured Rubellimicrobium sp.
AGAAGCTGGCCTCGCTCTCGCTCATGTCGGGGGGCGAACAGACGCTGACGGCGCTTGCGCTGATCTTTGCGGTCTTCCTCTCCAACCCCGCGCCGGTTTGCGTGCTCGACGAGGTGGATGCAGCGCTCGACGATGCCAATGTCGCCCGGTTCTGCGACCTTCTTGACGAGATGACGCGCCAGACCGACACGCGCTTCCTGATCATCACCCACCACGCCGTGACGATGAGCCGGATGGACCGGCTGTTCGGCGTCACCATGGGCGAGCCGGGGGTGAGCCAGCTTGTCAGCGTCGATCTGAAGCGGGCCGAGGCGCTGGTGGCCTGAGCCCGCTTCAGAACATCGCGCCCGCCACCGCGACGCCAAGCACCACGCCCCAGACCCGCCACAGCATGCCGACGGCCTGCCGAATCTCGCCCGTGCCGATCCCGCGCCGCCCGTTCTCGTTCACGAAGGGATCGTCCCGCATCTGCCCCTGATAGACGCGCGGCCCCGACAGCGCGATACCAAGCGCGCGCGCCATCGCGGCCTCGGGCCAGCCCGCATTGGGCGAGGCATGCTTGCCCGCATCCCGCCGGACTCCGCGCCAGAACCCCCGCTCCCGGAGCTGCGGCGACACTGCCCGGATCATCAGCGCTGTGAGCCGTGCGGGAATCCAGTTCAGCAGATCGTCAAACCGCGCCGCCGCCCGTCCGAATTCGCGGTGCCGCTCCGTGCGGTGGCCGATCATGCTGTCAGCGGTGTTGACGATCTTGTAAATCAATATGCCCGGCAGACCGGCGACGACATACCAGAAGACCGGGGCCACGACCCCGTCCGAGAGATTTTCGGCGGCGCTCTCGATGGCCGCACGGGCGACGGCGGGCTCGTCCATCGCCGCCGTCTCGCGCCCGACGATCCGCGCCACCGCCATGCGCCCCGAGGCGAGCGAGACATCCAGCGCCCTGGCCACCGCCTCGACGTGGTCGGACAGGGAGCGCTGCGCCACCAGCACCGCGACGACCAGAAATTCGGCCCATATCCCCGGCAGCGACATCAGAAGCATGCCGAGGGCCCCGGCCCCGGCGACGAGGACCACGAGTGCAAGCAGCCCGCGCCACGCGCGCCCCTCGCCTTGGTTGAGCCGGTCGTCGAGCGCCGCGACCGCGCGCCCCGCGAGGACCGCCGGATGCGGCCAGCGCCCCCACAACAGGCGCGGCTCGCCCGCCAGAGCATCAAGGACAAGCGCCAGGACAAGGGCCGTCACGGTTTCCTCCCTCCGGGGTCAGGCATCCGCCGGGGTTGAACCGCAAGCCGGTCCGTCACGCAAGGCCCCCGGTTACGGCCAGCCCCGCATCCCGGTCACTGCGGGTTGCCCGAAGTGCCGGGTCATTCACTGATTCTCCACGTTTCACCGGCTTTGTATGCGTCAACGATATTCCGGTCTTGATTTCTCCCGATTCTCCGACAACCTGTATTTCAAGGTTGGAGGCATGCAATGAACGACATTCTGCCCGAAGCAGTCCGAAAGGGGCTCGAGGACGCCCGCCTCGCAATGCTGCGGCGCTCGTCGCGGCTCTGCGTCCATGACGGCGATCGCGTGCATCGTGTGCTGCGCCTCTGGGACGGCGGATTTTCCCTGTCGGCCGAAGATGCACCCAACCTGCGCGGCTATGTCGATCTCTATGACGGGCCGAAACAGATCTATCAGTGCCTCGTGATCGCCACCCGCGAGGAAGCGGGCGAACGCATCTACGAATTCAAATGGCATACCGCTGTGGGCGATCAGCCCCCCGCCGATTTCGCGCGCGAGGGCGAGGCCCCCGCCGCCCTGATCCCGCGCATGCTCTAGGTTCCGGCACCAGGGTTCCTTCCGTCATTGCGAGCGTAGTAAAGCAACCCGGACTCCCGGCGTCTCCGGCCTGCCGCACCGGCTTCGCCTTCTCGCAATGACGAAAGCACGGGAATCCAGAAGACCGGATGCCCCTTCATGACTCTGTTGGAGATCATCACATTAGCCCGGAGCTCCCGGTTTCGGCACCGACCGGCTTGCCAGCCGCGAAGCAGTATGGCAAAGGCCCGGCCACTCACCTTGGACCCGGTGAAACCCCGGGTGGCTCTTCCGGCCGCTGATCCGCCGGACTCTCACGCAAAGTCCGTCTCCAGCGTTCGGCCCGACAGGGCGACCCGGACGACGGCCCCGATCATGTGTTCATGTTCTCGATAGAAACGATCCGCCGAAACTGGCTTTCCAACATCCGCAGCGACATTCTGGCCGGAATCGTCGTCGCACTCGCCCTCATCCCCGAAGCCATCGGCTTCTCGATCATTGCGGGGGTCGATCCGCGCGTGGGCCTTTATGCCTCGGTGGTCATCGCCATCGTCATCTCGTTCGCAGGCGGGCGGCCGGCCATGATTTCGGCGGCGACCGCCGCGACGGCCGTGCTGTTCGGGACGCTCGTGCGCGAACACGGGCTGCAATATCTTCTGGCCGCCACCATCCTTGCGGGTGTCATCCAGATCGTCGCTGGCTGGCTGCGCATCGGTTACGTCATGCGGTTCGTTTCGCGTTCGGTCATGACGGGCTTCGTCAACGCCCTCGCCATCCTGATCTTCATGGCGCAATTGCCCGAACTGATCGGCGTGACCTGGGAGACATATGTGCTGGTCGCCGCCGGACTGGCGATCATCTACCTGTTTCCCAGGGTCACCACGCTGGTGCCCTCTCCGCTCGTGTGCATCCTTGTTCTCACCGGGATCGCGCTTGTCTCGGGGATCGACATCCGCATGGTTGCCGATCTTGGCGCGCTGCCGGATGTGCTGCCCGTGCTGCTTTTCCCCGATATCCCGCTGACTCTGGAGACACTCTGGATCATCCTGCCGACGTCGGTCGCCGTGGCCGCCGTGGGTCTGCTTGAAAGCCTCCTGACCGCCTCGATCGTCGATCAGATGACCGATACGGACAGCGACAAGAACCGTGAAAGCATCGGCCAGGGCATTGCCAATATCGCCAGCGGCCTGTTCGGTGGCATGGCAGGCTGCGCCATGATCGGGCAATCGGTGATCAACGTGCGGTCGGGCGGCCGCACGCGGCTGTCGACCTTCACCGCGGGGGCCTTCCTGCTGTTTCTCCTGGTGGTGCTGGGCGACCTTGTGGGCCTCATCCCCATGCCCGCACTGGTGGCGATCATGATCATGGTGTCGATCGGCACCTTCAGCTGGACATCGCTGGCCGATCTTCGTCACCACCCCCGCCGCTCGAGCCTTGTCATGCTCGCCACGGTGATCACCGTGGTCGGCACGCAGAACCTCGCCCTGGGAGTGGGCGTCGGTGTGCTGCTCTCGGGCATCTTTTTCGCCTGGAAGGTCTCGCAGATCTTCCGTGTCACGACCGCGCTGTCGGAGGACGGAAAGCACCGTCGCTATCTTGTCGAGGGGCAGATCTTCTTTGCCTCGGCAGAAGATTTCCTTGCGGCCTTCGACTTCGACGAAATTCTCGAGAGCGTCACGATCGACGTCGGCAGGGCGCATATCTGGGATCTGACCGGCGTCAACGCGATCGACAAGGCCGTTCTCAAGTTCCGCAAGGTGGGGACGGAGGTCGAGGTTGTCGGTCTGAACGATGCCAGCGCGACCATCATGGACCAGCTTGCCATGCACGATCAGCCGAACGCGATGGAAAAGGTGCTCGGCCACTGACACCGCACACCTTGCCGGCCGGGTCCGCTCTAGGCGGCCTGACGCAGGCGCTCCTCGATCACGCTCGCCTCGGCAAGGATTGGTCTGTGATCGGACGGCTGGTGCCCGCCCCCGCAATCCACCGGCAGGAGCTGAAGATCCAGATCGTCCGAATGCGCCATCCGGTCGAGTGCGGCGAACGCCCTGCGTGCAGGATAGGTTGCGTGGGGCGTGACGAGGTTGAAATGTTTTGCGATCCGTCCCAGTCCGCGCGCCCGCGACCATTCGTTGAAGTCCCCGACGATGAGCGTGGGCCGATGCGGCAGCGATTCCAGCGTCTCGCGCAGATGATCCAGTTGCCGCCTGCGCGAATGCCGCAGCAGGCCCAGATGCACACCGACAAGCCGCAGGGGAAATGTCCCCTCGATATCGGCGATCACCGCGCCCCGCGGTTCAAGCCCCGGCAGGTTGATCCGCGTGACATCGCCCAGTTCCAGCCCCGGCCGCGCAAGAATCGCGTTGCCGTGCCAGCCCAGACTCGGCCCCTCGTGCCCCACCGCCAGGGGCACGAGGCCGGTGCGCTCGCGGATCAGTCCGCGCGCCAGCGCCGCAGGCCGTGCGCCCAGCCGGAAATCGGCTTCCTGCAGGGCGATGAGGTCGGGCTGCAACTCGGCGATATGGTCGAGCACCCGCCCGGGGTCGCGCCGCCAGTCGGTCCCGAGGCCCTTGCGGATGTTGTAACTGCCGATTCTCAGTTTCTTGTTCATCTCGTGAAGATGGGGTCTCCGCGCCTTGCACGCAAGTTCATTGCAGGTCACCGAAAGCGGCCTGCAGCCGCGCGACCGCCTCTTCCACCCGCGCCCGCGGCGTGGCGAAGTTGATCCGCATCCAGCCGGAGCCGCCCGCGCCGAACGCGTTGCCATGGTTGACGGCGATCCGGGCCTCACGCTCGATCCGCCGCGCGACCTCGGCTTCGTCCATGCCGGTGCCGTTGAAATCGACCCAGGCAAGATAGGTGCCCTCGAGCCGCATCGAACGCACCCCCGGAATGGCTTCGAGCCCCGCATCCAGCATGCGCCGGTTGCCGTCGAGATAGGCCGTCAGCGCGTCCATCCACTCCGCCCCGCCGGATGAATAGGCTGTGCGCACCATCTCCATGCCGAAGGAATTGGGCGAAATCCCCAGGGCCTCCATCCGCGCCCGGAACCGCGCGCGCAGCCCTTCATCGCTGATCGTGACATTGCCGGTATGGGCACCTGCGATGTTGAAGCTCTTGGTAGCCGCGGTCATCATCACCAGCCGGTCGGCCACCCCCTCGATCAGCGCGATCGGCAGGTGCTTTGTGCCCGGCATCACCAGGTCATGATGAATCTCGTCCGAGACCAGCACCAGGTCATGCCGTCGCGCGAAATCGGCAACGCCCTGCAACTCCTCCCTCGTCCAGACCCGCCCGCCTGGATTGTGGGGCTAGCAGAGAATCACCATCAGCTCGCGGCCGGTCATCATCGCGTCGTAACGCTCGAAATCCATCACATGCCGCCCGTCCTCGATCCCGAGCGGACATTCCACCACCTGCCGCCCGGCGGCTTTGATGATCCTGAAGAATGCGTGATAGACTGGCGTGAACAGAACGATCCCGTCCCCCGGTTCGGTGTAGGCGTCGACGCACAGCGCGGTGCCGTTCACCAGCCCGTGCGTGGTGAAGACATGCGCGGGGTCCACCTCCCAGCCGTGGCGCGTCCTCATCCACCAGCCCATCGCCTCGAGCATGTCGCGGTCGCTGCCGTAGTAGCCGTAGACGCCATGGTCGAGCATCGCCTGCAACGCTTCCTGGACAGGGGCAGGCGGTCGGAAATCCATATCCGCCACCCACATGGCAAGCCCGTCGTCCGGCCCCACCCCGTAGATCGGCTCCATCATGTCCCATTTGGCGCAACGCGTGCCGCGCCGGTCGATCTCTTCGTCAAAATTCATGGCCTGTCTCCTTGGCCCGACCATGCCCGCCCCGCCGCAGGGTGCAAGAGGAAAGCGCC
>CAYUBT010000168.1:0-5630 GCA_964443055.1 uncultured Rubellimicrobium sp.
CGATGAACCAGGAACATGCCTGGTGCCTCGCCATCGAGAAGCTGACCGCGACCGAGGTGCCACGTCGCGCAAGCCTGATCCGGGTGCTCTATTCCGAGATCGGCCGACTTCTGAATCATCTGCTGAACGTGACGACCCAGGCCATGGATGTGGGCGCGCTGACCCCGCCGCTCTGGGGCTTCACGGCGCGCGAGGAACTGATGGTCTTCTACGAACGCGCGAGCGGGGCGCGGCTTCACGCTGCCTATTTCCGGCCCGGCGGCGTGCATCAGGACCTGCCACCCCAACTTCTCGACGATATCGAAATGTGGACCGAGAGTTTCCCCGAACTTCTCGACGACATCGAACTGCTGCTGACCGAGAACCGGATCTTCAAGCAGCGCAATGTCGATATCGGCGTGGTCACCGAAGATGACATCCGGAAATGGGGCTTCTCGGGGGTGATGGTGCGCGGCTCGGGCCTTGCCTGGGATCTGCGGCGTGCCCAGCCCTATGAATGCTACGACGAATTCGACTTCAGGATTCCGGTCGGCAAGAACGGTGACTGCTATGACCGCTATCTTGTCCGGATCGCCGAGATGCGCGAGTCGAACAAGATCATGAAACAGGCCTGCGAGAAGCTGCGTGAATCCTCCGCCCAGACCGACGTTCTTGCGCGCGGCAAGCTCACGCCGCCGACTCGCGGCGACATGAAGACCTCGATGGAAGCGCTGATCCATCATTTCAAGCTCTATACCGAAGGCTTCCACGTCCCGGCGGGGGAGGCCTATGCGGCGGTCGAGGCACCCAAGGGCGAATTCGGCGTCTATCTCGTGGCCGACGGCACCAACCGTCCCTATCGCGCGAAGCTGCGCGCACCCGGTTTCCTGCACCTGCAGGCGATGGACTATGTCAGCCGGGGCCACCAGCTCGCCGATATCTCGGCAATCCTCGGCTCCTTCGACATCGTCTTTGGCGAGGTTGACCGCTAGGCAGCCGCAAGGGCGGGGCCGCACTCCTTTCGTCATTGCGAACGCCAGCGAAGCAAGCCGGATGCCTGCCGTCTCCGGCTTGCCGCACCGACCGCGCCTCCTCGCGATGACAGGGTCGGGAGCCTCGACCCTTTCGCCAACCCGGTTGAGCGACGGCCCGGGCAATGCTAGCCTCCTCCCTCCGATCATCGCAGGAGGAGGACGGGCAGATGGCCGAGAAACCCGCCGGTCGGCAGGCGAAGAAGACGCGACCGCCACTGCCGCCGCTGGCACCCGGGGAGGTACGGCTCCTGACCGGCGGTAATCCGCAGATTCCCAAGGGCGACGGTCCCGGCCCGGTCGCGGCCTATATTGCCGCGATGCCGGGCTGGAAACGTGCGGTGGGCGAGCGGATCGACGCCCTCATCGTGGAAACCTGTCCCGATGTCCGCAAGGCGGTGCGCTGGAACTCGCCCTTCTGGGGGATGCCCGACCGCGGCTGGTTCCTGAGCCTGAGCTGCACCGCGCGCTATGTGAAGGTCTGCTTCCACAAGGGCAGCCTGCTGGAGCCACAGCCGCCCGTCGCCTCGAAACACGAGACGGTGCGCTATCTGCACCTGCATGAGGGCGAGGCGATCGACGAGGCGCTTTTCACCGACTGGATCGCGCAGGCTGCCCGGATCGACGGCGAGCGGATGTTCTGACCTAGCGGCCGGCGGCGGAGGCGGCGCTTTCTGGAAGCTCCTCGTCAAAGCAGCGCTGGTAGAATTCGGCGACCGTCTGACGTTCGAGTTCGTCGCATTTGTTGAGGAAGGTCAGGCGGAAGGCATAGCCGACCGAGCCGAAGATCCGCGCATTCTGGGCCCAGTTGATGACCGTGCGCGGCGACATCACCGTGGAGAGGTCGCCGTTCATGAAAGCCGTACGCGTGAGATCCGCGACACCGACCATCTGGCCGATCGTCTTGCGCCCCTCGGCCGTGTTCCAGACCGGGTTCTTGGCCAGAACGATGGCGGATTCGGCATCATGCGACAGGTAGTTGAGCGTCGCCACGAGCGACCAGCGGTCCATCTGTGCCTGGTTGATCTGCTGGACGCCGTGATAAAGCCCGGTCGTGTCGCCAAGGCCCACGGTATTGGCCGTGGCAAACAGCCGGAACGAGGGATGGGGGGTGATGATCTCGTTCTGGTCGAGCAGGGTAAGCTTGCCGTCATGTTCCAGCACCCGCTGGATGACGAACATCACGTCGGGGCGGCCCGCGTCATATTCGTCGAAGACGATGGCGGTGGGGTTGCGCAGGGCCCAGGGCAGGATTCCCTCGTGGAATTCGGTCACCTGCTTGCCGTCGCGCAGCTTGATCGCATCCTTGCCGATCAGGTCGATACGGCTGATGTGGCTGTCAAGATTGACCCGCACGCAAGGCCAGTTCAGCCGTGCGGCCACCTGTTCGATATGGGTGGATTTCCCGGTGCCGTGATAGCCTTGGATCATGACGCGGCGGTTGTAGGCGAATCCCGCGAGAATCGCGAGCGTCGTGTCGGGGTCGAACTTGTAGGTCGGGTCGATCTCGGGCACGCGGTCCGTGGGATGGGCAAAACCCCTCACCTTCATGTCGCTGTCGACACCGAAGACCTCGTCCAGCGCGATATCCTCGGTCGGCTTCACCAGCACCTTGCCCGTATCCGCCATGCTTTTCCCCTTCACAGAACGCGCCTCTGGTGCCTCATATGAAGGCTGGCTGCAAGGGGCGCGCGGGTCCGTCCCGGGCTCCGGACGGATGTTGCAGTGAAGCAACCCGGACTCCCGACGCACTGGCTTGCCGCGTCGGCTTCGCCTCCTCGCAATGACGATGGGAAGGAGGCTGCCGACACCTCGTCGGACCCGTGCGGCAAGTGCGTGCTTGACAGGAGGCGGAGCGGGGAGCGATTCTTGAATCCAGCCATCGAGGGAGGAGACGATGCTTGTCCACCAGATCCTTGCCGAAAAGCCCAGTGACAAGGTGCTCACCATCGCCGAGGACGCCACCATCGGCGAGGCGGCCGCCATCCTGTCCGAGCGCCGGATCGGCTGTCTCGTGGTCTCGCCCGACGGAGAGAGCGTGAACGGGATCATCTCGGAGCGCGACATCGTGCGGGAGGTCGGTCGGCGCGGTTCGCCCTGCCTGTCGGAAGTGATCGCCACGGTCATGACCCGCGAGATCACGACCTGCCGCCGCGACGATACGTCCGACCGGCTGATGGAACTGATGACCGAGGGCCGTTTCCGGCATCTTCCCGTGGTCGAGGACGGGCGGCTCGTGGGCCTCGTCTCGATCGGCGACGTGGTGAAGGCGCGCATCTCGCAACTGGCGATGGAGCATTCCGCCATGCAGGGCATGATCATGGGCCACTGAGCCCGGGCCCGGATTCCCCTTGCATCCCCCGGACGGCTGGTGTTGCCTGCCGCGCGGACTGCGGGGAGGAACCATGCGCGTCGGACTCTATCCCGGAACCTTCGACCCGGTGACCTTCGGGCATCTCGACATCATCGCGCGCGCCTGTGCGCTGGTGGACCGGCTGGTGATCGGCGTGGCGATCAATCGCGACAAGGGGCCGCTGTTCTCGCTTGAGGAACGTGTGGCGATGATCGAGGCCGAGACCGGCAGCATCGCGCGCGATTGCGGCACCGAGATCGTCGTCCATCCGTTCGAGAACCTGCTGGTCGATTGCGCCCGTGACGTGGGCGCGGGGATCATCCTGCGCGGCCTGCGGGCGGTGACGGATTTCGAATATGAATATCAGATGGTCGGCATGAACCGCACGCTCGATCCGGGGATCGAGACGGTCTTCCTCATGGCCGAGGCCCGCCACCAGGCGATTGCCTCGCGGCTGGTGAAGGAAATCGCCCGGCTGGGTGGCGACGTGACGAAATTCGTCCCTCCTGCCGTTCATTCCGCGCTGGATTCGCGGTACACGCAGGGCTGATTGCCGATGGCGGGGCCAGGAGCTGTTCCGGGCTGTTGCCCGGCCCTGTCCTGCGTTCAGATCAGCCTGCCCATCGCAACCGCCGTGTCGTTCATGCGGTTGGAAAAGCCCCATTCATTGTCGTACCAGACAAGAACCGTCACCAGATTTCCGCCCATGACCGCCGTCTTGTCCATGTGGAAGATGGCCGAATGCGGGTCGTGGTTGAAGTCGATGGAGACGAGTTTCTCATCGGTATAGGCGAGGATGTCCTTCATCGGCCCGTCGGCGGCCGCGCGAATCGCGTCGTGGATTTCCTCGACACTCGTGTCGCGTGTCGCGATGAACTTGAGGTCGACGAGCGAGACATTCGGCGTGGGCACCCGCACCGAGACGCCGTCGAGCCTGCCTTCGAGTTCGGGCAGCACCAGCCCCACCGCCTTGGCCGCGCCGGTCGAGGTCGGGATCATCGACATCGCCGCCGCCCGACCGCGGTAGAGGTCGCGGTGGACCTTGTCGAGCGTGGGCTGGTCGCCGGTATAGGCGTGGATCGTGGTCATCTGGCCCTTTTCGATCCCGATCGCGTCGTTCAGGACCTTGACCACCGGGACGATGCAGTTCGTCGTGCAGGAGGCGTTCGAGACGACGATGTCGTCCTTCGTCAGCGCGTCGTGGTTCACCCCGTAAACCACGGTCTTGTCCGCACCCGCGCCGGGGGCCGAGATCAGCACGCGTTTCGCCCCGGTCGACAGATGCGGCTGCACCTTCTCCTTCGAGGTGAAGACGCCGGTGCATTCCATGACGACGTCGATGTCGCCCCAGGGCAGGTCGCCGGGTTCGCGGATCGCGGTGACCCGGATCGGGCCGCGGCCGACATCCATCGTGTCGCCCTGGACCGTCACCTCGCCGGGAAAGCGGCCATGGACCGAGTCGTAGCGGAAGAGATGCGCGAGCGTTTCGGTCGGGGCGAGGCCGTTGACCGCCACCACCTCGACATCGGTGCGGCCCGATTCGATGATCGCACGCAGGACATTGCGCCCGATCCGCCCGAAACCGTTGATTGCAACCTTGACTGCCATGGGGATCACCTCGCGCGGAAATTCTGGCCGACCTGTCCGGCCCTCGGGCGCCACCAATGCCATTTGCGCCCAAAGGTCAACGTCTGCACCCTGGATATGATAGCGCTAACAGAGAATTTCAAGGTTCAGTGCCAGAAAGCCAGCCGGTCCAGCAGGGAAACGAGGCCGCGCAGCAGGAAAAGCGTGAAGATTCCGTCATTGGCCCACTGGTCCCAGGCCAGCGCGGCAAGCGCGAGCGCGAAGAGGGTGAAGGCGAGACGATTGGTCACGACGCGATCCTAACCACGTCACCCGCCCGGGCAAGGGGCCTCGCACGCACGCCGCCATCCCGGCATCGGGAGCGTCGGCGAGGCGATCGACCGGCGGGGCTCCGATCCGTCGCGCCTCCCGTCATTGCGAGTGTCAGCGAAGCAGCCAGCGTTCCGAGGTTTCTGGCTTGCCGCGTCGCCTGCGGCTCCTCGCAATGACGATAGGGAAGGGGGCCGCCACCATCGTCATCGCGAGTGCAAGCGAAGCGACCCGGTCGTCCCACGCCGCTCGTTTGCCGCACCGCATCCGCCTTCGGTCATGATGCGGGCCCCGCCGGGAGGCGCTGCCGCAGCTTGCCGTCTTCAGAACTGCATCGCCAGCTGTCCGTCGAGGCGCGCGAAGGTGGCTTT
>CAYUBT010000169.1:0-5609 GCA_964443055.1 uncultured Rubellimicrobium sp.
CGAACGTGTCCTTCACCCGCCGGCAGATGTCGAGATAGAGCATCCCGGGCTTGACCATCACCATGTCGGCCCCCTCAGACAGGTCGCGGGCGACCAGCCGCAGGGCCTCGTCGGAATTGCCGGGGTCCGTCTGATAGGTGTTCTTGTCGCCCTTCAGCGCCGCCGAGGCTCCGACCGCGTCGCGGAACGGCCCGTAGAAGGCCGAGGCGTATTTGGCCGAATAGGACAGGATCGCGACGTCGGAATGGCCCGCGCTTTCCAGCGCCTGCCGGATCGCGCCCACGCGGCCGTCCATCATGTCCGACGGGCCGAGGATGTCGGCCCCCGCCCGCGCCTGTGCCAGGGCCATGCGCACCAGCGCCTCGACCGTTTCGTCGTTGACGATGCGGCCCTCGCGCACGAACCCGTCGTGGCCGTCAATATTGTAGGGATCGAGCGCGATATCGGTCATCACCGCCATCTCGGGCACCGCATCCTTGACGGCCCGAATGGCGCGATTGGCGATGTTGTCATCGTCCCAGGCCATGGCGCAATCGGCGGTGCGCGCGCTCGGCGGCGTATAGGGAAAGAGGCAGACGGCGGGGATGCCAATGTCCCAGGCCTCGCGCGCGGCTTTCGCGATCCGGTCCACGCTCTTGCGTGTCACGCCGGGCATCGAGGGAATGGCACTTTCCGCGTCACGCCCGTCCTGCACGAACATCGGCAGGATGAAATCAGCAGGTGTGAGCGTGCTCTGCCGCACCATGGCGCGCAGCGCTGGGGTGGCGCGCAGGCGGCGCGGGCGGGCGGCGGGGAAGGGAGCGATGGTCGGGATCATGGCGCGGCCCTGTTCTTTCGGTCACAGGCAGGGGTTTGCACGGATCGCGCCGTGCCACAAGTCTGGCCTGCGCCGGAACAAGGGCATAGGGTCGCGCAAGACTGAATCGGGACCGGCAGCTTTGGGCTTTGGCGCGACTTTCCTCGAGGTGATCGACCTGCGGTCGTTCTCGAGCATCTGGTACTGGATCGTCGTCACGGTCGCCTGGAGCCAGGTGAGCTATCGCCCCCTCGGTGTGCCCTTCGACCGTGTGCAGCGCGCGCGCCGCCATGGCGGGCAGGATCTCGCGGATGTCGAGGCGCTGGTGGCGATCCAGGTGCGCCGCACGGCCCAGATCGTGCGCGAGGCGGGCGCGTGGTTCGCAGGCTTCATGGCCTTCGCTCACACCGGCATGCTCACGCTCGGCATCTGGTACGAGATCGAGATGGCGCTGGCGATGGAACTGATCTTCCTGCCGATGACGCTGGTCGGGATTCTCTCGATGTTCACGGCGAACCGCATCTTCCAGGAGGAGGCGACGGGCGAGCGCGTCCTCCGCCTGCTCCTGCGCCTGCGGTTCTGGACCCAGGTCATCGGGATGATCTCGATCTTCGTCACTGCGGCGGTGGCGATGTTCTCGCTGTTCTATTTCTCGCCATTCTAGACGCATTGCCGCCGGGGTGCTCGAATCCATCGCGCCTTCCGCCATTGCGAGAAGGCGAGGTTGGTGCGGCAAGCCGGACGTGGGGACCGGGTTGCTTCGCTGTCGCTCGCAATGACGGAAGAAGCGCCGGATGCGGAACCCGGCGCATCCTGTGCCGGCGGTTGACATCGGTGCGCGCCCGCATCAGGTGAGCCGCCATGCCGCATCCGCAAAATCATGTCACGGTCTCGGGCGCGCCCGAAGGATTCGACGCACGGCTCGTCCTGCGCGAACTCGAGACGTCCGGCCGCCCGGTGCTTCATGTCGCCCGCGACGACCGTCGTCTTGCCGCGATGCGCGCGGCGCTGGCCTTCTTCGATCCGCTCCTGCCGGTCCTGACCTTTCCCGCCTGGGACTGCCTGCCCTATGACCGGGTCTCGCCCAATGCCGGGATCACGGCCGAGCGCATGGCGACGCTGGCGGCGCTCGCCTCGGGGCTTGCCGGGCGGTTCGTCCTGCTGACCACGCTCAATGCCGCCACCCAGCGCGTGCCCGCGCGCGAGGCCCTGCGCGGTGCCGGATTTTCGGCCCGGGTGGGCGAGCGGGTGGACGAGGCCGCCCTGCGCGCCTGGCTCGTGCGAATGGGGTTCGTGCAGTCGCCCACGGTGACCGAGCCGGGCGATTTCGCGATCAGGGGCGGGATCGTCGATCTCTATCCGCCGGGCCGCGCCGAACCCGTGCGGCTCGATTTCTTCGGCGACACGCTTGACGGAATCCGCCTGTTCGACCCCGAGACGCAGCGAACGACCGGCACGCTGACATCCATCGACCTTGCGCCTGCGAGCGAGGTGATCCTCGATAGGGAAGCCATCACCCGGTTTCGCCAGTCCTATCGTGCCACCTTCGGCGCGGGCGGTAACGATGATCCGCTCTACGAGGCGGTGAGCGCGGGGCGCAAGCTGCAGGGGATGGAACATTGGCTGAGCTTCTTTCACGAGAAGCTCGAGACCCTGTTCGACTGGCTCCCCGGGGCCACGGTCACGCTTGATGAACGGAGTAACGCGGCGCGGGCGGCCCGCTGGGAGCAGATCGCCGATCAGTATGATGCCCGGCAGGAGGCGCTGAAGCAGAAGGGTCGCCCGGATACCGTCTACAAGCCCGCGCCGCCGCATTCGCTCTATCTCGACGATGCGGACTGGAAGGCGGCGTTGGCCGCACGCCGGGTCCTCTCCTTCACCGCCCTGCCGCAACCCACCGGACCCGGCGTGATCGACGCGGGCGGGCGGATCGGCCGCGACTTCGCGCCCGAACGCCAGCAGGAGGGTGTCAATGTCTTTGCCGCGCTGGCCGCCCATCTGCGGACGCGCAAGGGCAAGGTGGTGGTCGCCTCCTGGTCCGAGGGCGCCCGCGAACGCCTGCGCGGGTTGATCGAGGATGAGGGTGTCGCCGGGGCGGTCGAGATCACGGATTTCGGGGCCGCGAAAGATGGCGTCTCGCTTGCCGTCTGGCCGCTCGAACACGGTTTCGAGGCCGCGGGCCTTGCCGTCGTCTCGGAGCAGGACGTTCTGGGCGAACGGCTGCTGAGCCGCGCCCGACGTAAGCGGCGCGCGGAAGATTTCATCACCGAGGCGCAATCGCTGACCCCCGGCGATCTGGTCGTGCATCTGGAACATGGCGTCGGCCGGTTTCTGGGGCTTGAGGTCATCACCGCCGCAGGTTCCGCGCATGAATGTCTCGCGCTCGAATATGCAGACCGGGCGAAACTCTATCTGCCGGTCGAGAATATCGAGCTTCTCTCGCGCTACGGCCATGAGGAGGGCCTGCTTGACAGGCTGGGTGGCGGGGCGTGGCAGGCGCGCAAGGCCCGGCTGAAGGAGCGCATCCGCCAGATGGCGGAACGCCTCATCCGTATCGCCGCCGAACGCGAATTGCGCCGTGCGCCCGAGATCAGCCCGCCGGCAGAGTTGTGGGACCAGTTTCTCGCCCGGTTCCCTTACGCCGAGACCGACGACCAGTTGCAGGCGATCGAGGATGTGCTCACCGACATGGATTCGGGCACGCCGATGGACCGGCTCATCTGCGGGGACGTGGGCTTCGGCAAGACAGAGGTCGCTCTCCGCGCGGCGTTTGTCGCGGCCATGTCGGGTGTGCAGGTCGCGGTGATTGCGCCCACGACGCTGCTTTCACGCCAGCATTTCCAGAGCTTTTCGGAACGGTTCCGTGGCTTCCCGCTCAGGCTGGGGCAGCTTTCGCGTTTCGTCCCCGCGCGCGAGGCGGAGGAGGTCCGCAAGGGCATCGCCGACGGCTCGGTCGATATCGTCATCGGCACCCATGCGCTGCTGGCCAAAGGAATCAAGTTCCGCGACCTTGGCCTTCTGATCGTGGACGAGGAGCAGCATTTCGGTGTTGCCCACAAGGAGCGGCTCAAGGAATTGCGCTCGGATGTCCATGTGCTGACGCTGACCGCGACGCCCATCCCGCGCACCCTGCAGATGGCGCTGTCGGGGGTGCGCTCGCTGTCGGTCATCGCCACGCCGCCCATCGACCGGCTCGCGATCCGCACCTATGTGAGCGAATTCGATACGGTGACCCTGCGCGAGGCACTGTTGCGCGAACATTACCGGGGCGGGCAGTCCTTCTTCGTCGTGCCCCGCATCAGCGACCTGCCCGAGATGGAGGACTGGCTGCGGCGCGAAGTGCCCGAACTGTCCTTCGTCATCGCCCATGGCCAGATGGCGGCGGGCGAACTCGAAGAGCGGATGAACGCCTTCTACGACGGAAAATATGACGTGCTCCTCTCGACCACGATCATCGAGTCGGGGCTCGACATTCCGCGCGCCAACACGATGATCGTGCATCGCGCTGACATGTTCGGGCTGGCGCAACTCTACCAGATCAGGGGCAGGGTCGGGCGCTCAAAGACCCGGGCCTATGCCTTTCTCACCACGACGCCGCGCCAGAAGCTCACGCCGCAGGCCGAGCGGCGGCTGCGGGTGCTGGGCGCGCTCGACACGCTGGGTGCCGGCTTCACGCTCGCCTCGCAGGATCTCGACATTCGCGGCGCGGGCAACATTCTGGGCGAGGAACAGTCAGGTCATATCCGTGAGGTGGGTTTCGAACTCTACCAGCAGATGCTGCAGGACGAGATCGAGCGCCTGCGCACGGGCAGGGACGGGCTGGCGGCGGGTGACGAACAATGGTCCCCCCAGATCAGCCTTGGCGTGCCGGTGCTCATCCCCGAGGATTACGTCCCCGATCTGGATGTGCGCCTCGGCCTCTATCGCCGCCTGTCGCAGCTTTCGGGAAAGGTGGAACTGGAAGGGTTTGCCGCCGAACTCATCGACCGTTTCGGCCCGCTGCCGCGCGAGGTGAGCACCTTGCTTGCGGTGGTGCGGATCAAGGCGAAATGCCTGCAGGCGGGGATCTCCCAGATCGACGCGGGCCCGAGGGGCGCGACGGTGCGCTTCCATCAGGATCGCTACGCCTCGCCCGAAGGGCTGGTGGCCTTCCTGCAGGCCGAGAAGGGCGCGGCGAAGGTGAAGGACAATCGCATCGTCATCGCCCGCGACTGGCATGGCGAGAATGCGCGGGTGAAGGGCGCGTTCCAGATCGCCCGCGACCTGGCCCGTTACGCGGTCGGCCCGGGCTGAGACGCGCGCAGCCGCCACGACAGGACCAGCGCGAGCCCGGCCAGCACCAGCACGCCCACCGAGATCGCGAGCGGCGTGCCGTCGGACGCCAGCCCGATGGGCACCGCCAGCAGGACCGAGCCCACGGTCGAGAAGGCGGCGATCAGCGACGAGGCCATGCCGGCGATATGACCCACCGGCTCCATGGCCAGCGCGTTCACATTGCCCACGGTCAGGGCGGTCTGGACGAAGAGCGACGAGGCCCAGATCATCCAGAAGACGAATTCCACGTTGCGGGGCAGGGGCAGGGCCAGCACCGCCAGCATTCCCGCCGAGAGGATCACCTGCAGCAGGAAAGTGGTGCGGACGATGCGCAGGATGCCCACCCGCATGACGATATGCGAATTGAGCAGCCCGGCCGCCGCCGAGGCTCCGGCGATGACCATGAACCACAACGGGAAATTGGCACCCTGGTCATAGGCGCACACGAAGATGCCCTGGATCGAGGAGAGCATCGCGAACATCATTCCGAACACCAGGA
>CAYUBT010000170.1:0-5565 GCA_964443055.1 uncultured Rubellimicrobium sp.
GAGGAGGCGCAGCCGGTGCGGCAAGCCAGATCGCGTGAGGACCGGGTTGCTTCGCTATGCTCGCAATCCCGGGGCGTGCAGCACCCCCCTCGCCGCCGTCGGGCAGAGGGCCTATAAGGGCGCGGACCGTCACCGGAGCCTGCGCATGTCACCGCCCCTCTCGCCCATCGACACCGCGAAATTCGTGGCCGCCAAACATGCCTCGCGTCTTGTCGAGCCGGGCATGAAGGTGGGGCTCGGCACCGGCTCGACCGCCGCCTGGCTCGTGCGGGCGCTGGGCGAGCGCATTCGCGACGAGGGGCTTGATTTCCGCGCGACCTCGACCTCGACGCGCACGGCAGAACTGGCGCAGGACGTGGGCATCCGGATCGAGCCGCTGGACAGCCTGGGCTGGCTCGACCTGACCATCGACGGGGCCGACGAATTCGACGGTGCCCTGAACCTGATCAAGGGCGGCGGCGGCGCGCTCCTGCAGGAGAAGATCGTCGCCACGGCCAGCGATCGCGTGGTCGTGATCGCCGATGCGGGCAAGGCGGTCGAGACTCTCGGGGCCTTTCCGCTGCCGGTCGAGGTCATCCCCTTCGGCTGGCGCACCACGATGGCGCTGATCGGCGAGCTGCTGGTCGGGCTTGACGTGCTCGGGCGCGAGGGTGTCCTGCGCATGAACGGCGACATGCCCTTCGTCACCGACGAAGGCCATCACATCATCGACCTGCACCTGGGCCGGATCGGCAATGCACGGCAACTGGCGCTGGTGCTGAACCAGATCCCCGGCGTGGTCGAGAACGGGCTTTTCATCGACATCTGCGATGCGGTGGTGATCGGTCATGGCGACGGGCGGGTCGAGATGCGCGATCCCGCTGCGGGCGCGCATGAGGAGGCGCGCTACGTGATCGTAGCGGATGACAACATCTTTACCGAGATCAGCGAGTGACGCAGGCGGGTGAGGGGGCCGTCTGCCCCCCGGCGCGTGCCGCGCCTCACCCCCGAGGGTATTTTCACGAAGATGAAGAGGCCCGTCAGGCCGGGCCGGAAAGGGTGCGATGAGCAGGCAGGAGGTGGACCTTTTCGTCATCGGCGGCGGTTCGGGCGGTGTGCGGGCCGCGCGGATGGCGGCCGCGGCGGGCGCGCGGGTCGCGCTGGCCGAGGACAGCCGCATGGGTGGAACCTGTGTCATCCGCGGCTGCGTCCCCAAGAAGCTGATGGTCTTTGCTGCCTCGGTACCCGGCATGGTCGGGGAGGCGCGGAGCTATGGCTGGGACATGGGGGCGGCGACTTTCGACTGGCGCCGGTTCCGGGGCCAGCTCACGGCCGAGCTTGACCGGCTCGAAAGCGTCTATCGCGGCCTGCTGGAAGGTTCGGGCGTCGAGATCCACGACCAGCGCGCCGTGCTGGACGGGCCGGGGGCGGTGCGGCTGGCGGACGGACGGGTGATCCGCACGGCGCGCATCCTCATCGCGACCGGCGGACGACCGTCGCGGCCCGATGTGCCGGGGGCGGAGCTGGCGATGGTCTCGGACGATATCTTCACGCTCGACCATCTGCCCGAAAGCCTGCTGGTCGTGGGCGGCGGTTACATCGCCTGCGAGATGGCCTCGATCCTGGCCGGGCTCGGGGTGCGTGTCACGCTCATGCACCGTGCGCCGAAGATCCTGCGCGGCTTTGACGAGGAGGCGCGGGATCTTGTCGCCGAAGGGCTGCGCGCGCGGGGAATCACGTTGATCGCCGGGCGCGAGCCGGCAGCGATCGAGGGGGAGCCGGGCGGCGTGCAGCCCCGGCCGTTGCGGTTGCGCGATTCCGCGGGCGAGGCGACGGATTACGGCGGGGTGCTGCTGGCGACCGGGCGCGATGCGAACACGTCCGGCATGGGGCTCGAGGCGGCGGGAGTCGCGCTGGATGAATGGGGCGCGGTGGTGGCGGACGACCATTCGCGCACGAGCGCACCGGGTATCTGGGCCGTGGGCGATGTCACCGACCGGGTGAATCTCACGCCCGTGGCGATCCGCGAGGCCATGGCCTTCGTCGAGACCGAGTTTCGCGACAATCCGGTGCCGGTCGATCATGACCTCATCCCCTCGGCCGTCTTCACCGATCCCGAATTCGGCACGGTGGGGCTGACCGAGGAGGAGGCGCGCAAGGCCGGGCCGGTGGAAATCTATGCCACGACCTTCCGCCCGATGCGTTCGGCCTTTGCCGGAAGCCCGGCCCGTGTCATGATGAAGCTTGTCGTCGCGACCGATACGCGCCGCGTGCTGGGCTGCCATATCGTGGCACCCGAAGCCGGCGAGATGATCCAGCTTGCGGGCATCGCCGTGAAAATGGGCGCGACCAAGGAAGATTTCGACCGCGTCTGCGCCGTGCATCCGACGATGGCCGAAGAACTGGTGACCATGCGCGAGCCTGTGCGGACTTACTGAGTTCGGCGGATTGCTTGCATTTCGCGCGTGCCTGCCCAATTAGGGACGAACGCGGACTGACCGGGAAAGAGGTGACATGGCGGGACATAACGGCGGCCCCTGGGGTGGAGGCGGTCGCGGCAATGGCGGCGACGATGGCGGACGGGGTGGCGGTGATGACCGTAGACCACCGCATCGGCCGGGCGACGCTCCGCATATTCCCGAGATCGACCAGTTGGTGAACCGTGGCCGCGAACAGTTGCGCGTCCTGATGGGCGGCGGCGGAGGCCGGAGGCCCGGCGGCGGCAGTGGCGGAGACGGGCAGGGTTCTCCGCAGATGACGCGCGGCACGATGGCGATCATCGTCGTCGTCCTTCTTGGCCTCTGGTCGTTCATGTCCTTCTACACCGTCCGCCCCGAAGAGCGTTCGGTCGAGATGTTTCTCGGCTCCTTCTCCTCGATCGGCGAGCCGGGCCTGAATTTCGCACCCTGGCCCGTCGTGACCTATGAAGTTGTGAACGTGACCTCGGAGCGGACCGAATCGATCGGTTCCTCGGGGGTGACGGGTGACAACGCCGGGCTCATGCTCACGACCGACGCGAATCTCGTGGACATCGGCTTCCAGGTGGTCTGGAACATCAACGATCCGGCCCAGTATCTCTTCAACATCCGTGACCCCGAACTGACGGTGCGCGCCGCAGCCGAATCAGTCATGCGCGAGATCATCGCCGAGACGCGGCTGCAGCCGATCCTTAACGTGGACCGGGGTGTGATCGCTGATCGTGCCCATAGCGGCACGCAAGAGGCGCTCGATTCTTACGAATCCGGCATCTCCGTCGTGCGGGTGAACCTGCAGCGCGCTGACCCGCCTTTGGATGTGATCGACAGTTTCCGCGCCGTGCAGGCGGCGGAACAGGAGCGTGACCGTCTGGAACGTCAGGCCGATGCCTATTCCAACCGTGTGGTTGCTGCCGCGCGCGGTCAGGCCGCGCAGATCACCGAAGAGGCTGCCGCTTACCGCGCGCGCGTCGTCAACGATGCGCTCGGGAGCGCGAGCCGCTTCACCGCGGTTCTAACCGAGTATCTGCGCGCGCCCGAAGTGACGCGCAGGCGGCTCTATCTCGAGGCGATGGAGGGCGTGCTCGGCGGGGTGGACAAGATCATTCTCGATCCCTCGCTTTCGGGTGGCGAGGGCGGAGGAGGGGTGCTGCCCTTCCTGCCGCTCGACCGCCTGGCGCGCCCGCCCGCGCCCGCACCCGCTCAGGCTGCGCCCGCCGCTTCCGCCGCAACGATCGACATGGGGAACTGAGCCATGAAGCGCGCAACCATTGCCCTCGTCGCCCTTGCCGTCCTCGTGGTGGCGTTCCTGTCTTCGGTCTTCGTCGTCAACGAGAAGCAGAAGGCTCTTGTCTTGCAGTTCGGCCAGATCCGTCAGGTGATCGAGGAGCCCGGCCTGTTCTTCAAGATTCCGCTCATCCAGGAGGTGGTGTATTACGAGGACCGGATCCTCGGTCTCGACACCGACACGATCGAGATCACGCCCTCCGACAACCGGCGGCTCATCGTGGACGCCTTCGCCCGCTACCGCATCGCCGATCTGGTCCGCTTCCGGCAGGCCGTGGGCGTGGGTGGCGAGCGTGCGGCGGATGACCGGCTGTCAGCCATCCTCAATGCCAAGATCCGCGAAGTGCTGGGCTCCGAGAATGTCCGTTCGGACACGATCCTCTCGGCCAACCGGCGCGATCTGATGATGCGCATCCAGACACTTGCCTCGGTCGAGGCTGCCGATCTGGGGCTGCAGGTCGTCGACGTGCGGCTGAAGCAGACCAACCTGCCCGCACAGAACCTCGATGCCACCTTCGCGCGGATGCGTGCCGAGCGCGAGCGTGAGGCCGCCGACGAGATTGCACGCGGCAACGAGGCCGCGCAAAGGGTGCGGGCGCTGGCCGACCGGATCGTCACGGAAACCGTCTCGGCCGCCGAACGCGCCGCGCAGGTCGCGCGAGGCGCGGCCGATGCCGAGGCCAACCGCGTCTTTGCCGATGCCTATGGAGCGAACCCCGAGTTCTTCGACTTCTACCGTTCGCTCGGGGCTTATGACGCGGCGCTTGACGGCAGCAACTCCACCATGGTGCTGACGCCGGATTCGTCGTTCTTCGACTATCTCTACGACGAAGAGGGCACCGCAGGCCCGCCGCCGGAAGTCACGCCCGAAATGATCTCTGCTGCCGAGGCCGCGATGGAGGCCACCCGCCAGGCCGAGGTCAGGGCCGAGCAACTGCGCCGGGAGGTCGAGGAGCGCGCTGCCGCCGCCGAGGAGGCGCGCCGCGAGGCCGAGGCGCGCGGCTTCGAGGGCGTGCTGGGCGAGGCGGACGAGAACGACGCGGACCCGCTGGGCGGCGTGCTGGATGATCTGCCCACGCTGGACGATCTTCCGGTGAATGATGCCGGCGAGGACGCGGCACCTGCACCCTGATGGCCTACGCACTTCTCGCCCTCGGTCTCGTCCTCGTGGTCGAGGGGCTGGTCTGGGCGCTCGCGCCCAGGCTGATCGAGGAGATGCTCGCTGCCCTCGCCGCGCTGCCCGAGGGCGCGCGGCGGACGCTGGGTCTCGCCGCGCTTGCGATCGGCGTGCTGCTGGTCTGGTGGGCACGGGCGCTGGGAGCATGACCCCCGGCGGGACCTGCTCACATGATTGGTTCACGGGCCCGTGCAGGGACAATCACGCTGTCTTTACGTGCCGCGATGCGGCTTGCGTTGCCAAGAGCGCGGTGCCGGTGAAAGATCGAGCCCGCAACAGGGTGGCCCGCCACGGCCGGTGAGCGCCCCCGAAGTCAAGGAGCAATACGCGTGTCCGTTTTCCGTTCACTGTTCAACAGATCAATGCCGGTTCGGTCCATGCTCGCCGGGGCCACGCTTCTCGCGCTCGGCACCGTCCTCGCGCCGGGCCTCCCGCCGCTGCATGCGCAGGAGATCGCGCCCATCGCCACGCCCGAGGACGGCCGCCCGGTCAGCTTTGCGGAACTGGCCCGGCAGGTGAGTCCAGCCGTCGTCAACATCACGACCTCGACCATCGTCACGCAGCCGGTCGGACCGCAGAGTCTTCTGCCCGATGGCTCGCCCTTCGAGGATTTCTTCGACCGTTTCCGCGACGAGCGCCCGCGCCGCA
>CAYUBT010000171.1:0-5524 GCA_964443055.1 uncultured Rubellimicrobium sp.
CCGGTCGGGGGCAAGGCTCAGTCCGGGGCCAGAAGATAGCCCTCGCCGCGCACGGTCTGCAGATAGCGCGGCTGGCGCGGGTCGGATTCGATCTTGCGGCGCAGGCGGGTGATCTGCACGTCGATGGCGCGCTCCTGCATCGGCTCGCCGTCACGGCCCAGTTCCTCGACCAGTGAAAGCCGGCTCAGCACCTCGCCCGGCCGCGCGGCGAGGACGCGCATGAGTTGGGCCTCGCTGGCGGTCAGGCGCACGGGATCGTCGCCGGACCACAATTCTCCGCGCTCGAGATCATAGCGCAGGGGGCCGAGCTGCAGCATGCGCGGGCCGACGTTTGCCGGAGTCCTGGGCACCCGCCGCAGGATCGCATTGATGCGCAGGATCAGTTCGCGCGGATCGAATGGCTTGCTGAGGTAGTCATCCGCCCCCGCCTCGAATCCGGCGATCCGGTCGGCGGTTTCCTCACGCGCGGTCAGCAGCAGGATCGGCACGTGACTGCGCTGGCGGAGCCAGCGGCAGAAGGTGATCCCGTCCTCGCCCGGCATCATCACGTCAAGGACGACCAGGTCGAAATCGAGGCCCGACAGGATCCGCCTCGCATGGTCGGCGTCGCGGGCACAGGTGACCAGGAATTCTTCGCGCCGCAAGAATCTCTGCAGCAGGCCGCGCAGGCGTTCGTCATCGTCGATGATCAGCAGATGTGCGGGGGCGTCGGTCATTCGGTCGGCCTCGCGCCGTAATCCCCGAGCGATTCATAGCTGTGGCGGCCCTCGTCATCCATCATCGCCTCGAGCACCGCGCGAAATCCCGCGACCGCCTCGAAACCGGCGGCGGCGAAGGCCGCGCCAACCCGGGCGCGCTGGGCGTCCGACAGTTCGTGCTCGAGGGCGATCCCTGCCCTGCTCAGATACAGATTCCGCTCGCGCCGGTCGCCCTCCCCCACCTCGCTGCGCACGAGACCTTCCTGAATGAGGCGACGCAACACCCGGTTCAGCGACTGTTTCGTGATCCCCAGCGTCGTCAACAGCGTGTTCACCGTCATGCCGGGGCTGCGGTTGATGAAATGCACGGCACGATGATGGGCCCGGCCAAGGCCCCGCGTCGCGAGGATACGGTCGGGGTCGGCGGTGAAGGCGCGATAGGCGAAGAACAGCGCCTCGATTCCCCGGCGCAGTTCCTCGTCGGTGAATTCCGGCAAATCCTGCTGGCGCCGCAGGGGTTTATCATCGGTCATGGCCGTCTCCTTCGCCGCAAAGATACGTCAGCCTTGTTGACACTCCAAGGGCCGACTGTTAGCGAAATGGGCGTTTGGCGCAACAATGTGTCTGCAAGGCACCGGGCTGCGACCGAATCAGACCGGATGGAGGGAATGATGGCAGGTGCCTATGACGACCGCGACGGATGGATCTGGCTTGACGGGCAGATGGTGGAATGGCGCTCTGCCAAGGTGCATATCCTGACCCATGCGCTGCATTACGCCTCCTCGGTCTTCGAGGGTGAGCGCTGCTACAATGGCAAGATCTTCAAGGGCCCCGAGCACACCGAACGCTTCTTCAACTCGGCCCGCGCGCTCGACTTCGAGATTCCCTATTCGCCCGACGAGATCGAGGAAGCGAAATACGCCATGCTCAAGGCGAATGGCTGGACCGACGCCTATGTCCGTCCCGTCGCCTGGCGCGGCTCGGGTGAGGATATGGGCGTCTCGGCGCGGCGCAATCCGGTGCGCGTGGGCATCGCAGGCTGGGAGTGGGGCAATTACTACGGCGACGCGAAGCTCAAGGGCGCAAAGCTCGACATCGCGAAATGGCGGCGTCCCGACCCGGCCACCATTCCCCATACGGCCAAGGCCGCCGGTCTCTACATGATCTGCACCATGTCCAAACATGCCGCCGAGGAGAAGGGCTGCTCGGATGCGATGATGCTCGACTATCGCGGCTATGTTGCCGAGGCGACCGGTGCCAACATCTTCTTCGTGAAAGGTGGCGAGGTGCATACCCCGCTGCCCGATTGCTTCCTCAACGGCATCACCCGGCAGACCGTGCTCGAGATGCTGAAGGAAAAGGGCGTCACGGTGCACGAGCGCCACATCATGCCCGGGGAACTCGACGATTTCGAACAATGCTGGCTGACCGGCACGGCTGCCGAGGTGACCCCCGTGGGCCAGATCGGCGACCACCGCTTCGAGGTCGGGGCGCTGGCGCGCGAAATGGTCGCCGATTACGAGAAGCGCGTGCGCGCCTGACGGCAATCTCCGTCAGTTGCGCTTCCTCGCAATGACGGGGATTGCGGAGCGCGCCCCTCAGTCCTTGGCGCGCTCCACATAGGTGTCGTCATCGGTGTTGATGACGATGCGGGTGCCCGGGCCGATATGCGGCGGCACCATCACGCGCAGCCCGTTGTCCGTCAACGCGGGCTTGTAGGAGGACGAGGCCGTCTGTCCCTTCACGACGGGTTCGGTCTCGGTGATCTCGACCGTGATCTTCTGCGGCACTTCAAGCGCGATCGGCACGCCTTCATGCGTCTTGAGATAACAGCGCATGCCTTCCTGGAGATAGACCTTGTTGTCACCCATGATGTCTTCGGTGACGACGACCTGCTCATAGGTCTCGGGCTCCATGAAATGATAGCCCTCGCCGTCCTCGTAGAGGAAATCATATTCGCGTTCATCGACCATCGCCTTCTCGACCTGGTCGGTGGTCTTCCAGCGTTCCGACACCTTGGTCCCGTCCGAGATGCGGCGCAGGTCGGCGCTCGTCGTCGGGGTGCCCTTGCCGGGATGAAAGCTGGAGACGGAAAGAACGACATAGAGACGGCCGTCGGCCATTTCGACGACATTCCCCTTGCGCAGCGACGATGCGATGACCTTGACCACGGGATATTCCCTTGCGATTGGAAAACAGGCACCAGCGCAGCCTGCATGACGGGCTGCCCGTAGCGTATTTCCTGCCCGTGCACCAGACCCGAGGCTCAAGTGAGTGACCGAAACTGGTGGCGACCCGATCGCCACGCCGACCGCCGACCGCTGCTTCTGGCGCGCAATCGCATCCAGGCTCGCCTCAGGATCTGGCTGGCGGATGAAGGATTCACCGAAGTCGACCCCGCCGCGCTGGTCGTCAGCCCCGGAAACGAGACGCATCTGCATGCCTTCGCCACCACATTGACGGATGACAGTGGCCGAAGCGAGACGCGCTATCTCCAGACCTCGCCCGAATTCGCGATGAAGAAACTCATCGCCGCTGGTGAACGGCGGATCGCGGCCTTCGCCCATGTCTGGCGCAACCGCGAGGGCGGGCCGCGCCACGGGGCGGAATTCACCATGCTGGAATGGTACCGCTGCAATGAGGATTATACCCGGCTGATGGAGGATGTCGCGGCGATGGTCGCCATTGCCGCGCGGGAGGCGGGGGTGACGCTCCTGCGCCACGGCGATGCCGCCTGCGACCCTTTCGCCCCGTTCGAGCGGCTTTCCGTCGCCGATGCCTTCACACGTTTCGCCGGAATCGACCTTGCCGCAACACTCGCTCCCGACGGCACGCCCGATACCGGGCTGATGCGGCAGGCGATGGCGGGCGCGGACCTGCGCCCCCGCGCGGATGACACCTGGTCGGACATGTTCAGCCATGTCCTCGTCGCCCGGATCGAGGCGCATCTGGGCCACGGGCGCCTGACCATGCTCGACCGCTACCCCGCCGCCGAGGCCGCGCTGGCCCGGCGCTGCCCGGACGATCCGCGCTTTTCCGAACGGTTCGAGGTCTATGCCTGCGGCGTGGAACTGGCCAACGGCTTCGGTGAACTGACCGATCCCGTGGAGCAGCGCGCACGGTTCGTGGCCGAGATGGACGAGAAGGAACGCATCTATGGCGACCGCTACCCTCTCGACGAAGACCTGCTCGCCGCCCTGCCCCTGATGCCCCCCACCGCCGGAATCGCGCTCGGCTTCGACCGGCTGGTGATGCTCGCCACCGGCGCGCCGGATGTGAACCGGGTGCAATGGGCACCGGCGGGGTGAAGGAGGGCCACTCCGTCGTTGCGAGGAGGAGAAGCCGACGCTGCGACCCGGCGGCCGGAGGGCAGTTCGCTTCGCAATGACGATAGGAAGTCAGCGCCGACCTCCCCCCTTCCCTCGCTGCCCGCTCTCCGGTATAGGCGCGGCCCATCTGTGACGTGACGCTGTGACCCCGGCGGACGCAAAGGATCAGGGGTCGGCGGCAATGGGGCCGCCAGAGACAGGGCCACCCGGAGCGCCGGGCCGCCCGTGAGGACCATGAATGTTTCACGAAGTCAAAAAGTCCATCAGCTGGGGCGATGAAACGCTCACGCTCGAGACCGGCCGCGTCGCGCGGCAGGCCGATGGCAGCGTCATCGCCACGCTGGGGGAGACCAGCGTCATGGCGAACGTGACCTTCGCCCGGGAGCCGAAAGCGGGGCAGGATTTCTTTCCGCTCACCGTCCATTATCAGGAAAAATACTATGCCGCCGGCAAGATTCCGGGTGGCTTCTTCAAGCGCGAGGCACGCCCGTCCGAAAAGGAAACGCTGACCTCGCGGCTGATCGACCGGCCCTGCCGGCCGCTCTTCGTCGAAGGTTTCCGCAACGAGGTGCTCGTCATGGCGACGGTGCTCTCCTGCGACCTCGTCAATGATCCCGACATCGTTGCCATGATCGCTGCCTCGGCGGCACTGACGATTTCCGGTGTCCCGTTCCGCGGCCCGATCGGCGCGGCGCGCGTGGGCTTTGTCGATGGGAAATATGTGCTGAATCCGACGATGGATGACATGCACATGCTGCGCAACAACCCCGAGCAGAGACTCGATCTGATCGTCGCGGGCACCAAGGACGCGGTGATGATGGTCGAATCCGAAGCCTACGAGCTTTCGGAGGAGGAGATGCTCGGCGCGGTCGTCTTCGCACATGAGCAGATGCAGCCGGTGATCGACCTGATCATCGACCTCGCCGAAGAGGCCGCGAAGGAACCCTTCATCTTCACCCCGCCCGATTTCTCGGCGCTTTCGGCGCGCGTCCGCGACGCCGGGCTCGAGAAGATGCGCGCGGCCTATGCGATCACCGACAAGCAGGAGCGCGTCGCGACCGTCGCCGCCGTCAAGGACGAGATCAGGGCCGCCCTGTCCGAGGAGGATCAGGCCGACCCGAACCTCGGCCCCGCACTCAAGGGCCTGGAATCCGACGTCATGCGCGCGGATGTCGTGAAGGCCGGGCGTCGCATCGACGGCCGCCCGCTCGACAAGGTCCGGGCGATCGTCTCGGAGACGGGGGTGCTGCCGCGCACGCATGGCTCGGCGCTCTTCACCCGCGGCGAGACCCAGGCGCTGGTCGTCACCACGCTGGGCACCGGCGATGACGAGCAGATCATCGACGGGCTGAACGCCAACTACCGGCAGAACTTCCTGCTGCACTACAACTTCCCGCATTATTCGGTGGGCGAGGTGGGCCGGGTCGGCTCTCCCGGCCGCCGCGAGATCGGGCATGGAAAGCTCGCCTGGCGGGCGCTGCAGGCGGTGCTGCCTCC
>CAYUBT010000172.1:0-5502 GCA_964443055.1 uncultured Rubellimicrobium sp.
TTCGAGAGCTTCTCCTGCAACTCGGCCAGTTCCGCCTTGATCGTGTCGATCTCGTCGCGGTGATCGGGCGGCAGGGCTGCGGCCTGGGGCATGAAATCGCCGAGCGCCTTGAGGAACGCCTCCTGCTGGGCACGCATCGCGTCGAATCCGGGCATTCCCGCCACGGGCGAGGATTTCTGGAAATTCTCCATCATCGTGCTCTGGCCCTGCCGCAGCATCTCGAAGCTGGTGGCGAGGAACTGCGGCACGACATTCGCGGCCTGGCTCGTGTAACTGCGAACCACTTCGGTCAGCACATCGACCGGCAGCACGCTTTCGCCCCGGCTTTCGTGTTCGGCGATGATCTGCAGGAGATATTGGCGGGTCAGGTCGTCACCGGACTTCAGGTCGACAATCTGCACATCCCGCCCCTCGCGGATGTAGCGGGCAATATCGTCGAGCGTGACGTAGTCGCTTGTCTCGGTATTGTAGAGGCGGCGGCTCGCATAGCGCTTGACGAGCAGGGGTTTGGCGTCATCGGCCATGGTCTTGTCCTCCACGCAGTGCGAGCCGAGCCTAGGCCCTGGAAGGAGGAAAGGGAACCGCTAAAGAAAGAACATGCTGCAGGTGCACCTGCAGCATGTCTCAAGCCCGGAGGGAGGAGTCGGGCTGTCCCGGCCGGGGAGGAGGATCGGCCGGGGAATGTCCTGCCTCAGGCGGCAGCGGCCTTGCGCGCGGCGGCGGTCGCTTCGGTCGTGGCCTTGCGCGCGGCTTTCGAGGCTTCGTCGCTGATGTCCTTGCCGGCGGCAAGCATCAGTTCGACGGTCTCGGTCTGCACCTTCTTGGCAATCTCGGCGAAGGCGGCCATGTTCTCGGTCGTCGCTTCGGCCGAGGCCTGGATGAACTCGCCCACCGACTTGGCATAGTCGGTGGCTTCGTCCTTGGCCTTGGTCACGGTCGAAAACTGGCCGAGCGTGTCCTTCATCCACTTCGCCGACAGTTCGGTCGACTTCTGCGCCGCGTCGATGGCGACGGCCGAGAACTTCTCGGCGAAAGCGGTCTGCGACTTGAACATGTCTTCAAACGCCTTGTTGTCGACGGGGAACATCGACATCGCTTCCTTCATCATCGTATTCATGTCTTGCGTCTTGGCCATCTGGGCACCCGTTCTCTGCTGCCGGGCGCTGCGGCGCCCCGTTGTTTCGATGACCGCAATATGGATGCTGCGTCGCAGCATTTCAAGCATTATTTCTGCGTCGCGGCGAAAAAATTCTGCGCGGGCAAAATCCGTCGCTTTCCGCAGGGTTAACCACGCGGCCGTTCGGTGACATAGGTTCCCGGCGCAGGAGCAAGGGCCGGATGAGCCGAATTACCGGGCGCGCGCGCCGCCACCATCCTGCCCGAACGCGGGGCGAGCCAGTCCGCCCAGCGCGGCCACCACGATCCTTCATGCCGCGCGGCCGTCGCACGCCAGTCGGCGGGTGCGAGGCTCAGGTCCTCGTTCGTGTAATGGTCATACTTGTTGCGGCCCGGCGGGTTCACGATTCCGGCGATATGGCCGCTCTGCGAGAGGATGAAGGTCCGGTCCGTCGCCCCCATCTGCTGCACCCCGCGCAGCGCGGATGTCCAGCCGGCGATATGATCGGTCTCGCAGGCGACCGAGAACAGCGGCACGGTCACATCGGAAAGCTTCACGACGGTCCCCGCCACATCGAAGCCGGTAGTCGCGAGCCGGTTCTGCTGATACATCTCGCGCAGATATTCGACCGCCATCCGCGCGGGCAGGTTGGTGCCATCACCGTTCCAGTAGAGCAGATCGAAGGCGGGGGGCTGCTCGCCCAGCATGTAGGACCGGATTGCCGGCCGGTAGACAAGGTCGTTCGAGCGCAGGTAGGAAAAGGTCCGCGTCATGTAGAAGCGGTCAAGGATCCCCTTATCGCGCACCTCGGCCTCGATGGCGTCGACGAAATCGTCGTCGAGAAAGACGCCGAGTTCCCCGGGATCGGCAAAATCCATGAGCGCGGTGAAGAAAGTGGCCGAGTTGACCCATGCCTTGCGACGCTTCTTCAGCAGGCCGAGCGTGAGCGCCAGCGTCGTCCCCGCCACGCAATAGCCGACGGCATTCACCTTCTTCACGCCACAGATCGCCCGCACCTCCTCGATGGCAGCGAGAAAGCCCTCCTCGACATAGGTGGACATCGAGACGTCGGACAGTTCGGGGCCCGGGTTGCGCCAGCTCACGATGAAGACGGTGAAGCCCTGCTCCACCGCCCAGCGGATCAGCGAATTCTGCGGCTTGAGGTCGAGGATGTAGAACTTGTTGATCCAGGGCGGAAAGATCACGAGCGGGATGTCATGCACCTGTTCGGTAGCGGGCGCGTACTGGATCAGCTCGAAAAGCCGGTTGCGAAAGACCACACTGCCCGGCGTGGTCGCGAGGTTCTGGCCCACGACGAACGCATCGCGGTCGGCCAGTGTGACGATCAGCTCGCCATCGTTTTCCTCGAGGTCCCGGACGAAGTTCTCGAGCCCGTCGATCAGGCTCTGCCCGCCCGTCGCCACCGCCTTCTCCAGCGCGTCAGGGTTCGAGCCCAGAAAATTCGCCGGACTCATCATGTTGACGATCTGGTCAGCGAAATATTCGAGCCGCTTGCGCTCGCGCGCATCCAGCCCCTCGATGGACTGCACCGTCTCGGCCACGGCGGTCGCGTTGCGCTGATATTGCTGCTTGAGGAAGTTGAACCAGGGATGCGTGTCCCAGAGCGGGTGGGTGAAGCGGCGGTCCTTCGGCCCCGGATCCTCGGGCGCTTTCATCCCGCCCTGGAGAAATGCCTGCTGCGCGGCGGCATAGTGTTTCACCGTATCGGCCCAGTATTCGACCTGCTGCCCGATCAGCCGCGCCGGATCGGTCAGCCATTGCTGCATCCAGGCATGGGCAGCGTTGGCGTAAAGCTCGGGCGAAGGCCCCTGCAGCCCCTGCGGCACCTGCCTGCGCGTGCCCAGTGCCGCGACAAGACGTCGGGACAGTTCCTCGATCCGCTTGAGGTTTTCCTCAAGTTCGGCCTGCGCATTGTCATCAGATGACCCGAGGTCATGTTGTTCGCGTGTTGTCATCGCCCTGCCACCATCTTACTTTGCACCCGCAGCAGCCACCGCGCACGGACAGCAACCGGCGCGCAGACGCCATGACGAGGGTATCACGTGAAGTATATGTTTACCTACGACTACATGGAAAGTCTGCGCAATACGAACCAGTGGCTCGGCGCCTCGGCACGGGCGCTTGGTGCCTATCCGGCCATGACCGCACTCGGCAATCCGGCGGTCGAACTGATGAAAGCCTGGGGCTCGATCACCTCGCGGACCTTTTCGCGCATGGTGGCGCAGCCCGACTGGGGCATCCCCACCTCGACAGGTCCGGACGGCCGTGACCAGGTGGTGAAGGTCGAGACGCTGGTCGAAAAGCCTTTCGGCGATCTCATTCATTTCAGGGTTCCCGGCCGCAAACCGCGCACGCGGCGGGTCCTGCTCATCGCACCGATGTCCGGGCATTATGCGACGCTGCTGCGCAAGACGGTGATCTCGCTCCTCCCCGATTGCGAGGTCCATGTCACCGACTGGAAGAACGCCCGCGACATTCCCGTCAGCGAAGGCCGGTTCGATATCGAGGATTACACCCGCTACCTGATCGATTTCATGCAGGAGCTTGGCCCCGACCTGCATGTCATCGCCATTTGCCAGCCTGTCCCGCTCGCGCTTGCCGCGACTGCCTGGCTGGCCGAGCACGCACCGAAGGCGCAGCCGCGTTCTCTCATCCTCATCGGCGGCCCCATCGACCCCGATGCCAACCCCACGGAAGTGAGCGATTTCGGCCGTCGTGTGACCATGGGGCAGATCGAGCAGTTCATCATCCAGCAGGTCGGTTTCAAATATCCCGGCGTCGGGCGGATGGTCTATCCGGGGCTGTTGCAGCTTGCCTCATTCATCTCGATGAATGCGGGCACCCATGCCAGCGCCTTCCACGACCAGATCTTCCGCATGGCGCGCGGGCAGGCCTCGGACTATGACCGGCACAACACCTTCTACGACGAATATCTCGCTGTCATGGACATGACGGCCGAGTTTTACCTTTCCACCGTCATGCGCATCTTCAAGGAACGCGAGATCGCCCGCAACGTCTTCACCCTTGACGGTGACGCCGTGGATTTCAGCAAGATCACCTCGGTTCCCGTCATGGTGGTCGAGGGCGAGGAGGACGATATCTCCGCGCCCGGCCAGTGTGCGGCAGCGCTCGATCTGCTCACCGGGCTGAAAGACACGGACAAGGCCGCGCATGTCGAGCCGGGTGCGGGCCATTACGGCATCTTCGCCGGCAAGAGCTGGCGCAACAACATCCGCCCGCTCGTGCTCGATTTCATCGACTCCCGTACGGAGCAGCCAAAGGCCACCCGGCAGAAGATCCGCGCGGCGGCGCGCTGACCTATTGGTGAACGACCTCAGGGACTTTCTCCTCGCCCGATGCGGGACGGGATGCTAGCCTGATCCGAACGAAGGCGCTGCCCTGTCCTTGCATGGAGTTTCCCGTGTTTTCATCCCTCTTGCGCAAATTCGTGCCTCTCGCCACCCTCTCGCTCGCAGCCGGCTCCGCATCGGCGCTCACCTGCGGCAACGACGCTTCGGGCTTTGCCAACTGGAAGATCGAATTCGCGGCACTTGCACAGGCCAATGGCGTCGGACAGGCGGGGCTGAACGCGCTGGCCAATGCACAATATGCGACCCGCACGATCAACGCCGACCGCAATCAGACAGGGGTGCGTTACGAACTTGATGATTTCATCCGCATCCGTCTGGGCTCCATCGACGGTTTCGCCGCGCAGGCACGGCGGCACCTCGACCGCAACCGTGCCTTCTTCGATCAGATCACCGCGATCTACGGGGTGCCTGCGGGCGTGCTGCTGGCCATTCACGGGATGGAGACGGGATTCGGCTCGAACATGGGCTCCGAAAACGTGATCAGTTCGATCACGACGATGGCCTATGACTGTCGCCGGACCGAGTTCTTCCAGCCTCATGCCCTCGCCGCGCTCATCCTCGTCGATCACGGCGCGCTACATCCGGGCCAGCTTGGCGCATTCCATGGCGAGCTGGGCCATACCCAGTTTCTGCCGGGCAATGCGCTGCTCTACGGGCGCGACGGCGACGGTGACGGGCGGGTGGATTTCTACAACATGGCCGACGCCATGGCCTCGACCGCCAATTTCCTCATGCAGAAGGGCTGGCAGCGTGGCGTGGGCTTCCAGGTGGGCGAGCCGAATTTCACAGTCATCGGCGAATGGAACGCGGCCACGGTCTATCAGCAGGCCATCGCACTGGCGGGACGGGCCATCGGCGGCTGAATCAGCCGGACGTGGCCCATGGCCCGTGGTGGACATCGCGCCCGTCCAGCCGGTCGAACCCGTGCCAGCCGAAATAATCACGCTGGGCCTGGATCATGTTGGCCGTGCCGCGTCCGGTGCGCATGAGGTC
>CAYUBT010000173.1:0-5488 GCA_964443055.1 uncultured Rubellimicrobium sp.
AACGCCTACGAGGCACAGGCGATGCGCGCCCTGATCGAAATGCTCGGCGGCGTGATCGGATCGAAAGACCCGATTCATCCCAACGACCATGTGAACAAGGGCCAGTCCTCGAATGACACTTTCCCGACCGCGATGCATGTTGCCATCGCGATGCATGCACGCGACGTGCTGCTGCCGGGGCTCGAGAAACTCGCCCGCACGCTTCAGGACAAGTCCCGCGAATTCCGCGACATCATCAAGATCGGCCGCACCCATACGCAGGATGCGACGCCGCTGACGCTCGGTCAGGAATTCTCGGGCTACACCACGCAGGTCCTGCGCGGGATCGAGCGGGTGAAGATGACGCTGCCGCATATCCACGAACTGGCCCAGGGCGGCACGGCGGTCGGCACCGGGCTGAATACCCGCCTCGGCTGGGATTCGCGCGTGGCCGCGCGGATCGCCGAGATCACCGGCCTGCCCTTCATCACCGCCCCCAACAAGTTCGAGGCACTCGCCGCCCATGACGCGATGGTGATGTTCTCGGGCGCTTTGCGAAGCGTCGCCGCCGGGCTCTACAAGATCGCCAATGATTTCCGCTTTCTCGGCTCCGGTCCCCGTTCCGGCCTCGGCGAGCTGATCCTGCCCGAGAACGAACCGGGCAGCAGCATCATGCCCGGCAAGGTCAATCCCACGCAGGCCGAGGCGCTGACGATGGTCTGCGTGCAGGTGATGGGCAATGACGCGGCAGTCGGCTTCGCCGGGTCGCAGGGTCATTTCGAGCTGAACGTCTACAACCCGATGATGAGCTACAACATCCTGCAATCCATCCGCCTGCTGGGCGACGCGGCGGCGAGCTTCGCCGATCACATGGTCATCGGGACGAAAGCCAATATCGAACGGATCGACCGGCTGATGAAGGAGTCGCTCATGCTGGTCACGGCGCTTGCGCCGACCATCGGCTATGACAAGGCCACGCAGGTTGCCAAGACCGCCCATGCGAACGGCACGACCCTGCGCGAGGAGGCCATCAATCTGGGCTTCGTCGATGGCGAGACCTTCGACCGGATCGTGCGCCCCGAAGACATGATCGGGCCGAAAGGATGAGCGAGACGCCCGTCAACCTCAACCGCGTCCGCAAGGAGCGCCTGCGTGAGGAGCGCAAGGCCCGGGCCGATGCCAATGCGGCGAAATTCGGCCGCACCAAGGCCGAACGGGTGCTCGAGGCCACGCGCGAGGCGAAGGCGCGCCGCCATCTCGACGGGCATCTGTTCGAGGAATGACCGGCGGCCCCGCCAAACATTCGCTGACGCTGCAGGGACATCGCACATCGGTGTCGCTGGAGCCGGAGTTCTGGGAGGGCCTGCAGGCGCTTGCCCGGGCGCGCGGGCTGGCGCTCAACCGGCTGGCGGCCCAGATCGACGAGGCCCGCGGCAATCAGGGCCTCGCCTCGGCGCTGCGGGTTGCGGTGCTGCAGGCGGCGCTTGCGGGCGAGATCACGCCTGCAGGATAGAGCGCCGCGCCCGATCGGCGGCGCGGCGCGGATCGGTCCGAACGCCCCGATCAGCCGACCAGTTCCAGCCCCGAGAAGAAGAAGGCAATCTCTTCGGCCGCCGTCTCGGGCGCATCCGAACCATGGACGCTGTTCTCGCCCACCGACAGGGCAAATTCCTTACGGATGGTTCCCGGTGCCGCATCGGCCGGATTGGTCGCACCCATGACTTCGCGGTTTTTGGCGATGGCGTTTTCGCCCTCGAGCACCTGCACGACCACCGGGGCCGAGGCCATGAATTCGGTCAACTCGCCGAAGAAAGGCCGGTCCTTGTGGACGGCATAGAAGGCTTCGGCCTGCGCCTTGCTCAGATGGATGCGCTTCTGCGCGATGATGCGAAGGCCCGCCTCCTCGAATTTGGCGTTGATTCCGCCGGTGAGATTGCGATTCGTCGCATCGGGCTTGATGATCGACAGGGTGCGTTCAATGGCCATCTGGTCACTCCATGAGCGGGGCCCGCGGCCCCCTGAATTGCCGCGCCGCCCTAGCATGGGGTGACCGGGGTGAAAAGGCCGCCGCCACCTTCGGCAGTGCGGGCCCGAGGCGAAGCAGCCTGCCCGCCGCCGTCAGCAATCGACCCAGCGGCCCCCCAGCACCATACCCTTCGCCACAAGGCGCTGCGGATGGTTCACCAGTTCGCCGAGCACATCCTTGAGCGCGATCTCGCGGTCCTCGAGCGCGATCAGGCTTGCGTCACCGGCAGCCCCCACGGCCAGCGTCCCCAGATCAGGGCGGCGCAATGCGCGGGCCGGCGTCTCGGTGGCGGCGCGGATCACCTCGTCCAGTGGCATGCCGAGCGCGAGGAACTTGGTCATCGTGCGCAGCAGGTCATGCGCGGGTCCGTCGACGCACATTGCATGGACATCAGACGAGATGCTGTCAGGCCAGAACCCCTCATCGACCATGGCCCGCGCCGTCTCCCAGGAGAACGAGCCCATCCCGTGGCCGATGTCGAACAGCACCCCGCGTTCGCGCGCGCGCCACACCGCCTCGCGCACACGGCCATCGGCATCGCAGGGGGCGTTGGGGAAGGGCCGGAAACAATGGGTGAGCACATCACCGGGGCGCAGCAGGTCCACGACCTCGGAATAGGTCGGCGGGGCCTCGTCGATATGAAGCATGAGCGGAATCCCCGCCCGGTCCGCCGCATCGAGCCCCACCAGCAGCGGCCCGATCCCGTTGTCGCCCGAGGAATTGCGCCCCACCCGCACCTTGATACCGATCACATGGTCGGGATTGCCACGCGCCACCTCGACCGCCTCGCGGGCGGCCATGAGGCGCATGTCGGTGCTCTCGCCCACCATGATCGTGGGCGAGAAGGCATAGATCCCCGCAAAGGAGACATGGAGATAGACAAGGATGCGCACATCCGACTTCTCGATCACATGCACGCGGAATCCGGCGAAATTGCCCGGTCCCGCGCTGCCCGTGTCGACAACGGTCGTGGCCGCCGTCTTGCGTCCGTAGGCGGGCGCGTCGATCCCCAGCGAAGTGCCGCCCCAGTAGACATGGGTATGCAGGTCGATCAGGCCGGGGGTGAGGATCATCCCCGTCCCGTCGCGCCTTTCGCGGCCCTGCAACCCCTCACTCAACGCTGCAACGCGACCGTCGTCAAAGGCCACGTCGCGCACGGCGTCGATTCCCAGCGACGGGTCGATCACTCGCGCACCCGCGATCACCAGATCATGCATGTGTCACCACCAATCCCGAATCATGCGGCCGGGGGTCGCCTGTCGGCCCAGGGCATCGCCTCTTCCAGCGCCGTGGCCACGGAGAGAAGCAGAGCCTCCTCGCCGATCCGCCCGACGACCTGCACTCCGGCCGGCATGTGCCCCGCCCGCGCCAGCGGGAGCGAGACGGCCGGCTGGCCCGAGACGTTGAAGGGAGTCATGAAGACCGCATCGTGCCACAGCGCATTATAGGCATCGAGATCGGTGAGCGACATGTCGTAATAGCCCTTTGGCCGGGGCGGCTGCGTAAGCGTCGGGGTCAGGAACACGTCAAAGCGATGCAGGTCAGCGGCAATATCGCGGCCCATCTCGCGCACCGCGCCGATTCGCGCCTGGTGCTCGATCCCGGTGGCGGCGCGGCCGCGCTCGATCACCGCCTTGGTAACCGGCTCGACTTCGCCTTCACCGATCTTGCGGCCGAAGATATCCTCGAAGATGCCGTAGGTCGCGGCGGTCTCGACACAGGTCATGTCGGTATAGGTCTTCCAGAGCCGCGCGGCGTCGAAGGACATGTCGTGTTCCTCGACCGTATGGCCCATGGATTCCAGCATCCGCGCCACCATGCGCACGCCTTCGGCAATATCAGGATGGACCTCATTGCCGGAGGGGTCCGTGACGGTGAAGCCCACACGCAGCCCCTTTGGCGCACGCTTTGCCTGTTCGGCAAAGGGTACATCCGGCATCGGCAGCCCGTAGATGTCGCCCGGCACCGCGCCCGCGATGGCGTCAAGATAGGTGGCGGTGTCGCGCACCGTGCGCGAGACGCAGTTGAAATAGGCCCCGCCCGCCCAGTAGTCGGCAAACGGCGCAAGAGTCGTGCGTCCGCGCGACGGCTTCAGCCCCACGATGCCGCAGCATGAGGCCGGCACCCGGATCGAGCCGGCCCCGTCGCTCGCCTCGGCAAGCGGCACCATGCCGGCAGCCACGGCCGCCGCTGCCCCGCCCGACGAGCCACCGGGCGTCAGGGCCTTGTCCCAGGGGTTGAAGGTCGGGCCATACATCACCGGGCTCGTGTCGATCGACCAGCCGTTTTCCGGCGCATTGGTCTTGCCCAGCAGGCAGAGCCCCGACGCCTTCATCCGCCCGACCACCACCGAATCGCCCTGCGCCTTCACATCCTTGAGGAAAAGCGAGGCGTTGGTGGCCTGCACCCCCTCCCAGCTCGAGGCGAGTTCCTTGAGCAGGAAGGGAATCCCCTTGAGCGGCCCGTCACCGGGTGCGGCCGCCGCCTCACGGCCGATGTCGTAGAGCTTGCAGATTACCGCATTGAGAGCGGGGTCCAGTTCCTCGATGGCGCGGATGCCCGCCTCAACCACCTCGCCGGGCGCAAGCTCGCCCTTCTGCATCAGCCCGCGCAACTCCACCGCATCGGCGCGGCGATAAAGATCGTCAATGTCGCTCATGATACGCCCTTCTTCATCTTCGTCCGCATACCCCCCGGGGAAGACCCCGGGACAGGGGCGAGGCCCCCTCCCCCGCGTCAGTCGAGGCGCACCACCTGTTCGGTGGCGATGCTTTCCTCGGCCGCCAGCACGATGCGGAGTGAATCCACCGCTGCCTGCATCGATTCCGACAGGTCGAGATCCTCGCGGATCGCACGCAGGAACAAAGCCTGTTCGCGGTCGCAAAGCTCCTGATGGCCCGGCTCGTCGCCCGTGCGCAGAATCTCGTCGGGCTTGAGGAAGTTCTTGTCCTCGCCGACGGCGGCATGGTGGACCCGGATCACATCGGTCTTGGTGTGCTTGTCGATATTGGCGCTGTCGGACAGGTCGTCCGCCCCCTCGCGCGCATGGTCGTCGGGGACGAGGCTCACCGCGCCCTTCGGGCCGACCACATCCTTCACGAAGAAGGCCGTCTCGGACATCATCGGCCCCCAGCCGGCCTCATACCAGCCGACGGAACCGTCATCGAAGGTCACATGCAGGTGGCCGTAATTCTGCTTGTCGGCCTCTGCCCAGAGGCCCGCGCCGATCCCGTGCACGCGCACCGGCTTGGCCCCGGTCAGCTGGCACATGACATCGACATAATGCACCCCGCAATCGACGATGGGGATGAGACTGTCGATCAGGTTCTTGTGCCACATCCAGGCGTCGCCCGAGGATTGCTGGTTGAGGTTGAGACGCATCACCAGCGGCTTGCCCATGGTCTTGCCGATCTCGTTGAATTTCTCCCTGCTCGGATGGTCCCGCTGGATTTAACCCAGGACCAGCTTGCGCCCGGTGCGCTT
>CAYUBT010000174.1:0-5446 GCA_964443055.1 uncultured Rubellimicrobium sp.
GCTCCCGGCTCATGTTGCGGGGAGGTTCAGATCCTCCCCTGACCTGATGTGGCGACCTCAAACAGGAGCGCGAACGGGCATCCGGTCCGCAGGATACCCCCGAAACTCCGTCATCGCGAAGGCCCGGAGGCGGTGCGGCGGGCCGGAGGCGTGAGGATCGGGTTGCTTCACTACGCTCGCAATGACGGGGGCGACGGTGGTCGCCATTGCGAGGAGGCGTCAGCCGACGTGGCAAGCCAGAACGTTGGAAAACGGGCTTGCTTCGCCTCCGGCTCGCAATGACGAAAGATGTAATGGAGTCGGCACCCCGGGCCCGGCGCGTGTATGGCTTGCACCAGCGGGGATGCGCGGCTAGGCAGGGGCATGGCCGCCTCCCCTTTCGCGCAGATGCGCACCTGGGTCTTCGACCTCGACAACACGCTCTATCCCGAATCGGTCGATCTCTTTGCCCAGATCCGCCCGCGCATGACGCTCTGGCTCATGCGCCGCTTCGGGATCGACCGTGCCGAGGCCGATCACCTGCGCGAGGATTACTGGGACCGCTACGGCACCACCCTGGCCGGGCTCGTGGCCGAACACCGGATCGACCCGGTGGAGTTTCTCGCCGAGGCGCATGACATCGACCTCTCCGCCCTCGCCCCCGATCCGGGGCTGACGCGGGCCATCGCCGCGCTGCCGGGGCGGCGGATCGTCTTCACCAATGGCGATTCTACCTATGCCGCGCGGGTTCTGGCCCGGCGCGGCCTCGATGGTGCCTTCGACGCGATCTATTGCGCTGAACATGCAAATTTCGTCTCGAAACCCGCGGCCGAGGCCTTCAGCCGCATCTTCGCGCTCGAAGGGCTGACCCCGCGCAGATCGGCCATGTTCGAGGATGATCCGCGCAACCTTGCCGTGCCGCATGGCCTCGGGCTCCGCACCGTGCTTGTCGGCACCGGAACCCGGGCGGCCCCCCATATCGACCATCGGACCGGCGATCTTGCCGCATTCCTCGCGACACACGCGCCCGCATCAGGAGGGACGGATCATGGCTGAGCATGACATTCTCATCTCGGGCGGCGGTGTTGCCGGGCTGACAGCGGCAGCGGCCTTCGGGGCGGCGGGATTCTCCGTCCTCGTCGTCGATCCCGCCCCGCCCGTCACCAGTGCGGCCCAGCCCGGCGCAGACCTGCGCACCACCGCCTTCCTGCAGCCCGCCCGCGGCCTGATGGAGCGCGCGGGACTCTGGGACCGCCTCGCCCCCCATGCGATGGAACTTGATACGATGCGGATCGTCGATGCGGGCGGCACGGACGGAGAGGCGCGGGTGACGCGCGATTTCCTTTCGCATGAGGTCTGCGAGGGGCCCTTCGGCTGGAACCTGCCCAACTGGCTCCTGCGGCGCGAGATCGGCGCGCGGCTCGACGAGATGGAAACGGTCACCTTCCGCGCGGGTGTCGGATTCGCCGACATGGTGGCGCGCGAGGATGAGGTGCGCGCCCGGCTCACCGACGGATCACGCGCGAACGTGTCCCTCGTCATCGGCGCGGACGGGCGCGGCTCCGCGGTCCGGCAGTCGCTCGGGATCCCCGCGCGGGTGGTGCGCTACGGTCAGAAGGCGGTGGTCTTTGCCGTGACGCATGACCATCCCCATGGCGGCATGTCCACCGAAGTGCACCGTTCGGGCGGGCCCTTCACGCTGGTGCCCTTGCCCGATTTCGACGGTAAGCCCTGCTCATCGGTCGTGTGGATGGAGGACGGGCCTGAATGCAATCGCCTTGCCGCCCTGTCCGAGGATGAATTCTCGCGCGCGGCCACCGACCGTTCCGCCTGGGTCTATGGCCCGCTGCAACTGGCAGCAAAACGGCAGGTCTGGCCGATCATCAGCCAGATCGCCACCGCCCTGACCGGCCCGCGCGCTGCACTGGTGGCCGAGGCCGCGCATGTCGTTCCACCCATCGGGGCGCAGGGGCTGAACATGTCGCTCGCCGACATCACCTGCCTGCTCGATCTGGCTGAAGCCGATGCCGGCAACCTTGGCAGCCGCAAGATGCTCGATACTTATGCGCGGCGGCGGATGCCTGAAGTCGCGCTACGCGTGGCCGGGGTCGATCTGCTCAACCGCGCATCGCGAGCGGGGGCAAAGCCGATCCGTGACCTGCGCGCCTTGGGTATTCGTGCGCTGCATGGGTCAGGCCCGGTCAGGCGCAATCTCATGCGGTTGGGCCTGGGTGCGCGGGGGTAACCGCCCCCCGCCCTAACCTCACATGATCTTGTCAACCGCGTTGCGCAGCCGCTCGACCGTGCCGGCCACGTCATAGAGCTTGTCGAGCCCGAACAGCCCGATACGGAAGGTGCGGAAATCCGCCCCTTCCTCGACCGCAAGCGGCACGCCCGCCGCGATCTGCACGCCCTCGGCGATGAATTTGGCACCCGACTGCACGCCCGGATCATCGGTATAGTTCACCACGACCCCCGGTGCCTCGAAACCCGGCGCCGCGACCGAGCGGAGCCCCTTTTCGGCGAACATCGCCCTCACGGCGCGGCCCAGCTCCCACTGCGCATCGCGGGCCTGTTCCAGCCCCCAGTCGCGGGTTTCATGGAGGGCGTCCCGGAACTGGCGGATGGCGTCGGTCGGCATGGTCGCGTGATAGGCATGGCCGCCGCCCTCATAGGCCGCCATGATCGCCCGCCATTTCTTCAGATCGAGCGCGAAGGAGTTCGACTCGCCCGCCTCGACCCGCTCGAGCCCGCGTTCAGACATCATCACCACCCCGGCGGACGGCGTCGAGGACCAGCCCTTCTGCGGAGCCGAGACGAGCACATCGACGCCCGTCGCCTTCATGTCCACCCAGATGCAGCCCGAGGCGATGGCATCCAGCACCATGACCGCACCCACCTCATGCGCGGCACCGGCCATGGCGGCGATGTAGTCGTCGGGCAGGATGATACCCGAGGAGGTCTCGACATGCGGGGCGAAGACGGCATCGGGCCGCGCCTCGCGGATCGCCTGGGTGACATCCTCGATGGGCGGCGGCGCGAAAGGGGCCTTCGGATCATTGCCCGTGCGCCGGGCCATGCGCACGGTTGATTCCGCTGCGAAGCGGCCGATATCGAAGATCTGGCTCCAGCGATACGAGAACCAGCCGTTCCGCAGCACGAAGGCATGACGCCCGGTGACAAGCTGGCGCGCCACGGATTCCATGGCATAGCTGCCGCCGCCGGGAACGAGCGCGACGGAATCGGCGTTGTAGACGTCCTTCAGCCCGTCCGAGAGATCACGCATCACCTTCTGAAATGCCTGGCTCATGTGATTGAGCGAACGGTCGGTGAACACGACCGAGAATTCCTGCAAACCGCCGGGATCGACCGGGTCGCGCATGTCTTGTCCTTTCCTGTCAGAGCGGGCCTGGCCGCCGTTCTTCCGATAGAAGCACATTTGCCTCGATATTGCCCACCCCCGGCAGCGCCATGATGCGCCGCCGCAGCACGCGCTCGAAATCGGCGATGTCACGGGCAACGACGCGCAGGCGATAATCGAAGAGGCCGAGGACATGCTGCACGACCTGCACCTCGGGGATTGCGGTCACCGCGCGCTCGAAATCGCGGGCCGAATGGCGGGCATGGGTCGCGAGCTTGATCCCCAGAAAGACCGTGACCCCGAAGCCGAGCCGTTCACGATCCACCACCACCCGTTCGCCGGCAATGACCCCCGTCTCGCGCAGCCGGGCGATGCGCCGCCATGTCGCCGGCTGCGACAGGCCGATACGCCGTCCGATCTCGCCCGCAGACAGCGCTGCATCTTCAGTCAGCAGCCGCAGGATTGCGCGGTCGATGTCGTCCGGCAGGTTCACAGCGGCAGTTCCTCGTGGTCCTTCAGCGTGGCCACCAGCATCAGCGCCTCGATATCGACGATATGCGGCAGGGTCAGGATGCGTTCGCGGTAGAGGTCGGCATAATGGGCCATGTCGCGGGCGATCACATTGAGGCGCACATCGACGCGGCCGAGGAAGGTCTCGACGGCGATCACCTCGGGCACCTCGCGTGCGGCGGCGAGGAATTCGTCAAAGGCGCGCGGCGTGGTCTTGTCGAGCGTGAAGCGCAGCGAGACCTCGACCTCGTAGCCCATGCGCCGCCAGTCGATCACCGCCTTGCGGCTGCCGATCACGCCTGCCGCCCGCAGCCGTTCAAGGCGTCGCCAGGCGGTGGCCGTGGTCAGCCCCGCCCGTTCGGCCAAGGCACTGGCGGGCTGGGCCGGATCGGCCAGATACTGGCGCAGGAGGCGGCGGTCGGTGTCGTCAAGCATGACACATGAATATCCTGTATTTTGCTGTGTGCAAGAATGATCCTCTCACGATCCATATGGTTTATGTGTCTTATGCACTCCTCTCGCGGACCACATCCTCTATGCTGCGCCCGTGAACCCACGGGAAAGGAGCGCGAGATGCGCGTCTATTACGATCGCGACTGCGATGTGAATCTGATCAAGGACACCAAGGTGGTGATCCTCGGCTACGGCAGCCAGGGCCATGCCCATGCGCTGAACCTGCGCGATTCGGGCGCGAAGAACGTCGTCGTCGCACTGCGCGAAGGCTCGCCGTCACGCGCCAAGGCCGAGGCCGAGGGCCTCAAGGTCATGGGGATCGCCGAAGCTGCCGCCTGGGGTGACCTGATCATGTTCACCATGCCGGACGAACTTCAGGCCGAGACCTACCGCAAATATGTCCATGACAACCTGCGCGAGGGCGCGGCGATCGCCTTTGCCCACGGGCTCAACGTCCATTTCGGCCTGATCGAGCCGAAGGAGGGCGTCGACGTCATCATGATGGCCCCCAAGGGCCCCGGCCATACGGTGCGTGGCGAATATCTCAAGGGCGGCGGCGTGCCCTGCCTCGTCGCCGTCCATCATGATGCAACCGGCAAGGCGATGGAGCGCGGGCTGTCCTATTGCTCGGCCATCGGCGGCGGGCGTTCGGGGATCATCGAGACTACCTTCCGTCAGGAATGCGAAACCGACCTTTTCGGCGAACAGGCGGTTCTCTGCGGCGGACTGGTCGAACTGATCCGCATGGGATTCGAGACCCTGGTCGAGGCGGGCTACGAGCCGGAAATGGCCTATTTCGAATGCTTGCACGAGGTGAAGCTGATCGTGGACCTGATCTACGAAGGCGGCATCGCGAACATGAACTATTCGATCTCGAATACCGCGGAATATGGCGAATATGTCAGCGGCCCCCGCATCCTGCCCTATGACGAGACCAAGGCGCGGATGAGGGCGGTGCTGCGCGACATCCAGACCGGCAAGTTCGTGCGCGACTTCATGCAGGAAAACGCCGTCGGCCAGCCGATGTTCAAGGCCACCCGCCGCCTCAACGACGAGCACCAGATCGAGCAGGTCGGCGAAAAGCAGCGCGCGATGATGCCCAGGATTTCCAAGGGCAAGATGGTCGACAAGGCCCGCAACTGA